>JAZRKE010000060.1:0-9469 GCA_045646145.1 Acutalibacteraceae bacterium | reverse complement strand
ATCCTTTCGCTTCTGCACCGCCGCTTTACGAAATTCGGCAGGGGTTGTGCCGGTTATTTCTTTAAAAATACGGTTAAAATGCTGAACAGTTTTGAAGCCAACCATATTTGCAATATCTTTAATTGGTACGTCAGTAAAGGCAAGTTGTTTTTTAGAAATTGTAATACGATATCTCATTAAATACTCCATTGCAGTGCAACCAAGCTCATCTTTCATTATTGCAGTAAGGGTGGTGTGATTTATTCCTGCATTAGCTGAAATATCGGAAAGGGTTATATTATCACCATAATGTCCCTCTATGTAGAACACTGCATCCCGAAGTTTTGGATTGTTGATTATAGGGAGGTTATCTGATTTATGGTGGGATATTCCGTAACCTATCAAACCGTACATTCTTTCCAGGGCAATAATAATCTCCATAAAATAAGAGCGACCTCTGCAAGACCAGTACCAATCACGTTGTTGCTCTAACTCTTCAATCATATATGCAGCAGAACGTTCAATTTTTTCAATCTGAGTTTCAAGAATCGGTATAACATATGCTTTTTCTATAAAAGGCTTTAGTAAAAACATATCATGCGTAGTGGCAATATCTTCATAATTATTTGACCGCAATAACTCAAATGTCATATTAATATTAAGAAATTTGGGATGAAAGTATACACAGATATATTCTGATTTTAATGTTGGAAAAAACACTGGGTTTTCCGATTCATCAAAGCACAAAAATGCGGGCGCAATAGTAGAGATTTTTTCACCGCCCACACTAAACTCCAGCCTTCCTTTTTTTAGTATTATCAATAAAAAACACTTATTCTTGATGTCAATGTTATTAAGTGGTTCATCCTTCGTGCATTCTACAAAAGCCACCTTGCCGACATTATATTTTTCACCTACTGTAATATGATCCATAATTACACCGCCTTTAACCAATATAATTTTACCATAATATACATTTTTCTACAATAATTAAACTTTATCTAATCTTTAATTAATTTTATCTAAAATTAAATTAGCGACATTTTTTGTTGATTTTAGTTTAATTTTATGCTATAATCTTTTAACTCAAAAAGAAATAGGAGGATTTGTATGAAAAGAAATTTATTGATTTGTGCGCTGGTTATGGTACTTATCCTGCTTTTAGTAGGTTGCGGCTGCGAACACGAGTGGCTTGCTACTACTTGCGCTTCCCCGAAGACCTGCCAACTCTGTGGTGAAACTGAAGGAGAAACTCTGCCTCACACTTTGCAGGATGCTACCTGCGCTGCGCCTAAGACATGTACGGTTTGCAACGCCACCGAAGGCGAGGCTCTGCCTCACACCTTCCAGGATGCTACCTGTACTGCACCTAAAATATGTACGGTTTGCAATGCCACTGAAGGTGATCCGCTGCCCCACTCTTGGCAGAATGCCACCTGCACTGCGCCTAAGACTTGCACTGTCTGTAAAACGACCGAAGGTAACGCTTTGGGGCACTCTTGGAAAGACGCTACTTGTGCTGCACCGAAAACTTGCTCTGTTTGCAAGATCACCGAGGGCAAAACTGCTGAACATAAGTGGGATGAAGCTACAACAGAAGCTCCAAAGACCTGCAGTGTTTGTAATAAAACTGAAGGCAGTAAATTAAAAACCGACTCACGCTTTACCACCAAGAGCACTAAGATCCTGCAAGGCACTTGGATCTGTGATGTAGATCTCTCCGATGAAATGGTAGGTTTTGAAGACTTTGGCAGTGTTGATTACAGAATGATTATGAATTTTGGAAACACCGGCACCCTGTCCATGGAAATTAAACTCAAGGACGAAGAAGATTATATAAAAAAACTTAAGGATTATACCATTGAAATTATGTACGAATCCTTTGCACAGGAAGGCTTGACAAAAGAACAGGCCGATCAAAAAATGCTAGATGAATATGGTCTGAATGTCGAGGACTATGTGGAAGCTTCACTGAAAAACTATAATGTTAATGATATGCTTGGCGCATTCAGCACCGAGGAAGTCTACTATGTAGAAGGCAACACACTGTACACAGCTATGAGCTGGAATGCAAAATTTGAAAGCACCGAATTTAAGATAAACAACGGTGAACTGGTAATCAATGAAATCACCCTTGAGGAAGGCGGTTCGCCACTGGTGTTTAAGAGACCTTAATTACATATGTCAATATCAAAAATAGGGACTGAAAACAGTCCCTGTTTTTAATGTTTTTGTTACTGCATTGATAAGTTTTCCGTTTACATGCTTTAATTTAAGAAGACAAAGTTCTTATCACTTATTTTTTAAATGCTTTTTTAATATTCCTAAAACGCTTAAACGAAGCCAAGAAAGTTGTTATTGCCATAAGAAAGTATAATTGAAGAACTATAGGCTGAAATGCAGTATTAACCGCTTTATATAGATGGAATCGAGTTTCCAAATCGCTTTTATCTAAAAATCCACCTACAAACATACAACAAAACAGCGATATGGGCATAATTATGGTTAGCAAATAATCAAAAGTTCTATAGGTAGTAGAAAAAAAGCCCATAGCCACAGAAAAGAGCAATAGTACCGCACTTATTGTATAAGGATTCATTTGCAACAGTTTTATATTATCTAGCTCAACACTCAGTAGCAGTAATATAGGAAACGCCACAAAAGGTATTACGTAATATAATTTGTTTTTCATTTTTTCTTTCCTTTAACCCATACAGTATAAAAAATATAAAAATTTCTTTAATTTTTTCATTTTACATCCTCATTTGTATATAAATAGCGCTGCTGCCGTATCAACACCTAATGGAAATCCTAAATTAAACGGATTTTCATCCTTAGAAACGCTTCCGGCAATTACCAAGATTCCATCAGATAACAAAGTAGAATCACAAGGCGTATTATTTATATCATTTCGGAAAATTTTTCTTTCAATTTCTTTTCCGTCAGTATCTATACAGAGATTATATACACAGAAAACCCTTTCTCCTTTTTGTTTTTCTTCCGGTAAAATTTGTTCACAGGGATATTTAATTTGATAACCGTCAAAATAATCCGTCATACCAACTACATAAGTTTTACCGTCTTTTATATGTATTCCAAAAACTTGGTCAACTGCCATTCCCTTAGCTGAAAGAGGAACTTTATAAATTAAATTACCGTTTTTATCTAATTTAACAAGCATACGGCGATAAGGCATAGAACGTTCAACACCCATTTCCCAAAATGAATCTGCTCCGTACCACTCTGTACCTACCGCAAGATAAAAATTACCATCATTGTCTATTGTGCTTTCTTCAATCCAATCATTTCCGCCTCCGCCTAAAGTTTTAACCCACACAAGTTCCTTTCGGCTGAAAAGTGCATTATTACAGCCTCAGTTGCTTTTGAATTATCATAATTTTCTGCAACCAGCTGATATTTTTTTGCCAATTCCTTATCACAAGCAGATAATAGATAAAATCCTCCATTGCCGTCAGCAATTATATCTGCATCTTGTGGATCAAAATTTTTCATTAAGTCAACTGTTTCAATAAGTTCTCCGTTTTGGTCAAGATAAGCAATTTTAAGTCTTCTGCTAAAATCAGGCGAGTTTAACGACACAAACAAAACAGCAATTATTTCGGGTGATATTTCTTCAATGTCCTGTACTGCACCTTCAAATTCAACGTTTTCGTAAGGCATAAACCATTCAGTTTCTAAATTACTGTTTATTTTCGTAATACAAGGCGGGCAGTATGATGCCGCAACAAAACCACCGTCACTGCAAACCGCTATTTTATCAAAGCCGTTTCCACCACCATACGAATATTCATTTTTAAGATTTGAATTTTCGTCATAGACTTGAATAATTGAATAAACCAAGTCATATGTAAAACGATGTCCCGAAACAGCAAAACCGCCGTCAGATAAATTTACCATATCAGTAAATCTAACATTACTGTCTTTAACCGAAAATTTCACCTCGGGCAGTTGATTTTTTATTACTGTGATTTCAGTTTCATTAGCTTCTTTTTGGTCAGAGTTTTCGTTTGTAAAATTGTTTGGGGCTGGTGGACAAATAGTTGGACCTGTTGATGAAGTGCCTTTTTCATTTGATTCTGTATTTTGCTCCTTTGAACTCATAGCCGAATTAGATTCTTCGGCGATAAGGTTTTGTTTTTCATTAACAAAATCACTATTCAAATCTTTATCTTGTTTTGTTTTTTGCTCATCAGAACCCACTGCGGAATTAGAACCGTCAGTCAATAGATTCTGTCTTTCAGAAACAAAATCACTATTTTCATTTTGTGCCAAGTATTCACAACCGCAAGTAGAAATAAGTAAACTTAAAACTAATATTATAGAAATAATTTTTTTCATAAATATTCTCCTTATGTTACACATTTTGATTTGGTATAGTATTCTTTTAAATTATTTTATCATAACATTAACACTTATTCAATTTTCATTTATTATTTGATTTATTATTTCTTTTATCTAAAATTAAAACCATTGCAGTAAACTGCAATGGTTTTAATTTTATGATGCGTCTTTAATTTGGTTGCTTTGGGATACACATTGCGCGGTCTCCAGCATATTTTCCGCAAAGATGCCGTAGCCTTTGGTTGGGTCGTCTATAAGCACGTGGGTAACTTCACCTATCAACTTATCATTCTGCAGCAAATGACTATCCGACAGCAGTGTGTCAATATAGAACCAAAAAATTACAATTATATAACACAAGGAGCTATACTCTGTCTTGATTATATTTGTTACAGCTATGTATTAACCTACAACAATCATGACGCTATCTGTTTTTGCGATATATCCATGAGAGTGACCCAAATTACATAAAGAAACATCTCCGGGATTCATATCATATTCCTTGCCATCAAAAAGCAAAGTGCCGGTTCCGGATAAAAGGAAATATACTTCTTCATGATTTGTGTGTAGATGTTCACCAATCGAAACACCTGCGTTAATATCATCATAATGCATAAAATTAAATTTGCTTTCATCAAATCCTACTAATAAGGATTTACAATATAATGTGCCTTCACCGTCATGACATTTTTCAAATTTTTTTACTACTATATCATTTGCTTTGTTGAGTATCATTGAAATATTCCTCCATATTTTTATTATAATTAGTTTTGTATTCACTCGGCGTAATACCGAATATTTTCTTGAATTTTTTTGTAAAATAAGCTTTGTCAGAAAAGCCTGTTTCTAACGAAACCTCTTTAACTTTTTTGCCTTCCAATAATAGCAAAGTCGCTTTTTTAATCCTCTTTTGCTCAATATATTGCAAAGGTGTCATGCTCATTATCTGCGTAAACAGTTGATAAAACCTGGTTTTTGAATATCCGCTTAATCTTATTATTTCATCTATAGATATGTCTCTTTCAAAATTCAAATGAATATAATTCAAAACCTTTAAAAGCCACAAATCCATATTGAAGTATTCAAAATCCAATCCATACTCACGAATTAAAGTATAAATCAATTCAGCAATAGCCTTATCTGTACCGATTTTAGCTAAAAGTCCGTCAGCAGTTGATGCAGCATTCATTTCAGTTAGCAAATTACGAATATTATCATTTTTAAAAATCATACATTCGGTGTTCGCAAAAGTTAACACATCAACATCTAAATAACTGCATAAAAAATGTGAATATGTAACCGTAGCATTACACTCAGTACCGACATTGTGCATAATAAAACTAGGTATAAAAACGGTCTCGCCCTTTTTTATATCATACCTTTTATTAGCGGTTTCAACAAAATATGAACCTTTATCAACGCAAACTGAAACACAAAACGGAAATGTTCTGTTAGAATGTTTATGTGGAGAAACTTTATTCACGTTTTTTCCGCCCATATATTTGTATTCGATTATATAATTAAATTCGTTCATAAGTATTTATTAATCCCATTTAAAAATGGTTACTAAATTCTTTTCATTTCTGTCACGTATATCTTCAAAAGCTTCCTGTGCCTCGTTATACGGTCTGATTGTATAAATACCATTAACATCGATTTTTCCTTCGGATATTAATCTTAAAGCAAGACGGTAATTTTTGTTGGCAGTTTCAAAGACAAATCTTGAGTTTTCTCTTGGTAAATCATTTTCCCAACCACTATAAACAGTTACAAAATTATAGAAAATACTGTGCAATAACTCTTGGGCAGAAATATCACAAATCTTTTTCCACGGAACGCCCACTAAAGACACCTCGCCTCTTGGACGAACAATATTACAACAATCAAGCACAGCAGACTCAACACCGGAGCATTCTAATGCTAAAGCTATTTTTTTATTGTATTTTTCATTGTCAAAAGGAACTTTTTCGAAACAAGTAAATCCACTTTTTTCAGCTAAAGCTCTTCTCTTAGGATTGGGGTCAACACCGATTACTTGATAACCCAAATTTGAATAAATGTGCATAGCCATAAATCCAACAGGTCCTAATCCGGTAACGAGTGCTAATTCTCCGGGTTTAATACAAGTTTCCTTTATTGTAGCCATTGATACTCCTGCCATACGAGTAAGGAGAGCATGTTCAGGCAAAACATTTTCAGGTATTTTAACAACATTTTTATAATTGTCAAATTGATATGACTGGTGCTGTGCTGTAGTGAAAACAATATCCCCTACTTCAATGCCAACAACACTCTTGCCAATTTTTTCTACCTGAAAAACAGTGGTATATCCAAATTTTCTTGGATATCTGGTGTTAAGACCGTTCATAAAAATTCCGTTGAATTCTGTTCCCGCACTAACCAGCGTATAAAGAGTTTTTCCGCAAACCTCTTCATCACCGAGTTGTTCGGTGGAAATCTCTTCTTCTGCAACGACTATCTTGCCGGGCTCAATCATATTTAGGTATTTTCTATTCATAATAGCCCCTCCTTTAAAAAAATTATAACATTTTTGCGAAATTCTTACAATATAAAATATTTACAAAAAAGTAGTAATTTTGTTCACTGCATCTATTTTTAAATCGTCGCAAAAGCATATAAAAAGCATCCCGAAAATAATCGGGACGCTTTTTATTTACGACGCTTCTTTTAAGTGGGATGTCGAGGCGCCGTTCCCTACGGATTGCGCGGTTTCAAGCATATTTTCGGCGAATATTCCATAGCCTTTTGTGGCGTCGTCTATAAGCACGTGAGTTACGGCACCAATTAGTTTGCCGTTTTGGATTATCGGCGAGCCGCTCATACCCTGTAAAATTCCGCCTGTGGAATTAATTAAATCCTTATCGGTAATTTTTACAATTAGATTCTGAACGCCGCTCTCATCGCAAATTTTAACAGTACAGCTATATTCTTTAGGAGTTGAGCCTGAAATTGTTGTAATAATTTTTGCTTCACCGTTTTTTATCTCTTGTTTTAAGGCAACAGGCAACATATTTTCAGTATTATACTTTTTGGTTGCAGAAGCATACACACCGCAATTTGAATTTATAGCAATATCCCCGTATTGAGTAAGGGTTATTCGACCAGTAAGTTCACCTGGCTCACCTGAAACCGCTTTTTTTAACGAAATAATTTCTGCACCGACAAGTTGGCCCGAATTTACCGTTAAAAGACTTCCTGTATCCTTATCGCAGATACCGTGTCCGAGACCGCAAACTACATTGTTGGATGGATAATAAAAGGTCAAAGTTCCGATTCCTGCAGAACTGTCTCTTACCCAAATTCCCGCCTTAAATTTTTCTGTGCTAACAGATATTTCGGGGGTTAGTGTCAGCGGTAAAATTTTCCCGTTTCGGTTTACAACTACATTAAGCGCCCGTCCGCCGCTTTGTTCTATAATTAGGCTTACATCCTCATTTGTATATACCTTTTTACCGTCTAGAGTTACAATGTAATCTCCCTCTTGTAATCCGCAAACTCTGGCAGGGCTAATATTACCTATATTCGTATCAACTTCACTCAGAGCTATAATAAGGACACCTTCGGTATAAATTTTCATACCAAAAGGAGTTCCCAAAACCGATACATACATATCATCGATTATTTCAACACTTGCTTTTCCCACAGGAATTAAACCGAAAATTTTCAATTCAACATCATAATTACTTCCTATACTGTTAAGTATTTTCCCCTGAGCAGTACTTGAATTTAGATATGTTGCCTTAACGGGTATGTTTGTTGAAATCTCCAATGTTTTTCCGCTAGGCACCTTATAATTATCCGAAAGTTTACCTGATAAATAAAAAATTGAGGAGAAAATAGCTATACAAGCAATTAGCAAAATAATTGTAAAAGATTTAATAAAAAGCGCTATTTGCTTCAAAAAAATCACTTCCTTTATAAGTTTAATTTTCTCTGATATGTCTGTAATATTAAAGAGAATTTTTTCTTATAAAGGAAGTGTTTTTTAAAATTTTACTAGTGATTCCGTGGTTACCAAAACGGTTTCACTACCGATAACCTGAACATCACGCCAAGGAATAATAATATCATTTTCTTTACCAAAAATTCCTAAAATATGATTTTTACCAAAAATTATTACTGCATTAATTGTTCCCGTTTCGGTGTTGATTTCTACATCATCAATTCTTCCGAGCATCGCACCGTTTTTTACACTTACAACCTGTTTGTTTTTTAGTTCATCAATTCTACAAAGCATAATGTAGCCTCCTTACATTATAACTATGCAAAAATTTATTCCTTTATTTTATTAAGTGCAAATTTTTCAAGACGGGATACCTGAGCCTGTGAAATACCAATTTCTTCAGAAACCTCCATCTGTGTTTTACCCTGAATAAATCTAAGTGTCAAAATCTTCTTTTCGCGATCGCTTAAATTTTTAATAGCTTCCTTAATTGAGATTTCTTGAAGCCAATTATTGTCATCATTATTATCACCGATTTGATCCAACACAAATATAGTGTCCCCGCCGTCAGAATATACAGGCTCATAGAGAGAAACCGGGTCGACAATACTTTCAAGCGCAGTTACAATATCTATTGAAGGCACATCCATAATTTTTGCAATCTCATAAACAGTCGGTTCGCGCTTATTTTTATTAATAAAATCTTCCTTGATTTTCATTGCCTGATACGCAGTGTCCTTAATTGAACGGCTTATTCTAACGGCAGTATTATCTCTTAAATAACGTCTGATTTCGCCTATAATCATTGGCACCGCGTTCGAGGGTAGAGAATTTATTATTCTTAATCAGTTCCTTATGATAGGGACTGATTTTTACTTAGTTTTAAGGTATTTACCTAATTTCAAATTAACGTCAACCTCGCCGTTTTTATGAATAATAACGTCCTTAAACAATTCTCTGCAAACGGTCTGTTTTTCTTTATCGGTCATAAATTGCCAAGTGCTTTCAAGCGTTCTAAAAATATCCTTTGCTTTGTTTATCTTTCGTTCAATTCTTCTCTGTTCTTGTTTGCTCTCTAACTGTCTTTGCAGTTCGCGGATTTTTATCTTTGTTTCTGCAATGCTTTCTTCAAGTTCTTCGTCCTCGTCCTCATTGTCGCTATCT
>JAZRKE010000059.1:0-18301 GCA_045646145.1 Acutalibacteraceae bacterium | reverse complement strand
CCCGCGCTCGGTGAAAAGCTATACAGTATTCCTGATTTTGTGTATAATACTAAAAACACCGATTCGAATGTATCCTATGCTCAGATAATTAAGGATATTAACTATTCAAGTGTTTATGAATTTGAGTTTGAGGTTCTTGATAAGCAGTTCAGCGATACTGTACCCAGAGGCTACGTGATATCCCAGACCCCTGCCGCAGGGCAGACGGTTAAAAAGGGAGCTAAAATACAGTTTACGTTGAGCTTGGGACCGAGGAATGTAGCTATTGCTGATGTTTCGGGAATGACGCGTGAACAGGCAATTCTTGAACTGCTAAAGCAAGGATTTTTATATGAAAACATCCTGTTTGAGGAGCCTTATGATATAAATGCAACACCTAATGCCGTAATCAAAACAGAGCCGGCGGCGGGTACTAAAATTGATGCAGATGCATCGGTTACCATCCACATAAACACATATATGGGAGAAGAGGAAACCTCCGGTAACACCGGAACCGAAAATAATATTTCGAACAACAACCAAAATGATACCCAGAACAATAGCGGAAATGATACCCAGAACAATAACGAAAATGATACCCAGAATAATAACGGAAATATCAGTCAGGATAATAACGCGAACTAGTTTTTTGGAGGATTTATGGAGAGAGAAAAATTAGGCAGTCGCTTAGGCTTTATTCTGCTTAGCGCAGGCTGTGCTATAGGACTTGGAAATGTTTGGAAGTTCCCCTATATAACAGGGCAGAACGGCGGAGCTATATTCGTGCTTATATATCTGTTTTTCCTAATCGTTATGGGTATTCCTGTTATGACTATGGAGTTCGCACTGGGTAGAGCGAGTCAGAAAAGTCCCGCTAAAATGTATAACGAATTAGAGCCCGAGGGCACAAAATGGCACTGGCACTCATATTTGGCAATTGCGGGCAACTATCTGCTTATGATGTTCTATACGGTAGTTGCAGGTTGGCTGCTTAAGTATTTTGTCGATATGGCTTTCGGCAAATTCGAGGGGCTTGATAATGCGGGTGTTAGCGCGGCATTTGATAATATGCTGGCAGACCCCTTAACAATGACTATCTATATGGCTGTTGTTGTTATTGTCGGTTTCCTTGTATGCTCTTTTAGTCTTCAAAACGGACTTGAGAGAATTACAAAATATATGATGCTCGCTTTACTTGCTATAATGCTTATATTAGCGATAAACAGCATTTTTTTAAAGGGTAGTAGTGAGGGACTTAAATTCTATTTACTTCCAAGCATTGAAAACTTTAAGTCGGCAGGACCCTTTAATGTAATAGTAGCGGCTATGAATCAGTCCTTCTTTACATTAAGTCTGGGTATAGGTTCAATGGCGATATTTGGAAGTTACCTGAAAAAAGACCGTTCTTTAATGGGTGAAGCCATTAATGTAGGAGCACTTGATACCTTTGTAGCCCTTTGTTCAGGCCTTATAATTTTCCCTGCATGTTCAGCCTTCGGTGTTGAAGTAAATGCAGGTCCACCCCTTATTTTTGTAACGCTTCCTAATGTATTCAACAATATGCCGCTAGGTCGCCTTTGGGGAAGCCTTTTCTTTGTCTTCCTTTCGTTTGCGGCACTTTCTACCGTTTTTGCGGTGTTTGAAAATATTAACGCGTCAATTATTGACCTTACAGGCATATCTAAGAAAAAGGCAAGTTTAATTAACGGAATTGCAATGTTTGTGCTGTCTATTCCATGTGTACTCGGCCTTAATCTATGGTCGAATTTCCAACCACTTGCCGAAGGCAAGAACATTATGGACTTAGAGGACTTTATTGTAAGCAACATTCTGCTTCCCATAGGTTCGCTTATTTTCGTTCTTTTCTGTACTCGCAAACGTGGTTGGGGCTTTAAGAACTTTATGAATGAAGCTAACACAGGCAAGGGCTTTAAGGTGCAGAAATGGATGAGCTTTTATCTGACCTATATTCTGCCGTTGATTATCCTTGTACTGTTTGTTATCGGTATATATAATTTCTTTAAATAATTACTTGCAAAAAAATAATTAATATGATATTATATCTTTGTTTAAATGCTATGACAAAGTAAAGTAGGTTATATGGCGGTTTCAGAGAGAATGTGTCGAAGGCTGAAAGCACATTTAACACAAAATTTAACCGAAGTTCCCTTTCGAGCAGCAGCGCCGAACAAAAGAGTAAGCGTTGTCGGGTAAGGTCCGTTAAAGCCATAAAGAGAGTTCACGTAAGAACGTGAAAATGCGGGTGGTACCGCGGAGTTTTTAAATTTAAAGGCTTCGTCCCAAACTTTTGGGACGAAGCCTGTTTTTTTCGGAGGAATTTATGAAAAATCAGTTAGAAAGAATTAAAAGTGAGGCGGTAGCGGCTCTGAACAGTGCCGAAAGCCTTAAAGAAACCGATGAACTCAGAGTAAAATATCTCGGTAAAAAGGGTGAGCTTACCGCCATCTTAAAGCAGATGGGATCTCTATCACCCGAAGAGCGCCCTATTATGGGACAGCTTGTAAACGAGGCCAAGGTAACGCTTGAAGAGCTGATTGCTAATAGAAATAAGGAATTGGCAGAGCTTGAAACTTTGCAAAGATTAAAGGCAGAAACTATTGATGTTACTATGCCC
The DNA here is from genome assembly GCA_045646145.1 of Acutalibacteraceae bacterium. Classification (GTDB taxonomy): domain Bacteria; phylum Bacillota; class Clostridia; order Oscillospirales; family Acutalibacteraceae; genus SIG565. The sequence continues at coordinate 15,687 of JAZRKE010000059.1, read as the reverse complement.
TCTAAAAAGAGAAGCACAGGCAAATTGCATCCGCTGAACACTGTGCTCGACGATATGATAGACATTTTTCAGTCTATGGGTTTCGATGTTGTGGACGGTCCTGAGGTTGAAACCGACCATTATAATTTTGAATCTTTAAATGTTCCTGCCGACCATCCCGCCCGTGATATGCAAGATACCTTCTATTTAGGTGAAAATCTTTTACTTAGAACCCAGACATCTGCAGCGCAGATAAGAACAATGGAAACCCGTACACCGCCTATAAGAATTATTTGCCCGGGCAGAGTTTTCAGAGCCGACGAGGTTGACGCTACACACTCCCCCGTATTCCATCAGATAGAGGGACTTGTAGTTGATAAGGGTATTACTATGTGCGATTTAAAGGGCGTCCTTGAGCAGTTCGCTCAGGAGATTTACGGCAAGGATACTGCCGTTAAGTTCCGTCCGTCCTTCTTCCCGTTTACAGAACCCAGCGTTGAGGTTGACGTTACCTGTTCAGAGTGCGGCGGCAAAGGCTGCCGAGTTTGTAAGGGTAGCGGTTGGATAGAAATTTTAGGTGCAGGTATGGTGCACCCTAACGTGCTCCGCAATTGCGGCATCGACCCTGAGGTTTATTCGGGCTTTGCCTTCGGTATCGGTCTTGACCGTCTTACCACCACACGCTATAAGATAAGCGACATTCGTCTGCTTTTCGAAAACGATAAACGTTTCCTTGAGCAATTCTAAGAAAGGGGGAAGGTAGTATGAAAATTTCATTAAATCAGTTAAAAAGTTATGTAGAAATTAACGTACCCGTAGAAGAACTCTGCGATAAAATGGTTATGGCAGGCTTCGAGGTTGAGTCTATTGAGAATACAGGCGATAAAATTAAAAATGTAGTTGTAGCCGAAATTAAGGAGCTTACCCCCCACGAAAACAGCGACCATCTGCAAATCTGCCAGATGGATATAGGTAAGGGTGAACTCGTACAGATAGTAACCGGCGCTCAGAACATTAAGGTGGGCGATAAGGTCCCCGCAGCTCTGGACGATAGTTATCTTCCAAACGGTATGCACATTAAGGCAGGAAAACTCAGAGGCGTAGACTCTTTTGGAATGCTCTGCTCGGGCGAAGAATTATGCCTTACCGAAGCCGATTACGAGGGTGCCGGTGTTTACGGAATACTTATTTTAAAGGGTGATACCGTAGTTGGTACCGATATGCGCGATGTTTTAGGTCTTAATGACTATATAATTGATTTTAAAATTACCGCCAACCGCCCCGACTGTAACTGCTTCTTGGGTGTTGCTAAGGAAATTGGCGTGGTACTCGGCACTAAATTTAATGCTCCTGTTCCCACCTATAAAACGGTAGGGGAGGATATAAACGATTATATCAAAATCGACGTTGAAAACTATGAATTGTGCCCACGGTACATCGGCAGAGTGGTTAAAAATCTCCGTATCGCACCCTCTCCAGATTGGATGCAAAAGGCAATTACCGCTTCCGGTATGCGCCCTATTAACAATATCGTTGATATTACCAACTTTGTTATGCTTGAAACGGGTAATCCGATGCACGCCTTTAATTATAACGAGCTCAGGGGCAAGCATATAATCGTCCGCAACGCTAAAAACGGCGAGAAGATTACCACCCTCGACGGTAAGGATTACGAATTAAATACCGATATGCTCGTTATTGCCGACGGTGAGGTACCTTCCTGCCTTGCAGGTATTATGGGCGGACTTGAGAGTGAAATTACCGACGCTACAACCGATTTATTCTTAGAGTCGGCAAAGTTTAAGCGTGATAATATCCGCCACACAGGAAGAACCTTAGGTATCAGAACCGAGGCGAGCGGCAGATTTGAAAAAGGTATTGATATTATTAATACCGAATATGCCATGGAACGCGCTTTACAGCTAATATACGAACTCGATGCAGGTGATATTGTAGAGGGCGTAATCGACCGCCACGAAGCGCTACCGAAGCCCAGAGTAATTGAAACTACGACAGATGCTATACTCGAGCTCTTAGGCGTAGAAATCCCGACAGAGCGCATCGTCGAAATCTTAAACAGCTTAGGACTTGATACCAAGGCAGACGGCAATAAGATTACCTGCACCGTACCCTCTATCCGTGACGATATTGAGGGCAGAGCCGACCTTGCCGAAGAGGTGATGCGAATTTACGGCTACGACCATATCGTAGGTACCAAAATGCGTGGTGAGGTAGTCCGTGGTAAGAAGCTGCCCGAAAGAATTAAGACCGATGCAATAAAGAAATATCTTTGCAGCGTTGGCGCTTATGAAATAGCGACCTATTCCTTCATTTCTTCTAAGGCTATTGATACTCTTCGTTTAGCCGAAGGAGACGCACGAAGAAATGCAGTAAAGCTACTGAATCCCTTGGGTGACGAGTATTCCACAATGCGTACTCAGCTTATTACTAGTATGTTGACCGTTATGGCAACCAATATTAACCGCAAAATCGGGGATGCAAGATTTTTTGAAATAAGTAAACGCTTTGTGCCAAAATCGTTACCTGTAACCGAGCAGCCAGATGAAATCCCGACACTGAGCCTTGGCTTCTACGGAAAGGACGAGGATTTCTTCACCCTTAAAGGCGTAGTAGAAGATATATTTGCTATTTTTGGCGCACATACTGATATTGAGCGTTCCTCTCAGCCCTATTTACATCCGGGTAGACAGGCGCTAATAAAGGCTAATAACGTTCCTGCCGCCGTGCTCGGAGAGGTACACCCCACAGTAGCAAAAGAGTATGGTATTGAGGAAAAAATTTACGTAGCCGAAATTAAGCTCGAGGTTTTGTTCGCTATAAACAAGCGCAAAACCGTTTATAAGCCTCTGCCTAAATTCCCCGCAGTAGAGCGTGATTTCGCCCTGCTCTGCGATATAGATTTGCCGATAGGTGAGCTTGAAAAGGCAATATCCTCGGGCGCGTCAAGGCTACTTGAGAAAACCGAGCTTTTCGATGTTTACACAGGCTCACAAATCCCTGAAGGTAAAAAGAGCGTTGCCTTTAGCGTAACACTCAGAAGCGCTGATTCAACTCTCAGCGACGAGGAAATCGATAGCGTAACGGCAAAAATTATTGCAAAACTCGAAAATAAAGGCGCAGAACTTAGAAAATAGACTTGTATTGTTAATAATTATATTATAGAATGATATTAAAGAGAGGTGTTCTGGATGAACGATAAAACTATGACTTTTTCGCTCGGCAACGAGCAGGAGCAGGAAATCCGACGAATTTTAATGACGGTGTACGATGCTCTGAAGGAAAAGGGGTATAACCCCATTAATCAGATTGTGGGCTATATTCTCTCAGAAGACCCGACCTATATCACAACCCACAATAACGCCCGCAGTCTTATCCGTAGGGTAGACAGGGATACGTTATTACAGATTTTGGTAAAATATTATCTCACGGCATAAGATTTACGAGTATTTTAACAAAGCCACAGCGTAAAAACCTTATCCCAAAATCTGATTTGGGTTTGAATGCTTTGGCTGAGGTAGCAGAATATTATTCACTGCCGGTATGTGGTTTGTAGAGCATTTCGGGTATTTAGCCGAGAGTTCCCATAATAAAAGAAAAATTCTGTCCCGACGGTCTTCGCCCGAACAACGTAGGTTATGAGCTTATTGCTGAGAAAATAGCAAATTTCATCCTATCTTTATAAATTTTGAATAAGGAGAATATTTATGGAAATTGTTTTAATTATTGTTGCCGCATTAATCATTATTTTATTGGCTCGTTGTCTGTGCATTGTACCACAGGCGCATCAGTACGTAATTGAGTTTTTGGGTAAATATGAAAAGACTTGGGAAGCAGGTCTGCATTTCAAAATTCCGCTACTTGAAAGAATTGCAAAAAAAATCACATTAAAAGAGCAGGTTATTGATTCTGCGCCGCAACCTGTTATTACTAAAGATAATGTTACTATGCAGATTGACACCGTTGTTTTTTATAGAATTTTCGATGCTAAAATGTATACCTACGGTGTTGTTAATCCGATAAATGCGCTTGAGAATTTAACCGCAACCACACTTCGCAATATCGTTGGTGAGTTGGAGCTTGATGGCACACTTACTTCGCGTGATACCATCAACGGCAAGATGACCGAAATTCTTGATGATGCAACCGACCAGTGGGGAATTAAGGTAAGTCGCGTTGAGCTTAAAAACATTATTCCGCCCTCTGAAATTCAGTCGGCAATGGAAAAGCAGATGAAGGCAGAACGCGATAGGCGTGAAACCTTACTTCAGGCAGAGGGTCATAAAGCCGCCGCAATCACTCGCGCTGAGGGTGATAAACAGGCTATGATACTCGAAGCCGAGGGTGAGAGAGATGCCCGTATTGCCAGAGCCGAGGGTGAAGCTAAAGCGATTTTACTTGCTAAGCAGGCCGAGGCAGACGGACTTAAAGCGCTTAAAGAAGCAGGTGCCGATTATGCGGTATTACAGCTTAAAAAGTATGAAGCGCTGGTAAGCATGTCTAACGGTACTGCCGCAAAACTTATTGTTCCCACAGAGGTTGTTAACACCGTTACCGATGATGCTATGTTTACCGAAACCACAGGTATAGGCGATAATGTAGTCGAGGTGCTCAAGAAAAAAGCAACACCTAAAAAGGATGCCTGTTGCGATAAATAAAAACAAAAAATTCCCGACAAAAATCGGGAATTTTTTGTTTTTATAACTAAATTCGACTTTATCGAGCTAAATTGACTTACTGAATAAATATGTCAAAAATATAGACAAAGAAATACATTATGTAGAAAAAGAGTGGTATTCCCGCTGAACATAATGGGTGCGTAGACGAATAGTAAAACATGTGATATGAACAAAATTAAGCCAAACCTGATTCTAGCAACAATTTCGGAGTTAGTTCTTAAATACCGTATGAAAATTGCTAAAATATATATAGAAAACACCAATATGAACCTTAACAGGATTTCGGAACAGGTGGGTTTTAGAATCTATGTAGCCTTTTTACCGCATTTAAGAAGTATTATGAAATTTCTCCTAAGGAATACAAAGAAAATCTTTTAAGCCGAGTGTAACTCGGCTTTTTTATCTGCATAAATTTTTTCTCCTTGCCCAAAATCTTTATAAGGAGGAAAAATAATGAAAAAACAAACTTCTGTCTATCTTAAAATACTGGTTATCTGTGCGTGTTTTTCTTTAGTGCTTATGGCGGTTTTTGGTGTGTCGGTTAGTATGACACCCAAGCCCGTTCAGGAAATTCAGGAAAATGTGCCATATGTGAGTGCCGATGCTCCCGAATTTTTCGGAATTTTAATGCGTTTCAAGGGCGCAAAAAGTATCTATTTTGGGTTTAATAAGGAGGAACAGAAAACAACTGTTATTATCTTGCCGAATTCTGCCGAGGCAAAATCCGTAACAGAATATGGCTATGATGTTGACTGTCAAGCGGATGCTTCCTTTGATTTTTTGGCCCGATTTATTGATAATTTTGGCGGAATTGAGTTGAATACCGGCACCGACGGCGTTTTTAAATATACAGGCGTTCAGATAACGGAAATGCTAACCAAAACCAATGATGATACCTTTAAGAAAACAGTTATAAGCAAGGTGTTGAGTAATATGAAGCAACAAGGATTAAACAGGGCAGACCTAGTAATGCTCATTGAAGGGACAGATACCGATTTGACTTTTCCAAGCGCCTATTATTTGCACGATACCATTAATTCGGCACTTGGTACGCTCACATTTGTTAATTAATTGGTTGACTTTTCGGGCAAACTCGGTATATACTATAAATAACTATATGTATTTATGTATATTTGGAGGATACTATGGCTAATGTAACCGAATATTTCGGCAGTATGGTATTTAACGATGAGGCGATGAAACAGCGTCTTCCGGAAGATACCTATAATGCCTTAAAAAAGACAATGAGTCTCGGAAAAAGTCTTGACCCGAGTATTGCCAATACCGTAGCAGCCGCTATGAAGGATTGGGCCATTGAGAAGGGGGCAACTCACTTTACTCACTGGTTCCAACCGCTTACGGGTATTACCGCAGAAAAGCACGATAGCTTTATTACCCCTGTTGGCGACGGTAATGTTATTATGGAGTTTTCGGGCAAGGAGCTTATAAAAGGTGAGGGGGATGCTTCATCCTTCCCTTCAGGCGGACTTAGAAACACTTTTGAAGCAAGAGGCTATACAGTGTGGGATTCTACTTCATATGCCTTCGTTAAGGACGGGACCCTTTGCATTCCGACAGCATTTTGTTCCTACGGCGGCGAGGCACTTGATAAGAAGACACCGCTTTTGCGCTCAATGGATGTTATTTCTACTGAGGCTAAAAGAATTGTGCGTCTGTTCGGTAATGACTCTTCCAAATATGTAACCACAACTGTTGGTCCTGAGCAGGAGTATTTTCTGGTTGATAAGCGGCTTTTCGATAAACGTCCCGACCTTATGTTCTGCGGCAGAACACTTATAGGTGCAAATTCCCCTAAGGGTCAGGAAATGGATGACCATTATTACGGTGTTATAAAGCCCCGTATATCCGCCTTTATGAAAGACCTTGATGAAGAACTATGGAAATTAGGCATTCTTGCTAAAACCAAGCATAACGAGGCAGCTCCCGCACAGCACGAGCTTGCCCCCATATATACAACAACCAATATTGCCGCTGACCATAATCAGCTTACAATGGAGGTTATGAAAAAGGTAGCCGAAAGGCATGGCCTTGTGTGTATATTACACGAGAAGCCGTTCAAGAGTGTCGCGGGAAGCGGAAAGCATAATAACTGGGCACTTGGTACTGATGACGGAATAAATCTTTTAGATCCGGGCAAAACACCCGAGACCAACGCTCAGTTCCTTATCTTCCTGTGCGCCGTTATAAAGGCTATAGACGAGCATCAGGATTTGCTTCGCATAACGGTTGCAACGGCGGGTAATGATCACCGCTTAGGCTCAAGCGAGGCGCCACCTGCAATACTATCTATTTTCTTGGGCGATGAGCTTACCGATGTGCTCGAATCTATTGCAGGCGATAAGCCCTTTATCAAGCACGATGCAGGGGTTATGAAAATCGGTGCAAAATCCTTACCGGCTATACCCAAGGATAATACCGACCGCAACCGCACCTCTCCCTTTGCTTTTACAGGTAATAAATTTGAGTTCAGAATGCTCGGTGCATCTCTCTCGGTTTCTGATCCTAATACCATTATCAACAGTATTGTTGCCGATGTATTAAAGGGCTTTGCCGACAGATTAGAGGCGGCTGAGGACTTTGTGAGCGAGGTTAACTTAATTATCAAGGAAACCTATAATAATCATAAGAGAATTATCTTTAACGGTGATGGCTATGCTGAGGACTGGGTAAAGGAATCGGCAAAACGCGGACTTGTAAATTATCCCACTACCGTGTCTGCCTATGAACATTTGGATGATGTAAAAAATGTAGAACTGTTTGCACGTAACGGGGTATTTACAAAGGCTGAACTTGTGAGCCGCAAGGAAATAAACCTTGAAAATTACAGTAAGACTGTACATATAGAAGCACTTACAATGCTTGATATGGTAAGCAAGAATATTATTCCGGCGGTTGAACGCTACACTAAGCGCCTGTGTGATACCATTATTTCAAAACGCACCGCCATAAAGGGTATTGACTGTACTGTGGAAGAGGCGACAGTTAATAAGCTTAATGACTGTCTAATCAGAATGTATGATGCTCTTTATGAATTAAAAAATTCGATACCGAGTGGTAAAATAAATTATCTTGAAGAAGCCAAAATCTATGAAAACAAGGTTCTGCCCTTAATGGCAAAATTACGTGTTCCTGTAGACGAGGCAGAAACTATAACAGACGAAAAGTATTGGCCATATCCGTCATATGCAGACCTGCTTTTCAGAGTATAAACAAAAAAGAGTAATCCGCGGATTACTCTTTTTTTGTTTTGAGTATTCTAATCTTTTATAAAAATCATTATATCCTCAACCCGACAGCAGAGTATTGTGCATAAATCGTTAAGTGTAACGGTGCTTATAGGTTTATTGTGTTTTAATCGGTCAAGTAAACTACGGCTTACACCGTATTGATTTATCAATTTATATGTGGATATGTTTTTTTGTTTTAATGTATTATAAAAAGGCTTGTAAGAAATCATATTTTCACCTCAATTTAATCATAGAGTATACTCTTATTATTGACAATGCTCTATAAAACGAGTATAATTCAAGTGAAAGGTTATATTATATTGAAATATAATAACTTCTTGAGTATAATATCCTTAGGTGATGATTATGAAGAATATTTCTATTTTATTGCTGTGTATAGCTTTGTGTTTAACGGCTTGCGGTAAGCAAGAACAAAAACCATTCGAGCAACTAACACAAGCGCCTGATGTCAACTTAGTAACAGAGGATGACTCTTTAGACCCTGAGAATACCGAACTTGATACGAACGAGGGTAGCGAGGTAATCGCGCAAGAAATAGAGCGTAAAACAGGCAAAGCAAACGGAATAGACGTTTCAAAATGGCAGGGTAAAATTGACTGGGATAAGGTTAAGGGAAGTGGAATTGATTTTGCCATTATCCGAATAGGGTACAGAGGTGAAGATGGTGTAATTTATCGTGACGCCAATGCTGATTATAATATTCAACAGGCAACCGCCAAGGGAATTCCTGTAGGTGTTTATTTCTTTTCAACCGCAGTGTCGGTGGCGGAAGCAAAAGCAGAGGCCGACTGGATTAAGGAAGCGGTTGCGGGTTATAAAATTTCATATCCCGTAGTTTACGACTGTGAGGGATACAATAATTCGGCAAGTCGTATGTTCTCTCTTTCAGGCAAAGAACGCACCGATAATGCCATTGCTTTTTTAAATGCAATAAAAACGGCAGGGTATGAGGGTATGTTTTATGGGTCAAAAAATGAATTGCAAAATTTAAACTCTTGGGAAATAGTCAGGATAGAAAATGATTTTAAGGTTTGGGTTGCACAATATTCTGAAATGACCTATCCGCAGGTTGAAACACCGGATTATACAGGTAAATATGATATGTGGCAGTACACTAATCGCGGACAGGTGAATGGGATCGAGGGAAATTGTGATTTAATAGTTTCATATTTTATTAGTGAAATAAAGGATGCGGTTGATACTTCTAAAACCCCGAATGAAGCCCAGCCGCCTAAGACCCAGGAGGAGCTTTCCTATACGGACATTACGGAACAGGTAACCGCTAAAGAGGTTGTGAATTTACGAAAGGGTCCAAGCACGAAATATGATATTGTTGGGACTCTTAAAAACGGAGAATTTTTAACAAGGACCGGTAGTAGTTCCAGTGGCTGGTCGCGGCTCCTTTATAACGGTGAAATAGTTTATGCAATTTCAAGTTATTTAACCACTGAAGTTGTTGATGTACCTAAAAAAGATATTGTGAACGGTGCTGAATTTACGCCTTGTGAGGATAGTGTTACGGCTAAAAGTGAAGTGAATTTAAGACTTGAGCCAACTACTAAAAGTGAGTCGGTAGGAAAACTTATAAGCGGTACATTTTTATCTCGTACCGCAACAGGCTCTAACGGATGGTCAAGGCTTATATTTAACGATCAGACGGTTTATGCCGTTACAAGTTATTTAACAACTACCGCCCCTGAAAACAAATCTGAGGATGAAGAACAGAAGGAAGAAAAATTTATAGAGTTTGGTATGGAATTTACTAAATCCTCAGGTAACTTTACTGCAAAAGAAGTAACAAATTTAAGAGATAAGCCCACAACTACCGATTCTACGGTTATTTACACCCTTAAAAACGGCGAATATATCGAAAAGATTGCCGAGAGTACATCAGGCGGATGGTCAAAACTTATCTATAACGGTACAGAGGTTTATGCCATTAGTTCGTTTTTAACAAAGTAAAAAGATTGTTCTTGTGTGGGGAGCATCACTACAAGTGAAAAGAAAACGGAGATAACTTTTAAAAGTATCTCCGTTTTCTTTTTATTTTTTGAATTCAAAATCAAGAATTCTTATAGTGTCTTCATTAATTTCCAGTGCATTAACAAAATTTGCGTGGAAAGCACGCTGAATATTCTCATAAGCCACCGAAATTCCTGTAATTAGTAGTACAATACAGGTGAATATCACGCCGCTTAAAAAAACACTTCTCCAAAATATTTTACGGTTTTTCATTATTCCATTTCTCCGAACAACTCTATAAGCGCATTTGCCGCAAGCTCGGCACCAGCCATCGCCTCACCTAGTGTGTTCGCTTCCGAACCTACCTCTAAAAGAATGGAGCCGGTGGTTAAATTTTGATTGTATTTACTGGAATTTAGCATCATAGCCCTTGCGAGTCCCGGATACATTTTCTCCATTTTCTGCTGATATTTGAGAGCAAATTTAAGATTCTCCTGCCAGTTTCCGTGGCCGGTTACGCTGCCCGTTTGTGAGCCCATAACAAGCATTACCTGAGCCGCACTTTTGCCATTTATTTTAGCAATGGGCTTTACCTTATCGGAATCTCTTGAAATTGCATCTCTATGTATATCTATAACTACTTTTATATTCGGATAGGCGGCAAGGTCCGCCGATACAGTTTTAGCCGAGCGAGAATAGCTGCCCGTGTAGGACGGATGGTCGTGGATTGTTGTGTCGTGAATAACACCTATTCCCGCATCGGTCAGTTTTTTTTCGAAAACATTCCCAATCGCCACCATATTTTTTTCACTCTCGGTGCTACGCGGCTGGTCATTCTCTGTATAATAATCGCTGTCGTGTAAAATATAGCTTTCTGTGGTGTGGGTATGCATTATCAGCACCTGAGGCTCAGAGCTCTTTTCAATGGTGAAGTTACATTTTGATTTAAGCAGCTCTTCAATATTTATGTTGGCTCCCGTACTGTTTTTGAGATAAACCTTGCCAAAATTGGTTCCGGCATTGTATGGCGATAAAAATTCAGGAATTATTTTTCCTATCGCTGTACCTTGTGCCGCAACGGGTATAAACTCCTGATGGGCTTCCTCGCTTTTAGTTTCGGTGCTCACAGTCGGAATTTTATTTTCTATAACTGTTACACTTACTTCCTTTTGCGTTTCGGCAACAACGGTGGGATAGGCGTAGTCAATGTATTTCGCGGCACCGTCAAAGGTTGTGTAGAGAGAAGCCAATAATGTAAGTGTTACCAATAAAAATCCTTTAAATTTCAAAATTACCACCCCATTAAATCATATGGGTGTAAAATTTATTTATACCAGCGCCCTTAGAATTTCGGTGTCAATTTTAGGCTGAAGACAAATATTCAGAGCATTACCTAAAAGGGTAGAGAATCTGTCTATAAGCAGGTCAATATCCTTTGGTGTTACCACCATTTGCTCACTGCATTTAAAATGAGTAGCGGCATCAATTACGGTTGGAACACCTATGGAAATTACAGGGACTTTAAGCGTATTATAGCTTATTTCACTACGGCTATTTTTAACCCCCGAGCCTGGTGTTATACCGGCAGTGCTTAGTTGAACGGTTGTGCCGAGTCGTTCAATGCAGCCAGCACAAAGAGCATCAATCACAATCACTGCCTTGGGCTTAATTTTCTTGGATACCGAGGCAATAATCTCTGCCGCTTCAATACCTGTTTTTCCGAGCACTCCGGGTGCTATAGCTGCAACCGGATTTAACCCTTTTAGATTAATCTGTTTGGCGAGTTCCCGGTTTATATGCCGCGTTGCGATAACCCTTAAAACCGTAGCGGGTCCTAAAGCATCGGGTGTTATTTCTCGGTTGCCGAGCCCCGTTACTAAGACACAACCATCTTCCTTTGGCAAAAGAGAGGATATTTGCTCTGCTAAAAGGTTTTCCGCATTCTCGAACATACCACCGTGAATGAGCAGATTTGGCAGAGAAATGGTTATATGAGTATTACCTTTTTCAAAAATCCGATTTATAGAAAATTCACCATGTTGCTCTTCACTTTGTGAAAAATTCGTTTTTATTTCGCTTTCAAAGCGTTCAATCGCCAAATCTGTCCTGCCCAGCATTTTATCACCTATAATATTTTTAACAATTTTTCTATTTTTTATTAAAAAAGTATTGCTTTTTATGAAAAAAAGTGGTATTATAATTTCACTTGAGTATTTTTGAGGAGGTGCGACAATGCCGAATATCAAATCAGCAAAAAAGAGAGTTCTCGTAGGTGAGGCTAACTATGAGCGTAATAAGGCTTATCGTTCAGCTCTTAGAACAGCAGTTAAAAAAGCTGATGCTGCAATTGAAAGTAAGGATGCAAACGCAGGTGAAGCAGTAAAGGCTGCGGTTAAGAAAATTGACCAGGCTGCATCTAAGGGTATTCTTCATAAGAATACAGCGGCGCACAAAAAATCAGCTTTAGTTACCCGTTTAAACAAGGTTAACGGCTAATTCAGTAAAGTAGACAGGACTATGGAATTCTCCATAGTCCTGTTGTTTTTTTAATTATTTTAAGGCGTCTGCCACTTTATCAAAATAAGGGGTATCTATCTTGTGGAACATACCGTTATCTGCGGCAATACTTAAATCACGATCCATGGGTATTTGTGCAAGTAAGGGTAGCCCCAGTTCGTTTGCTATGCTCTCACTTTTTCCGGTGCCGAAAATGTGAATTTTCGTTTCACAGTCGGGGCATTTAATATAGCTCATATTTTCGGCTATACCAAGCACATTAACATTCATCATTTTTGCCATATTGTATGCCTTTTTAACTATCAGAGAAACAAGGTCCTGCGGACTTGTTACAATAATTACGCTATCAAGCGGCAGACTCTGGAAAACGGTGAGCGGTACGTCACCCGTACCGGGTGGGCAGTCAACAAATAAGTAGTCAAGCTCGCCCCAATAAACATCACTCCAGAACTGCTTAACCGCTCCCGCTATTACGGGGCCGCGCCAAACAACAGGGGCTTCGGTATCTTCAAGCAACATATTTATCGACATTATCTTAATTCCGTTATCGGTTTCTGCGGGTAAAATACCGAGTTCATTTTGCATTGCTCGGCTATTAATTCCGAACATTTTGGGAATTGAGGGGCCGGTAATGTCAGCATCAAGTATACCAACCTTATAACCCTGCTGAGCCAGTGTTGCGGCGACACCGCCTGTAACTAAACTCTTACCAACGCCGCCCTTACCGCTTACAATACCTATTACCTTTTTTATGTTGCTGTATTCGTTTTTAGGTTCAAGTAGGCTCGTCGGTTCATTTTTAGCCGATGCACAGGTGCTGCAATTTCCTGTACAACCCGATTTATCACATTTTCTGTCTTCCACCATTTTTAAATCTCCTTTACAGAAACTCTGTATATATTTGTTTAAAGCAGTTTTCGGTAGAGTAATACCAACTGCTTATATGTCCTTCTTCTTTAAAATATTCAATTTTAGGTGTGTAGTCGCTATCAAAATTATCAATGATTATAAGCTTAACCTTCATTTTTTCGGGGATAATGCTTTTAATATAAACACTTGTTTTCTGACCTATAAAGCAGTCGTTACGGGGCTCTGCAAGACCTGCTAAATTCGGGGTTATTTCCACAAAAATACCGTAGTTTTCAATCGAGCGTATCACTCCTGAAACGGTTTGCCCTGCACAGAATTTATCGGCATTTTCCTGCCAGGTGCCAAGAAGTTCTTTGTGGGAAAGAGTAATTTTACCATCCTCGGCTATATTTTTTATAACGGCTTTAATGGTATCTCCCGTACGGAAACGGTCGCGCGGATGCGAAATGCGGGATACCGAAATTGAATCTATGGGAAGTAGCGCTATTATACCGCAGCCTATATCGCAAAATGCACCAAAGCTTTCCAAATGGGTAATCTTGGCTGTAATTATATCGCCCGGAATAAGATTATTCACAAATTCTTCACGACATCTTAACTGAGCGCCGCAACGCGATAGTAGGGCATAGGGCAAACCTTGCTTATCGTAGCACAGGTCTTCTACCGTAAAGCAAACAGGTTTCCCTACACGCGAAATAAGCGCGATATCACGTACGGTACCCTCCTTAATTCCAATGGCTCCGTCATCCTTAGGTATTATACCGCGAATAGCGCCAAGATTAACTATAAGGTTGTGCTGAGCATCACACATAAAAGCCTTAGCCTCTAAAATATCGCGGTTTTGCATAGCTTCTCTTAGAGCTGTAACGCTTGATAGTTTTTGCTTGTTATAGGATAAATCTTCAAGCATCCCTTCAGGATAAAATTCTTTCATAACATTCTTCCTTTCACTGAATACCATATACTTTTTGTTTCTAAAAAAATATATGAATAGAAAGGAAAAATAATGATTTAAAATAGATTTCTTTTATTTTTGAGCCCTAAATAAAGTGGAATGCCAAGTAAAAAGCATACCCCTGCCTGACCTATACCCACTTCAACAGCCGATATAATAAAGGCGCTTAAAAACGGTATGCCCTGCAAATAAAATATTGCAATTTCCGCACCGATTATAATTGCGTTTGTAAATATTGGCGGCAAAAGGCTAATGACAGGTATATTAAAAAATTTTATGTGTCGGAATCTCCTTGTAAGCAATGCAGCAATAAGTGTTGCCAGGGTTCCGAAAACCATATCGATAGGATTAAAACTGAATATGTTCGAAATAAGGCACCCTACAGCCAATCCCGGTATTGCAGCAGGGGTAAAGACCGGAAGAATTGTAAGTGCTTCGGAAATGCGGAATTGTATAGGTCCGTAGGCAAGGCCGAAGAAATTACTTAAAAAGGTAAGCACCACATACATCGTGGCAATAACAGCACCCGTTACAATATAACGGGTGTTTTTTTGAGTTGTTTTCATTTTTATCACTCCGTAGTTTTATTCGGGACTTTCATAAATCTAAATGGTAACAATTAGGTTTATGAAAGTCCCAGTCAGGATTTTGCGAACTGACTTTTTTATACTTCATTAATGAGCACAGGTTTCACAATGATCACAATCGTGATGAAGCTCACCGACAAATGGTGTCGGGTCAACGCCCATACGTGTATAATAGTCGGCAAGGGCAGCCTTAATTGCCTGTTCAGCTAAAACCGAGCAGTGAATTTTATGTGTTGGAAGCCCACCGAGAGCCTCAACAACCGCCTTGTTAGTAAGCTCAAGTGCCTTTTCAATCGGCTTACCTTTAATAAGCTCGGTGGCAATTGAACTTGTTGCAATAGCCGAAGCACAACCGTAGGTTTTAAATTTAACATCGGCAATAATGCCGTTTTCAATCTTTAAATACATTCGCATAATGTCGCCACATTTAGCGTTTCCAACCTCACCTACGCCATTGGCATCGGGAAGCTCTCCTACATTACGCGGATTTTCAAAATGGTCCATAACCTGTTTTGTATACATAGCTTTCTCCTAGGGTAGAGCGAATAATCCGAACTCCGTTCTGAAAAGGCGGATTTTCGCTCATACTTTGTTAAAATACTCGTTAATCCAATTCGGCTCTGTAGGAGGACTGTATGAAAGCTTATGAAAAGCTCAAACAAAACTGGGAATTCCGCCGTGCCTATAATAAGGGAACAGTGGCGGTAACACCCTATTTCGTGCTTTATGCCTGCAAGGGTAGGCGGGATAGTGTGCGCCTTGGAATCACAGCAGGCAAAAAAATAGGAACTGCGGTAAAGCGAAATCGGGCGAAGCGAGTTATTACCGCCGCATTTTCCGCCTGAAGTCGG
>JAZRKE010000058.1:0-7153 GCA_045646145.1 Acutalibacteraceae bacterium | reverse complement strand
ATTCGCGAAGAGGTTGAGGCGATATGCCAAATTTGCGATGAACTTATAACCCCCGAAACTATGCGTGAACGCAAACTTTTAATGGAAGATATGGCCGATGCTTTTATTGTAACCCCCGGTGGCATTGGAACATTGGAAGAGTTTTTCGAGATTTTAACCTTAAAACAACTTTGCCGTCATAATAAGCCTATCGCAGTTTACGACCAGTTGGGTTATTATACCGAAACCGTGGCTTTAATGCAGGCTTCAATGGATAAAATGTTTATTAAGGAAAACTGCAAAGAACTTTATTTTGTCTCAAGTGATTTGGATGAAATTATTAAATACATCGAAACCCCTGTAATCAGTCAAAGAAGCATTAAAGAATTAAAAGACGGTTGATAAATTTAAAACAGCCTACCATTTAAGGTAGGCTGTTTTTTTGTATAACGAAAACCACGCGATAGTCGCGTGGTTCAAAAGAGGTTAACCGATGAACAAAACAAAATCCTCCATTTGTGTTAATATAGAAACGACCTGCCAGTCAAATAAAACACAAAATGGAGGATTCATAAATGAAAAAAGAACAAATAGATACAAATAGTTTAGCACACACAAAATGGAATTGCAAGTACCATATAGTTTTTGCTCCGAAGTACAGACGAAAAGTTTTTTACGAAGATAAAAGGTTAGAGATAAGAGAAATATTAAGAAAACTTTGCGAATGGAAGGGAGTAGAAATAGTTGAGGGTGAGGTATGCCCAGACCATATACATATGCTGGTAAGTATCCCTCCCAAAATGAGCGTTTCGGGGTTTATGGGATATTTAAAAGGTAAGAGCGCTCTTTTAATATTTCAAAAGTGGGGTAATATGAAGTTTGCATACCGAAATCGCGAATTTTGGTGCAAGGGATATTACGTTGATACCGCGGGTAAAAACACGAAAGCAATAAAAGAATATATCTCAAACCAATTAAAGCACGACAGGGAAACAGACCAATTAAGTCTTTTCGACCCGCGGGACCCATTTATGGGTAGTAAGTAGCAAATGCATGGCTGGCAGGCCAACCTAAAAACGCACTTGTGCGTAGCCAGTATTGGTTAGGGCTATGCCCGAAAATGAAAAACCACCCGCTATGCGGGTGGATATTTATTATCTTTTTTCAAATAGATTAACACTTTAGAGATATAAAAGATATATTTTTTGTTTCCATCTTGCCAGTTATATTAAGGTATGTTATAATTGGTGAAAATGATAGATTTATTCATAATTTGACACAAGCATAGAATAGGAACGGGGAGTTGAGAAGATGAATATAGAGGTAAACTATAAAAATAAAAAGCGGTATAATACTGCTAAATATCCCATACGTCAGCCTATTATTATAGTGTGGCTTATCTGGATATTATCGAAATTAATGCTAATCGGCAAAAAGTACAGGGTCCAGAAGATTAATATGGAGGGCTTAAAGCCACCGTATATGCTGCTTAGCAACCATATGTATTTTATCGATTTTGAGTTAGCGGCAATGGGAACACTTCCGTACCGCGTTAATAATGTTATGAGTATTGACGGATACTATCGTCGCCCATGGCTTATTGAATTAATAGGTGGAATTTGTACGCGAAAATTCACAATGGATTTGCATTTGATTAAATCCATTCGTCATGTGCTTAAAAAAGGGGATATACTGGCGATGTATCCGGAGGCGCGTTATTCACCTTGTGGTACAACCTCTTATATACCCGATTCTCTCGGTAAGCTTGTGAAAATGAACAAGGTGCCTGTTGTGGCTGTGGTACACAGAGGTAATCATCTCTTAACACCGTTCTGGAATTTCAGACGTCCACGCAAGGTACCTCTCTATACAACCATGACCCAGATTTTAACCGCCGAGCAGGTCAGCAGTATGAGTGCTGAGGAAATTAATGCGGTTATTAAATCGGCACTTGAGTATGACGATTACCGTTACCAAAAGGAAAACGGAATACTTATCACCGAGCCCTATCGTGCCGAGGGGCTTCACAAGGTGCTTTATCAATGCCCTAACTGTAAAACCGAGTTTAAGATTGCATCGTCCGGCACCGAGATTTTCTGCCAAGAATGCGGTAAACGTTGGAATCTCAATGAGGACGGAACCCTTACTGCACTCTCGGGTGAAACCGAATTTTCGCATATTCCCGACTGGTTTGAATGGGAGAGAAGCGAGGTGCGAAGGCAGGTAAGAAATGGTGAATACTCATTCTCAGACGAGGTTGAGGTTTACGGTTTCCCGCGTTGTTGGAAATTTATAAAATTAGGTAACGCAACCGTTTCGCACGATGCCGAGAATGGCTTCATTCTTAAAGGTAATTACCGAGATGAAGATTATTATATTCAGCGCAAACCGCTCGAAAACAACAGTCTGCATATAGAGTATGACTACTGCTATATAAAACCACTTGACTGCTTTGATATTTCCACCGAAAATGATTCGTTCTATTGCTATCCCACGAAGGAAAATGTAGTAACCAAGCTCGGATTTGCAACCGAGGAAATTTATAAAATGAAATTAGAACAAAAATCAAAATAGTAACAGCCCTCAAAAGAGGGCTGTTTAATTATTCTGCTTCTTCCAAATCGGCGATATGCACATTAACCTTTGTTATTGCGTTACCCGTCATATCCTGAACCTTATCCTTAACATTCTTTTGCACGTTTTCGGCAACCTCTTTAACATTTGCTCCCGACTTAACACTTAAGAAAACATCAATATCAACGGCACCATTTTTAACTGCAACCTTAACGGGCTTGAGTGCAGAACCTGTGCTCACAATTCCCTTTAAATCAACCGATTTTTTAGCCATAGAGGCAGTACCCTCAACCTCAAGCGCTGCGAAGGTTACCATCTTCTCAATAACATCGGTATTGATTTCGAGTCCGCTTAAAATCTTTTTTTCTGACATAGCTTTTGCCTCCGTAAATTTATTATTCTTTTATATTATACCATTTTCGGCGGTAAAATCAACTATTTTACGGTAAGAATTTTAATTTTATCAAGTCCGTATCCAGAACCCGATGCTGCGATATCCTGAATTTGCAGGGTTTGGGCACTCGACAAACTCTCGGCGCGTACAATAATATTAATATCGTTATCGCCAATAATGGCAAGGGCATCGGCAAATCCTTTGGCTTTTAAAAGACTTTCAATGTTTGCTTGTTTGAGCTGCCTTTCGGATAACTTTGCCGACATATCTGCTGCCGCCTGAAGTTTCGCTTCATCGCCGCCTGCAGCCTTTATTGCCTCGGTTATATCCTCAAGCGCCGATTTCTGGGCGCTCTCTCTTTGCGCCCTTGCCGACTCAAAATAATCACTTACATTACCCGACGTTTCAAGCGCTTCACCGCCTGAATTATCAACAAACTGCGCCTCGCCTAAATATTTTGTGTTGCCGCCCGAATAGTGCATATTAAACCACACCGCCGCACCCAGCGCCAACACCATAACGGCTAAAATTAACTGTTTCTTACCAATAACCTTACCTTTTTTCATTTTTAATTGCCTCCCTTATTTATAATAGAAATTCGTTTAGAAGTAATGCCGAGTGCCGCCGTTACGGCACTCTCAATTTTTTCTGCGTATGCCGGACTGCCCGAATATACAACCGTTACCCCACGCACTTCGGGATAGGTTTCATAAACACTCAATGCCTTTTCGTTGCCGTCGGCATCGGTAACAATTATGTAGGAAAGCTCACTTTCCTGATTGTTTTCCTTTTCTGAGTCCTCATTTTTTACCTTGCTGTCCTGACCGTAGGTGTATCGGGGTCCTCCCTCAAGGGTGATAAAAACCGTAATATCGCGACTGCCTGTGATACTTTGAACCGTTTTTTTTACTGATTTTTGTAGTGATTCGGTATATTCTGTGGCATTAAAGTTCTCTTTATTTTTTTCAATCGGTTTTTCCTCACCCGAAATAAAGGATGAGGCGAAAATAAGCAGTATGCCTATAATACCGATAATAAAAAGAGTTTTACCATTTTTTATTTTTTCGAGTTTAGTTTTTATAAGCTCAGTCATTTATCACTTCCACCCCGTCCGTAGCTATCACGGCAGTAATGCTTTGCCGGATAGCTTCCGGCTCAGCTGTGCTTTCAACGGTTATTCTTTTAATAGATATGCCGCCTTGCCCGTTTTTATCCGTAAAAACAGTAATTTCCTTGAAATCCATGCCTTTTTCCTTGAGAATTTCTCCGCAAAGGTACTCTACCTCAGCACAGACTATATTTTCACTGTAAAAGGAAGAAGAATTATCTACAGATATTTTCATATCACCGAAATCGGTACCTAAGAGGGATGCTACCGAAACTACCAGGAGGCTTAAGAATATCACCGCAAAATTAAGGCGTACACTTTTTTCCGTAGCGCCAACAGGTCTTAGCATATACATAGCCCCAAGGCTTACCGAGGCAATACAAAGCCCTAAAATCACCGATTTGATTTCACTCATACGCCGCCCACCTTTAAAAGTATTGCGAGGGAGATTACAAAAAGAGCACTGACGAATAAAAGTACACCCAAAAGAAGCGAGAGTGTGCCATCCACGGCTGACGTTAATTTCACAGCCCTTTGAAGCCCCAGCATTTCGGCGGCGGTTTTGGCGGCGAAAAGTGTGAGTCGCCAGGCAAGGAGTGATGCTGCAGTGGGTAAAACAATCAGCAGGACAACGACAATACCGTAAACGCCAACTCCGTTCTGCAAAATTTTAACACTGCTTCCGAGTGTGGAAATTGTTTCGCTAAGTGCACTGCCTGCCACAGGTACAAAACTACCTACCACGAATTTCGCGGTTTTAAGGGATACGCTGTCGGCAGCGGCACTTATGGTGGTCTGAACCGATAATAAACCTAAAAATACTGTAAAGGTAAGGGTTAGTATGTAGGTTGAGGTGCGGCCCAAGGTGCCCGAGAGCTTAAAGGCGGGGGACATATCACTAAAGGCTCCGCTTATGGCAAGGGCTAACTGGGCACAGGCAATGGGTACTACCGCAAAGGCTATTATCTGCACCGTTACTTCACAGGCGAGAAGTAATGTAAGGCTACTGCTTGCTGCCGTCTGAACACTGCCTGAGGCTGCAGTAACGCCAAAAAAAACGGGCAGAAATGAGAGCATAAAGACTCCGCCCGACTTAATTGCCGCACCTGTAGCCGTTATGAGCTTGATTATGGGAACGGTCAGGCTGAGGGATAAGACCACCGTAAAGGCTGTGTTAACACCATCTGTTGCAGACGGTTTTTCTGCAAAGCAGGAATATAATGCCCAAAGTAAAAGTATGGCAATATTGGCAGTCAGGGCGCCGCCTAAATTATCGGTGCCGTGTCTTAAAAAGTCAAATATTACCGAAAGAAGATTTTTATCACTCAAATCGGATAAAAAATCGGGAGAGAAGACATCAATATCGTTGCTTTCAAAAAAATCGGTTACATTTTCGGGGGTGCTATCATAGACTTCACTAAAGCCCGAGGCTTCAAGGGTGGCTTCATACAACTCGTCCGCCGAGGCAGGAAAAGAAAAAAGAAAAATAAAAATTATAACAATTAAAAATTTTTTCATATCATAAAAGTTCTGTTATGACCGCGAACAGTTCCTCTATCAGTGGCAGACAGATTATAAATATTGAAACCTTACCCGCAAGTTCTGCCTTAGCGGCAATAGAGCCACACCCGAAATCACGGCAGGTATCACCGACAAACTGGGTTATAATGCCGAGCACTACCGATTTCAGCGCGGTGGCAAAATACTTTCGGTCAATACCTGCCTGTTCAATATAATCGAGTAGGGTGTAGAGCGGATTTATAACGGTGGAAAAGCAGATAATCAGAACCGTACTGCCTACTGCTATAGCTGTTACGGCGGCGTATTCCTTTTTGTATTGTGTAAATATTATGATTATAAAAACCGCTGATAAACAGAGCGCCGCAATTTTAAAAATATCCATTTATAGTCCGAAAAGTCCCTTAACGGTGGTAAAAAGCTCGGAAATTACATTAACCACCATCAAAAGTACCACTACAAGTCCCGCAAGGGTAGTAAGCAGAGCCTGTTCCTCACGCCCCGAACGCACAAGCACTAAATTCAGCACCGTTACAATAATTCCTATTGCCGCTACCTTAAAAATAAAATCAACATCCATAGTTTCACCTACATTATAATAATTGCAACACTAAGTCCTCCAAAGAGACCGAGCATTTTATAAAGCTTTGATTTCTGAATATATTCTTCTCGGGCGCTTTTATAGCGGTTATATAAAATATTGCTATACATTTCGCACCTTTTAACCTCGGAGTCTATTCCTCCCGAGCCGAGCTCCCCGAAGAATTCGGCAAGTGTACGCGTATCCTCCAAATTTAAGCCATCCTTATTGAATTCAACCTTAAACGGCCGCGAGAGGCTTAAATATTTATTGCTGTCGAAAATAGTGCCCATAATATCATAAAGCTCTGCGGCGGTACCTCCTATGCGCGAGCCTATAAGGGCTATGGCTTTATAGTACCAGTCGAGCGCATCGGCTCTTTTTTTAAGGTGTGAGAGCGCATTTATGCCTATGGCAGTTCCCGTTACACACAGTAAAACTGCACCTAAAATTTTCATTAAAAACATAATTGATTATTCCTTACATCTAAACTTACGGGCTCACAGCCCGGATATTTTAAGAAAATTATTCGGTCGATAAAACAGCTTTCTATAAGCTGACGTGTTACATTCCTTTTATAAAGCTCATCGATGCTTCCTATGTGTGCGGTAGTAATTATATAGGTTCCGCAGTTTATACTGCTTTTTACGGCTTCGAGTTCGGCTACCGTACCTATCTCATCAAAAGCAACGATTTCGGGCGACATACTGCGGATTGCCGCCTCTATTCCCTCAGGCTTATTGCGGCCTGAAAACACATCGGTATTAATCCCAACATCATTTTGTGGGACACCGCCGCTGCTTGCGGCTATCTCATACCTTGTATCGATAACCGAAATTTTATAAAACCTACCGCCTTCTCCGTTTGAAAGACCGCGTATCAGGTCGCGCAGAAAGGTTGTCTTTCCGCTTGAGGGTGGTCCACAGATTAGCACTGAGCCGCCTGAGTAGGTGTCTACAATATTTTTAGCCACGCCCTTACATTCGTGGGCAATACGGAT
>JAZRKE010000057.1:0-38550 GCA_045646145.1 Acutalibacteraceae bacterium | reverse complement strand
CAAGCGGAAAAAGTTTTTCCGCATTTTCGGATAATACCTTTACCCTTGAAGCTGAAAATTTTTCACTGCTATAATATTCCGGCAGAAACACAAAACGCCTATCTTCTATATTTTCAATAATTAAATTAAGGCTTTCAGCGGCCTCCTCCACTGTTTTTTCAACCAATAAAACACTTACCTCCAGCATCTGCGCTGCAACAGAGCACAACCTATCATAAGGAAGGCAGGTATGCGAATTAAAGGTGTTTCTAAGTAGCACAAATTTTACACCTGCAAATATTCGCTCATAACTGTTATTATCGAAATTATATATTTCGGCAATGTGTTCTACCCGTTCAAATTCAAAATTAATACCGTCAAAGCATAAAATATAAGGATTCTTCTCTATTCTTTCTAAAGCTGATGCTCCAAAACTCCTGAAAATTCGCAAAGCTTCTTGCGGTGTTATATTAAAAGGAGCTAGTTTTAACAGAATTTCACGCATACCAAACTGATTTTTGTAAAATTGACTCATTGAAAAGGCTTTTTCGGCAGTTATACCTTTTATAGCAATTAATTTTTCGGGTTCATTTTCAATGACGTTAAGGCTATCTTCCCCAAAGCATTCAACAATTCTTCTTGCAGTTGCAGGACCAACACCCTTAATTGCTCCACTAGAAAGATATTTTAAAATAGATGCGGCATCTTCTTTAATAATGCGCTCAAAAAAATCTACCCTTAACTGCTCCCCATAGGTAGCATGGATAACAAATTCACCCGTACAGTTAATAAATTCGCCCTCGCTTACAAAGGGCATAATTCCAACGGCGGTGATTTCATCGCTGCCATCAGATAAAGTCAAAACGGTGTATTGATTACCCTCGTTTCGATATGTAATTCTCTCTACGGTTCCGCTAAAAGAAACCTTTTTATTTTCGTCCATTAAAAACTCCGCTTTTAAATTCTGCTATTTCGCTTTTATATTCATTTTCCAATCTGTATGCCTCTTGAGGTTCCAGAGCTTCGGTTATAAAAATAATTTTTTTCGCAAATCTATCCCCGAACCAACGTATATTAAAAAGCTCAGATAAAATTTGCTGTTCAGCACATTTGCTATCTAAATATAGAGTTAAATACTTTTTTGGTTTTATCGACGGTCTAAATACAAGCGTTCCAAGAAAATAAAAAATTTCTGAAAGGCCTAAAAGCATCAAAAAAATTACAGCAAGATTTATTAAAATATTTAACATAAAAAACACCTCAAATTATTTTATTCAAGATTGAATTTTATGTAACAAGGGAGGCCAAAACGACCTCCCCTATAATCTTAATCCACCTTAACTGTAGCCTGATAGGTTCCAACCTGCCATATGTTAGGATATTTATCGCTTTTAATAGTAACATTTACGATATAATCTCCCACATTTTTATCGGTTAAATCAACTACAGCGTATAAATCATCGGCCTTGAGAGAATAAATCACATTTGAGGGACCACACATCTTAACATTTTTAATGGAGCTTTTTAAAGATACAGTAAAATACTGTGAATTATCAATTGTTAGAATATTTGACACTGTAAAGCTCTTTTCAGCGAACGACCGTGTATTAATACTAACCGTAACCTTTTCTATATTATCTACCGCTTTGACTCCGTTAGGTAAAATGAGGCTAACATCAAAACTGTTTTTAGTTTTTGAAATCTCATTAAAATCAATTGGAGATAATTCAGCCACAGCAATTGCATCAATTGTTTCTGCGGGGCCTGCTATATTAACCTCTGTAACCGAAAGAGTGGTACTTATAGGTGCAGAAATATACGCATCAGGAGCGTTAATAAATGTTGCCTTAATCGGCACTGTTTTACTCTTTAAAATTGGCTGAGAAATCTTTACGGTGGTAGCACCAATAGTATAATTATCACGATTTAATTCATTAAAATTCTCATCGTATAAAACAATTGTTCCGTCATAGGTTTTGGTCTCTGATAAAGTTTCACTAACTACAGCTAATGCCACAACAGAGGAAATTTTCTGAATTTCAGATCTTGGACCTTTTATCGTTATAGTATCGCTGCCAACTTCCGCAACGACAGGCTCACCCTTTTCAAGTCCGCTAACTGCGGTAACTCCCGTAATTCGTGGAGTAACGGAGAACTGCTTGGTGTCAATATAATCAAATTTTGCATTAATTACGGACGGAGTTATTGAAACCACGGTATATTCACTACCAAAGGAATTTTTGTTAGCGGTAAGTGTTAACTGATAATCACCGGGTTTTGTAACCTCAGAAAGCGAAGCCGAAACAGAAATATCATTTTCCGATAACTGATTTAAAACATATGCAGGACCACTTAATTTTACCGTTACTGTTTGGCTCGTAACACCACTAATTTCATCAAGACCAAGTTCACCAACAACCGTACCCTCTGTTTCAAGGGTAAAAGGGATTTTTGAAATTGTACGGTCTATTGTCGGAGTTTCGCCCATTTTAATACCAAGCCAAAAAACAAAGGCAAAGAAAATAGAAATCGCCATTACAAATTTCTTGTTATCAAGTATTTTACGAAGCGAAAAATCTTTATTAAATTTCATAATTTTTTACCTCGCTCCTACTTATTCTTCTTTTTGAAAAGTGATACGGTTTTTTCAAAAATAGTTTTATAAAATGGCTTTTTCTCGTTCTCATCCTCAGAATAGAACTCTTTAATAAGAGCATCTCTAAGTGTAACCGAGTTGTAACCACGAGTAATAGTGCCGTTGATTGCGAGAGAGATTATTCCGGTTTCTTCAGATACTACTATTACTGCTGCATCTGAAGTCTCACTCATACCGATTGCCGCACGGTGCCTTGTGCCCAACTGAGAGTTTAAATCATTATTATTGGTAAGTGGAAGAATACAGCCCGCCGAAGCTATACGATCATTTCTGATAACCATACCTCCATCGTGCAATGGAGATTTCGGATAAAATATATTTTGAATAAGTTCGGTAGAAACGGCTGCGTCGATTTTTGTTCCTGTATCAATAATTTCTCCGAGCGGTGTTTTGCGCTCAATTACAATCAGTGCACCGATTTTCTTATCCTGCATATTACTTACTGCCTTACAGATATCTCCAAGGCGTTCTATCTGCTCACCGTATTCCAAATCACTCATTGCGCCGCGACCTAGCTTTGTGATACGGCTATGCCCCATCTTTTCAAGCATACGGCGAATTTCGGGATGGAAAATTATTACGGCTAAAACGAGTAAGGAATCGGTAAGCTGCAAAATTAACCATTTAACGGTTATAAGTTCAAACCAATTCGCTATCAGATAAGCACCAAAAACCAAGGCAATACCCTTTACTAACTGCCCTGCTCTCGTCTCTTTAAAAAATTCAATTGTTTTAAAGATAATGAAGGCTATAATCGCGATATCAATTAAGTCTAAAACAATGCGGAATGAGGACAAAATATATACTAATTGGCTCCAAAATGCAGATATTGTTCCCATAATTTTTTCTCCTATTACTTGTATATCTTAATAATATCATAATTTATTAGATATAACAACCGATATTTTAAAAAATTTATATTTTTTTAATAGTTTTAATTAAAATTTCTGCTTCTGTGAGATTATTAAAAAAACCTGTGCTTATCCGCACACATCCTGCAGGAATTGTACCCATTTTTCTATGTGCACTTGGAGCGCAGTGAAGTCCCGCACGGGTAGCAATGTTATTACGAGCAAGATACTGTGCCACCTCATCACAGTTCTTACCCTTAATGTTAAATGGCAATACGGGAACGCTTTTAGTAAGGTGAGGAATATCGGTATAAAGCTCTACATTTCCCATTTTTTTGAAAGCCGAATAAATATGCTTGATAATTGAAAGTTCTCTTTTATAAAGCCGCTCCGGTGTATTTGATTTTACAAAATTAAGCCCTGCCGATACACCAAAAATACCAGGCAAATTGACCGTACCGCTTTCAATTCTCTCCGGCATTTCGTAAGGCTGCGAAAGGTCGATAGAACCAGTCCCCGTACCACCTTCAATCACTGTAAATTCAAGGGGCTTTCTGCTTATCAGAATACCTATTCCCATTGGCGCATACAGGCCTTTATGGGCGGCAATACTTAAGAAATCTATATTCATTTTTAACATATTTATTGATAAAACTCCTGCCGATTGAGCCGCATCAACACCGAATAATAATCCATACCGAGCGCAAATTACACCAATCTTTTCTATCGGCAAAATCTGCCCGGTTACATTTGAAGCGTGTGTGCAAAGTATCATTTTTGTGTTGCTTTTAATAAGATTTTCAAAGTTCTTAACAGTAATATCATCATCCTGACTTACCTCAGCAACACTGAATTCAACTCCCCTCATTTTTGATAGCGAAAAAAGGGGGCGCATGACGGCGTTATGCTCAAGATCAGAGACAATTATATGGTCTCCCTTTTTTAATACGCCCTTTAATATACAATTAAGCGCGTGTGTACAGTTGAGTGTAAACGCAACATTTTCTGCTTCAGCCCCAAAAAAATCCGCCAACGCACTCCTTGTTTCATATATCTTCATCGCCGCCTCCATAGAGCTTTTGTATCCGCTTCTACCCGGATTAGCACTATAATATTTCAACGCTAAGCCTACAGAATTTATAACACCAACAGGCTTTTTACCACTTGTTGCGGCGTTATCAAAATAAATCACATCTTTTTTCTCCTTTATCAGAAAAACCTCCGAAAAAATCGGAGGTTTTAGGTTATTTGCTTTATTTCATAAATTTTTACAGACGAGGCTCTGAGTAACCTCTCAGCCTGTTCGGGATCACCGCCAAAAACGATACCGTATCCGCAGCCGATTCTGCCGGCACCCGATAAACGCTCAATGGCCGCACTGTATCCGTGTTTACGAAGAATATCTCTACCCTTTATTGCATAGGTTACAGTGCCGGTAGAAATTCTATATCTGTGCATTTGTGTTCCCCTTAAGCCAAAGCATTAAAACCCAAATCAAATTTGGATAAAGATTTTACACTCTGGCTTCTTTAAAATATTCGCAAATCAGGCGAAACTGATTTAATCCGCCTTATACATATTATGCCCTCCGATTTAAAAGGTGTTAATGTCAATTAGTTCTCTTCACGGTAAAAATCAATAAAAATTACAAGACTGATAAAGGCCACTATCATACCGAAGAATCCAAAAAGTTTTAAGCCACAAAAAATTATCAATAAAGATAAAAGCGGAGGTATGCCCAATTTACTACTAAGAATTCTTGGTTCCAGAACATTTCTCACTATGGCAATTATCAAATAAAGCACCGCAAGATATATTCCAAAGCCGATATTTCCCGAAATTATCGAGATAACCGCCCAAGGAATAAGAACTATGCCTACGCCTAAAACGGGTAAGGCGTCAATTAAAGATATAACCGCCGCCAAAAATACAGCGTTTTTAACATTTCCTAACAAAAAACCAACACAAAGCTCGGCGAAGGTTATTAAAATAAGAATTGCATAACCCTTAACCATTTTAAAAACATTGGCAAACATAATATTTTTTATTTTAAGAATATTCTTATGATGCCTTTGCGGAATTACCGCGAAAGCAAAATGCTTTACGGCAGAAAAGTCTCTTGCAAAATATATACTCGCCATAACAGTTATTAAAAAACTGAAGAAAAATGAAGGAATATTTTTCGTTGCAAAGGTTGCCGCAGAGGATACACTGCTTGTTAAAAATCCAACGGCATTGTCGGCTAAGATTTTTGGCAAATTTTCAAGCATTGAACCGAATTCTGGTGGTAGATTGCGGGTGAAATCGGCATATCTATTAAACATAGAACTCAGAACATTGGCGGCATCCGTTACACTATCTGCAATACCCATTACAGTCGACTGCAGGTTTGAAAAAAGAAAATAAATTAGAAGCACAACCAAACTGCCGCACAAAAAATAAATCAGTAATGCCAAAGTCGATGCAACCGTACGTGATTTCACCTTTAAGTTTTCTGAAATTTTAAGTGAAGGCTTTTGAACAAAAAAACCTATGATAAGAGCCACAATAAATGGTAAAAGAAATGAAAGTAGATATTTATACACTAAAAATATTAAAACCGCAATAAAAATAAAATAGGCGGCATTTATTAAAAAACGTCCTCTCTCTGCCGATTTCATAAAAGCGCCTCCTTTTTTCAGTATATTATTTACCGAAACTTCAAAATATATTTAAATCTATTGAATTATTGGAATTTTTATGTTAGAATGAAAAAAATAATCTGCAGCAAAGG
This sequence comes from Acutalibacteraceae bacterium, assembly GCA_045646145.1. Taxonomy (GTDB): domain Bacteria; phylum Bacillota; class Clostridia; order Oscillospirales; family Acutalibacteraceae; genus SIG565. Next base: position 32,291 of record JAZRKE010000057.1, on the reverse strand, counting down.
ATGATGCCATTATGGTAAATATTGCAATTATGGGACACGGTGTTGTAGGCTCAGGCGTTGCTGAGGTCCTAATTAATAACCACGAAACTATTACAAAAAATGCAAATGAAGAAATTTATATTAAGTATATTCTGGATTTAAGAGATTTTGAAGGACTCCCATACAGCGATAAATTCACTAAAAATTTCGATGATATTATTAATGACGGTGAGGTATCGGTAGTAGCTGAGGTTATGGGTGGAATTAATCCCGCTTATGAGTACGTGAAGCTTTGCTTAGAAAAAGGCAAAAGCGTTGTTACCTCGAATAAAGAACTTGTTGCTGCAAAGGGCGCCGAACTTTTGAAAATTGCGAAGGAAAACAACGTTAATTTCCTTTTCGAAGCCAGTGTAGGCGGTGGTATACCGATTTTGCGCCCCCTCGCTCAGTGTCTTGCCGCAAACGAAATTACCGAAATTTTTGGTATTCTGAACGGTACAACCAATTTTATTTTAACAAAAATGATTTGCGATAATTTAACATTTCAGGATGCTCTCAAATTAGCTCAGGATTTAGGCTATGCAGAGCGTAATCCCGATGCCGACGTTTTAGGTTATGATGCCTGCCGTAAAATCTGCATACTCGCTTCCCTCGCTTTCGGACGCCATGTTTATCCCGAATTTGTATCGACCAACGGCATCACCGAAATTACCCTTCAAGATGTTGATTATGCCGACAAGCTCGGATATGTTATTAAACTTATCGGGCACACTGCGAAGCTCGACAACGGCAAAATTGCCGCAACGGTTTACCCTGCTTTAGTTTGTAAGGATAATATGCTTGCAGGCGTTCGCGACGTTTATAATGCTGTTATGGTTTGCGGAAACGCTGTTGATGACACTATTTTCTACGGTAAGGGTGCAGGAAAGCTACCTACTGCGAGTGCTGTTGTAGCCGATATTATCGACTGTGTTAAACATTTAAAATCCCGCAAATATCTTTTCTGGGAAGATAGCAGTGAGAATTTTGTTGAGGACAAGGGAAATCTTACTACCCGCCTTTACATAAAGCTTACCGGCGCGAATGATAATACAATTAAAGAAGTTAAAGATACTTTCGGCGATGTTCAGCTACTCTTTAACGGTGTTGCAAATGAGGTTGTTTTCATAACCGAAAAAGGCGTCGAGAAAGACCTTTTGAATAAGCTTTCTGCTATAACCAATTGCGTAACCGAGTCGATTATTAATGTTATCTAATTAAAAAATCACAGAGTAAAACTCTGTGATTTTTTAATTTAATGTCGCGCTATAATCAAAAATATCTCCAACAAGTCCGTCCTCACCTCTGTTATAGTTTTCAATAACATTAGTATAAGCATCGGGTGTTACGCCCACTAAAACAGTTTGTGCAGCTATTACCGAGGTTTCTGTGTAGAACGGTGTTTTGCACCAAGGGACTATCAGGTGTCCGCTAATTTGGACCTTTATGAAAATCTGATGAAGCACCTGATTTATTCCCGCCGCGTAGAAATTGCTTTCAAAATCGGTAGTAACAGATGCTACCATCTGCATTCTGAATTTCATTTCAGGTCCCAACCCTAAAGTGTATTCATTACCAAAAAGAGTTCCTACAGGTACACTAATTGTATACCTTTCGTTTGCCGACATACTATCACTTATCAGTGTTGTTATCCTACTTTTCAATTCATTAATTTTAACAATGTCAATTTCAAGCGAAGAAATATCGTTATTACTATTACGTGTGAGTCTGACAATATCATCATATGTAATTCCACTCTGTGCAAGATAATCCGCAATTGAACTGTTAGCGCTACTGAAAAGAATTGTTGTTGCTTGTTCCTTGGCATAATTTGAAACGGCTTTTCGTATAACCAGAGACGAAAAAATCAATGCAAAAATCAAAATTATTATAATTGTAAATATTAAGGCAATTTTAAATTTGCCCCCTTTTTTTCGCAAAAAAACACCCTCTTCCCTACTTTATTGTATGGGAAAAGGGTGATTTCGTTAAAGTCGCTGTTAAATTTCCATGTATACTTAAAGTGCATTATGATGCTCAATAAACAGTTTAATTACCTCTGCAACATTTTGAATTCCAATTCGACTGTCAATGCAAAGGTCGTAAGACCTCGCATCTCCCCACTTTAAGTCGGAAAAATAGTTGTAATACCCTGCACGCTTTTTATCGGCATTACGAATGATTGAAGACGCCTCATTGCGAGAAATCTTTTCATATTCACATATTCTGTCAATACGGCGTTCAATATCTGTATGTATAAATACAGAAAGCACATTTTCGTGATCTTTTAAAATACTATTGGCGCATCTGCCAACAAAAATACAGGGACCCTCATCGGCTAAATCCTTAATAATCTGCGCCTGAGCCGCAAAAACACGGTCAACAATCGGAATTGACGGTGTACCGATTAATGAGTTTTCAAAAGAATAAGCTCCAAGAGACAGCGAATATAAAAAGCTATTAGTAGGCTTTTCATCATAAACCTTTAAAATTTCTTCACTAATTCCGCTTTCTTTAGCCGCAAGATTAATAATCTCTTTATCGTACATTTTAAAGCCTAAAAGCTTAGCTAATTCACGAGCGACCTGATGTCCGCCACTACCATACTGACGGCCAATAGTAATAACCATATGATTTTTCAAATCAAACACCACCTTAAATTATATATGTATTATACACTATTAAATTGATTTTTTCAATATAATTTTGTGCAAAAATAGCAAAAAAATTAACATTTTGAATATAAATATCCGAACTCAACCATTAGGTTAAATTTATATTTTACGCAAGTTTTCACATCGTACTTAACAAATTGATGCGAAGCGCGGCTTGAATAAAAAAACAACTGTTCAGACTTGGGATTTTTTGGTGCGAGTGTTCAATAATCAGCTTCAAACGCGAGGTAGAAACTGTAAAAAAAGAAGAACCTCAACTATGCGAACTGCGTGTCGAGGCTCTCGATTGGTGCGAGTGTTCTTAACGGATTCGAGTGTTATTCTGTATACCAAGGTAATTCTTTTTCGGACATAGCACTTTTAAAATTGATTCCCTTTTTACTTAACAATGGCAAAACTTCTTGTTCAGTAAATTGAATTGAAGTGAAACCATCCAAATCAAGCGAAGTTTTATCATCAAACAAAAGAACATACGATGCACGCTCTATTCTTTCGTCATAACCATTATATCTTGATTCTATATAATAAACACTGTCGATATTATCGTAATAGTAAGTTTTGTTTTCAAATGAGATTTTATCATCATAAAATCTAACGTTTGAAATCAAAATCATAATTGCAAAAAACATTGACACCGCAATAGAAAGGGCAAAAATTATGTGAGAGAATTTTTTAACACCTTTAGAAAGCACTATGTTTGAAAAATCTTTTCTTTCTTTTTTAGTAAGGTGTTTATTTGGAATAGGTTTATTTGCGACAAGAGCGATTGCGCCGAAAACAGAACAAAGTCCCGCACAAAGAAATCCTAAATACCATGGTGCCGACAATACAACGAGTGTATTAATAGAAATTATTAAATTGTAAATAGCAAAAACACTGCAAAAGAAAATCGATGAAATGGCAAAAACAATAGCAAACTCTAATAATCCTGATAGGGGAGTTATAAGTTTTTCTGCAGCAGAAGTATCACAAGACGATTCAAATGCACTAAATTCGCAATTTTCTGATTTAATTATATGGTTTATTAAATGCTTTTCATATTCGAGAAGTTTATTTTTTTGATTAAGTTTTTCATACTTTTCTAATGCCTTATCGACATTGTTTTTGAGCAGTAAAGCGTAAGGTGCAAAATTACAATATCTCGAAAAAATATATCCATCTCGCATATTTTGCAAAGACAGAAAGTAAGACTGGGCATAATCCTCGGGGTCTTCGATTTTATTAAAATCTATATCTGTTTCTTTAAGGCTATATATTGTTTTATAATTTTCGAAAAGCGCTTCCAAAAGGATAGAGTCATCTAACAGATACGGAGATAATTGTGATGTGACTTTTTCCAGATTAGATGTAAGACTTTCGAAACAATTGTTTAATCTTTCAGGGCTTTCTATGTTCCAAAAATAACAAGACTTGAAAGTTTTATTTTCTAAGAAAGGAATTATATCGGTCAAATGGTAGTATACAACACTATTTTTTCTAAGGCGGATAACACAATAAAGAGAGCTCGGCTTAAAAAATGCCGATTCTTTTTTGACATATCGAAATTCTAAAATATAACCGTAACATTCTATTGTATATTTGGAAATTTTTTTAGTTTCTTCAAATGTTTCGCCTAAAACATCGTTTCTTTTTTAGCAAAATCTTTGCAGAGCAATATAAATTCATTGGCGAACATCCTATACCTCCTCAAAAGTGCATTTGATTGTTAATGCCTATATATTATCATAAAATCGTTCTTCTTGCAAGCATCGCGGATGGATATCCACACTTGTCAGGGTTGCCCTAATACCCCAAACTTTGCTAAAAATAAAAAAAGAATGTTCATAACGGTCAAGTCCGTTATGAACATTCAAAATGGTGCGGGTGACAGGACTTGAACCTGCACGCGTGAGCGCTAGCTCCTAAGGCTAGTGCGTCTGCCAATTCCGCCACACCCGCATATTTAATTTTAATAAAGGCAGCCGCACTTTGTGCAACACCTACGGTACCCAAAATTTTTTAAGCCTTGGAGCGGCTTAAAATTTTGACCGTAACGTTTTTTCAGCCTTCACTGTATCTCGCACCGCGAGCGTTCGGCTGAAAACTACCAATTCCGCCACACCCGCGTATCAACAGGCGCCGAAACCGACGCCTATTTAAATTTAAGTAAGATTATTTATTGAAGATATCAAGAACATCGATGTAAGGGCCATCATCTTCGCTCGAAGAAGAGAGCATTTCGCTTACTAAATCGTTCTGAGGATTCTTCTTATCATTGCCAAGACCGGTTGCTACAACGGTTACGCGGATAGCATCATCGAGGGTATCATCAAGCTGAGCGCCCCAAATGATAGTTGCATCCGGATGAGCCATTTCTGAAATGATGGAAGAAGCAAGTTCAACCTCTTCAAGACCGATATCAGTAGAACCTGTAATGCTGATTATTACGCCGCTAGCGTTATCCATAGAGGTCTCAATAAGCGGACTTGTAATAGCAGCACGTGCAGCCAATTCAGCCTTATCCTTACCGGTTGCAACGCCAACACCCATGTGAGCATAGCCTGCATCGGCCATAATTGCCTTAACATCGGCAAAATCAAGGTTAACAAGAGCTGTAACATTAATAAGCTCAGAAATACTCTGAACACCCTGGCGAAGAACATCATCAGCAATATCGAAAGCGTTCTTAAATGTGATTTTCTCTGCAGAAACGAACTTTAAGCGTTCGTTTGGAATTACTACCAAGCTATCAACATGCTCGCGAAGAGCTGCAATACCGGCCTCAGCCTGCTGCATTCTCTTCTTACCTTCAAAAGCAAAAGGCTTTGTTACGATACCTACTGTTAAAATACCTAATTCACGTGCAATCTGAGCAACGATGGGGGCCGCACCTGTACCTGTTCCGCCACCCATACCGGCAGTTATAAAAATCATATCTGCAGTGCGGATAGCCTCTGCAATTTCATCGCGTGATTCTTCAGCCGCAGCCTTACCCTTATCGGGGTTAGCACCGGCACCCATACCGCCAGCAGCCTTAGTACCAATCTGAATTTTCTGATTTGCTTTTGACAGATAAAGAGCTGCCTTATCAGTGTTAATTGCGATAAATTCTACACCGCGAACACCCGCATCAACCATACGGTTAACAGCATTTCCGCCGCCACCGCCGACGCCTACAACCTTAATCTGAACTACATTGTCAAGTTCATTTGAAACCTCAAATGCCATTTTCAATTCCTCCACTTTTAAACTTAAAATCCGCTAAGATTATATAATTAGGGTTATTATATATTAAATAATAACACATAATATTTCAAATTTCAATACATATTTTTAAAAATATTCTATATTTTTTAGAAATTTGAGGTAGCTTCAAAATATCCCTCTCTTTTCTCGCTTGTCCAAACGCTTAAATTAATTTTTCCTGTGGCATCTGTCCCACTATTTTTATTAATACTTGAAATCATAGCTCTTAAATGCTCGGTCTTGTTTTCGATATCCTGAACCGTTCCAAAATTCACCGAAAATCTCCCCTCTACCTTGGCAGTAATAGCAGAAGTATCGTTGATATTAAGTAAATCAATGGCAAAATCAGCTCTATTCAAAATACTGTGAATTTTCCCTATAAGTTCTAAACTATCTGCACCTATATCTAGTGTGTAACCGATATTAATTTGTGGCAAATCCGATTTTATAATTTCAGTAATTTTCTCCGGTTTTTCATCAAATACCGCTAAAATTTTATTATCGCTATCTGCCGTATAATATTTACCGTTCTGATTGTAACAATACACATCGCAGGTTTCCGAAACAATAATTTCAATATCATCAAAAAGATTTCGTTTAAGTTCAATATTTTTAATATACGGTAGTTTGATGGTAAGGTTATTTCGAATCTTGTTTTCGCTGATACCGAAGAGTTTCTCCCCTATCTCAATATCAGACGCCTCTATAATTTGTGCATTATCATAAACGGAAGAACCCGTTACGGTTATACTGCTTATTGGAAAGAATACCGTTACGCATAAAATCGCTAGAACACACAGCAGCAAAAGCAAAAAAGAAGAAAGCAAAACAGCCACGCGTATTTTCTTACGGCGGCGTTTTGCTAATCGGTTAGCTGCTGCATATTTACGGTTTTCAACTTCTCTGACTTCCATTTGATTCTTTCCTTATAACTGCACCTAAATCGGTGAGATTTTGTTCTATATTTTCATAACCCCTTAAAATGTGGTTAATTTTTGATATTTTGGTAATGCCTTCCGCAAAAAGTCCTGCTACAACCAATGCCGCACCACCGCGAAGATCGGTTGATTCGACGCTCGCACCCGAGAGTTTTCTCACACCTTCAACTACAGCCAGATTACCGTGTATGCTGATTTTAGCGCCGAGACGTTTGAGTTCGTCGATATATTTATATCGGTTTTGGAAAATATTTTCAATGAAGAGTGATGTACCCTCAGCTACTGTCAACATTGCAATTATTGGCGGACCTGAATCGGTTGGGAAACCTGGATAAACAGCCGAACGGATGGTTGGAACAAATCTGAGCTTTTCTTGGGTTGAAATTCTTATTTTATCACTGTATATCTGAAATTCTGCGCCCGACTGCTCAAAAACATTAATAACAGAAGCCATATGCGCGGGATTCACATTATGAAGAGTGATTTCCCCTTTTGTTACTGCGGCGGCAGAAAGATATGTAGCAGCCACAATTCTATCAGGAATAACGGTGTGCTCTACTCCGTTTAATTTCTCTTTGCCATATACCACAACGGTATCAAGTCCTGCACCGCAAATTTTAACGCCTGCTAAGGTCAAAAAATTAGCTAAATCGACAATTTCGGGCTCGCGAGCGGCATTATGTATAATGGTTTTACCGGGCGTCAACGCGGCGGCTAAGATGGAATTTTCGGTAGCCCCGACGCTTGGAAAAGATAGGTTAATAACGGTATTATCGGCCTTAGAGTTTTTCTTGCACAAAATATAACCGTGCTCTTCATTAATTTCAAATCCGAGCTTTTTAAGTGCAAATAAATGCAAATCAATCGGTCTTGGACCTAATTCACATCCACCCGGACTGCTGATTTTTGCACTGCCGACCCTGCCTGCGATAGCGCCTAAAAAAACAACCGATGAGCGCATTTCGCGCATAAGAAAATCGGGAATATCATCGTTTTTAACATCCTGTGCATCGATAGTTACCGTGTTGTTCTCGAAATGGCATTTGCAGCCTAAGTGCTCAAGAATTTTAATGGAGACTTCTACATCAGATATATCCGGACAATTATGTATTACTGATTTGCCTGAACAGAGCAGACTCGCCGCAAGAAGCGGCAGAACACTGTTTTTCGCACCCTGTACGGATACCTCACCTTGAAGGCGTTTCCCGCCCTCTATTATTAAATTAGACATTTGGCACCTCGCATATTTTGCTTTACAATTTTATTCTATGCAAGGCACAACAAAGTGTTAGTGCTGTTTTGTATAAAGCTGCATTATTTCGCGATAAATTCGCTCACATGCGTCAATTATTGCCGATTTTTTTGCATTTTCGCTCATAGCCTCAAGTAATGTCTTGTTATCGGCAAGACGCTCAACGGCTTTTATAAGAGAATTGGCAGATAAATTCTTTTCCTCTATTAAATCGGCGGCTCCGGCATTTTTTAGCGTCATCGCGTTATGATATTGATGATTCTCAGCTACATATGGTGATGGAATTAAAACCGCCGCTTTACCGAGTGCCTGAATTTCACTAAGTGTTATAGCACCCGCACGGGATATAACGATATCGGCTGCTGCCATACAAACATCCATATCATAAATATAATCCGTAATTGTGATTTCCGAAGCTATTTTGGTGTCTTTAAGAGCATCCTTCATAGCCGCAAAGCCGTTTTTACCGCTTGCATGGATATGATAATATTTGTGGGTTCCGTTATGATGTTTAATAAGTCCTATTACAGCCTCATTTATAGGACGTGCGCCAAGACTTCCACCAAAAGACAGAATGAGCGGACGGTTATCGACCCCTAACTTTTCACGCGCCTTTAGTTTTTCTGCTTTAACTATCTCCTGACGAACAGGATTACCGGTTACAATACATCCGTTTTTTGTTTGCAAATACTTTTCGGCTTCCTTATAGGCCAAAAGCACCTTATCGGCATTTTTGGAAAGCATTTTTGTAGTAACACCGGGATAGGCGTTCTGTTCGTGAATGACGGTTTTAATGCCTAATTTTTGGGCGGTACTGAGCACTGGCCCGCTTACATATCCACCTGTTCCCACAACAACATCAGGTTTGATATTCTTTAATAAACTGTGCACCTTTATGCTGGAACTTGCAGCCTTGTAAACTGCCGATACATTATGCGCAATACCTTTAAAAGTAAGTTTTCTGCTAAAACCAGCCACATCTATCGTATAAAAATCATAACCGGCACGCGGTACTAAGGTTGCTTCTAACTTATTGGCCGTTCCAATATAACTGATTTTTGCATTCGGATGTTTTTCCTTAATATACCCTGCAACTGCAAGAGCAGGATTTATATGCCCTGCTGTGCCGCCTCCTGCAAATAAGATATGCATAACCCTATCCCCTTTTTATATTTTCTGTACGGTTGCGTCTCTTGAAATTGAAAGCATAATACCCATTTGAGCAAGTAATAAAACAAGCGCAGTTCCGCCGTAACTGAAAAACGGTAGGCTGATACCTGTGTTAGGAATCGTGTTGGTAACAACCATAATATTGAGAATTGCCTGCAGTCCAACCTGAAAAGTAAGGCCCACTGCCATAAGGCAACCAAATTTATCCTTTGCTTTTATGGCAATTGTAAAGCCGCGCCAAACAAGTGCACAAAACAGAAGTATTATAATAATTGCGCCTATTATTCCAAGTTCTTCGCAAACGATTGAGAAAATAAAATCATTATGCGGCTCGGGCACCCAGAGATATTTTTGCCTGGATTTGCCGAGACCTCTGCCCATTATTCCGCCTGAACCAATGGCGAGTAAGGATTGAATTACCTGATAACCTTTACCCATTGGGTCAGCCCAAGGGTCAAGCCAATATTTAATTCGGTCGCCACCGTAACCGACAACTCCTGTAACAAGCGCTAAAGCCACACCCGCTATACCAACACCTGCAAAGGCAGCTAAATGCAGCCACTTCATACCGCCAACTATTAGCAATAGTACACCGATGCAGAAAATTAATACCGTTGCAGATAAGTGCGGCTCTAAAACTACGAGAACACAGGTAAAGCCGAGCAAAAATAGCAAAAACAGAATCAGCTTTATATTTCCCATCTGTTTTTGGTTAGCGGTTATTAAGTGTGAAAGCAAAAGAATTATTGCAAATTTAGCTATCTCTGTAGGTTGAAAGTTTATCGGTCCTACAACTATCCAACGCTTAACATCCATACCGTCAATCATCGGCGGCAGAGCTAAAAGAATAACGAGGAGTGCGGTACTTATTAAAAATATTACCCAAGCAAATCTGCGGTAAATATGATAATCGATTTTTGATACAACAAGCATAATTATTACGCCGATTACCGCAAATTCTGCCTGACGAAGTATAAACTTATAACTGTTACCGTAATAAGTATAAGAATAGGCATAACCCGCAGAAAAAAGCATTATAAGGCCTATAGTTAAAAGCACTAACACAAGGCTTAAAAAAACTATATCTATTTTTCCGCGCTGACGCTTCGCCTTTAACGCCTTACTGCCTTTTTCAGAGCTTTTCAGTGCCATAGCCTACTCCTTTAAAAATTTAAAATTAATGGTAAAAGTGCTAAACAGGAACAAATTAAGGTAACAAAGGAAAAGACGGTTACAATTTTTTCCTCGCTCCAACCGCTTAATTCAAAATGATGATGAATTGGACTCATTTTAAATAACCGTTTACCGGTTTTTTTGAAAACTGCGACCTGAAGCATTACCGATAACGCCTCAGCTAAGTAAACAAACCCGATAAGTAAAAGAAGTACCGGTCTGCCTATTCCAAACGAAATGGCAACAACGCAGCCACCTAAAAACATAGATCCGGTATCTCCCATAAAAACCTTTGCAGGATGTGAATTCCACACAAGAAAGCCTATACAAGCACCGGCCAGAGCAGCAGAAATTGTATTATATCCATAGTTAGATAAAAGTCCCGAAGCTATTAAAAATGCGCAAGAAACAACAAGAGTTACACTTGAAGCCAAGCCATCTATTCCGTCGGTAAGGTTAACAGCGTTTGTAAAGCCGTAAATAAACATAAGTGCTATCGGCCAAAAAAATATTCCCACACCTGAAGCAACATTTATATCTCCTATAAATGGTATCCATGTAGTAGTTATACCTGAAAGAAAAAGCGTACTGAGATAACCTGCACAAATGATTAGTTGAAGTAATGTTTTCTGTTTAGCTGTGAGACCTAAATTACGCTTTTTTACAACCTTTATATAATCATCGAAAAATCCTATAAGCCCCATTCCTAAGCTCAACGCAATTCCTGCTATAAAACGGGTTAGATTGGCAGAAAGCTTGAAATAGGTATTAAGTCCCGTATCAAAGACAGCCGAAAAAGTTATGGCAACGGCAATACCAAAAAGCATACCAAAAGCAATCATAACTCCACCCATAGTCGGAGTTCCCTGTTTTTTTTCGTGCCATTTTGGACCTATATCCAATATAGTCTGCCCAAATTTAAGCTTGTGTAAATAGGGAATTATTATTTTTCCTGATACCGCACAAACTGCAAAGGCAGTAAGCGCCGCAATAACGGGTGTGAAATCCATAAACTACACTCCTTTTAAAGTTCACCTAAAGCTTCTTTTACTACAAGTCGCTCATCAAGGTAAATTTTTCCGTCCTTTAAAATCTGATAAGTTTCGTGTCCCTTACCGGCTAACACTATTATATCATGACTTCTCGCATTTTTAATAGCGAATTTTATCGCATCCACCCTATTTTCAATAACTTTATAGGGTGTTTTACTACCTTTAATGCCTTCAAGAATATCGTCTATTATCGACATTGGCTCTTCACTGCGGGGATTATCACTAGTTACTATTACATAATCCGCATACTGTGTTGCCACCTTTCCCATAACAGCCCTTTTAGTTTTATCGCGGTCTCCGCCGCATCCAAAAAGAACAACAAGTCGGCTGTCTTTAAAGCGTTTGAAAGAGCGAAGAATATTAATTAATCCATCAGGAGTATGCGCATAATCTATAATTACTGTAAAGTCCTTACCTGTCGGTACTGCCTCAGCTCTACCTTTAATTCCGGAAATTTTTGCAATTGCCGCGGCAATATCGGATAATTTAAAGCCTAATTCCAATAAAACGCAGATTGCAGCCATTGAATTATAAACCGAAAATTTGCCGCCTATAGCTATATTAATTTTTTGAATTGTATTAAAACCGACAAAACTGTAGGCTACACCGTCAGGACGGTAGGAAATATCCTTAGCGCTATAGGTGGAATTATCACTCAGCAGTGAAAATGTTATCTGCTCTGCCGCCGAAAGCTCACATAATTTCTGACCGTATTCATCGTCAAAATTAATTATCGCTTTTTTGGTATTCAAAAATAGTTTACTCTTAGCCAGAAAATAATTATCCATCGTTTTATGATAATCGAGATGATCCTGAGTTAGATTAGTAAAAACCGCCGCATCAAATTCTATACCGAAAACTCTTTTTTGGTCAAGCGCGTGGGAGGAAATCTCCATAACAACATATTCGCAACCCTCATCCTTCATCTGTTTGAATAAAGAATGTATTTCATAAGCTCCCGGGGTTGTATTATTGGTTGGTACCTCTCTATCGCCAATCAAATTATGAATAGTACCGATAAGACCCACCTTATGTCCGCAAAATTCGAGCACCTGCTTTAAGATATAGGTTACAGAGGTCTTTCCGTTGGTGCCTGTAATACCGATTATTTTAAGATCTTTATGTGGGTTACCGAAGTAATTTGCACTCATTAGCGCCAACGCCTCGCGTGTATCGGGAACAATTATCTGACATTTAGCCCCTGTATCACGCTCGGCAATAATTACCGCAGCGCCTGAGTCCTCAGCCGCCATTGCGGCAGTGTGGCCATCAAAGGTAGTTCCTTTAATACAGATAAAGGCATCGCCTTTATTCACTTTTCGGCTGTCGGCAGTAACTCCTTGAACCTCAATATTCTCAAATTTTTTTTCTACTGAATTTAATAACTCTTTTAGTTTCATTATTTAACCTCAAATTTAATCAGAAACACTATCTGCACTTGTATCACGGAAATAAACCGCAATAACAGTTCCTTTTTGTACCGTTTCCCCGGCCGCAACATCTTGCTTATAAGCCACAACGGTATTGCTCGAAATATTTCCTGCAAACTGAATATTTACCGAGTTGTTTTTTGCAGTAGAATTAGCTGAGGAAATACTAAGACCTGTAAAATCCGGTACAGTGGTTGTTGTCTGCGAAGCCTCAACCTCTTCGGTATAGAGTATTACTGTGCCGCCCGAATTTATTGTGTCGGTAGAGGACGGAATTTGTTTAATAACAGTTTCGCCTTCACCCACTATTTTATAATTTAAGTTTTTATTAGTGATTTTTCCTTTTGCAACTGTAAGCGATTCTCCCACAACCGAGGGAACACCGATGGAAAGCTTTGCAAGTTCATCCTCCGTGTACTGCGGCTCATATCCGAGATACGGTAATACTTCGGACAAAATATCCGCCCCAATCGGCGCTGATACAACCGAGCCGTAATACTGTCCTGCACTAGGCTCATCTATCATAACAAGAACCGCTATTTCGGGATTATCTATCGGTGCTACCGACAGATATGATGCTATATAGTGGCTTGATCCGTCGGCAGAAGTAATGTTTGAAATTAGTTTTTGAGATGTACCTGTTTTTCCTCCCGTTTTATAGCCCGGAATATACATATTTTTAGATGTGCTCTGCGATACAACTGCGCCCATCATAGTTTTTATGGTATTCGAGGTCTCCTTGGAAATTACCTGACGCTTAACGGTAGTGCCTACAGATTTCACGATATTGCCTTCACTATCAACAATTTTACTCACAACATGCGGTTGAATCAAATTACCCCCGTTAACTGCGGCCGAAATTGCCGTTATCATCTGAATTGGAGTAATAGTAAAGGTCTGACCGAAAGAGGATGAAGCAAGCTCTACCGTTCCCATAGCCGATGCCTGATGGTAGACGGGCTGCGATTCACCAGGTAAATCAATACCCGTTTTCTGTGTAAGACCGAACGCCTCAAAATATTTTGCAAAGCCGGCACTTCCAACCAACTGACCTACCATAATATAGGCAGGGTTGCAGGAATTTACCATGGTTTGAAGGAAATTTTGTGTTCCGTGCCCACCTTTTTTATGACAGTGATAGGTCTGCCCTGCTATGTTTATGGTGTAATTACAGGTGAAACTTGTATTTACATTCACAAGATTTTCTTCCAATGCCATTGAGGCGGTAATAACCTTGAATACTGAACCCGGCTCATAGGTATCAGAAACCGCTTTATTTCGCCATTGACGGTTTAAAAGTTCATTCCTTAAGGCCTTTTGAGCCGTTTCATCGGCTTCATTATCAACGAGTGCTTGATCGCTTACCGAAAGTGTGAAGGCATCGTTCGGGTCAAAATCCCCCTTGACAGCCAATGCTAAAATCTCGCCCGTATTAACATTCATTATTATACAGGCACCCCTATCCTGAGCCTTATTTGCTATAACACCCTGCTCAAGATATTTTTCAGCAATATACTGAACATAATTATCAATTGTTAGTATTAAAGAATTACCCTGAATTGCCTCTTCAACGCGTTCATAGGTAAGCGGCATATTAGTTCCCTGAGCACTCTTTGCCGCAACAACTCTGCCTGCAACGCCTGTAAGACTAGAATCATAATAACTCTCAATTCCGGAAAGTCCCTGATTATCGCTACCAACAAAGCCCAAAAGCACAGACGCTAAATTATTGTTGGGATAATATCTCTTAGTGGTTTCATCAAGTCCAATATAACTTGACAGCTCCAAATCCGAATTATCGGTTATAAACTGACGAACTTTATCGGCGACACCCTTATCCACCTTTTTCTTAACGATTACATAGTATGATTTTTTCTCGGTGTACCCATAAATAGTTTCACGGTCCATATCGAGTATCTCAGCAAGTCCGTCCGCGATGGTGTTTTTAACCGTTAGTTTTAAATTTTCATCCTTAAGCTTTGTAATCCCGTTTGGTGTTATGTAAACTGTCCAAGCGGTAGAACTTGTGGCAAGAAGGTTCATATTTTTATCGTAAATATCCCCTCGCGGTGCGCTGATCAAGGTATCATAAAGTTGCTGTTCAAGGGCTGCGTTCTGATATTTTTCACCGTTAATAATGGCAATATTAAAGAGTCTTACCGAAGTAACACCGATAAAGAAAATAACAAACGCAAGCATTATACAGAAAATTCTTGTGATCATGGTTTTACTCGGCTTGTTTGTCATTATTTACCCTCCTATCAGCGCTTTTTCAGAGTTTTAAAATCGGCATTAAATACCCGAAAACGAGAGTTAAATAATTCAACTCTCGTGTCAATTTAATTATATTAATTTATACTTTTAATATGCCTTTACTATTACTCAGAGAATATCTTTTCTCCCGAAGAATTAATTGCGGCATTAGTGTTATTAACACGCATATAAACCACCTGCGACTTGTCCATTTTTTTCATACCGATTTCTTCAGCCGCATTCTCAAGGTTTGTGTAGGAAATGATATTCTCAAACTGAACATTAAGTTTTGTAATTTCTGCATCAAGCTCTGCGATTTCTTTATTAATATCATTAATTTTTGAGTTTGTTTCGGTAATGCAAACGCGAAGGAAGATATTACCGCATACAGCCGCCACCATAAAGGCTGCCATCATAACCGAAACGGCACTCACCGATAACGCCTTACGCTTAGCAAAAGATCGCTGCTTTTGGGCCTTATCGGGCATTTTTATAATGTTATCGGTATACTTATTTTCTTTCTCTTTTGGCGTAAAGAGATTAAAATCATATGCCAGACTTTCATTATAATACTTAAGATTATCCATTTCGTCCCCTCTAATTCTTTACTATAGTTCTGAGCGTTGCGCTGCGAGAACGCGCATTTTGCTCTAATTCTTTCTCTGACGCGGTAATTCCTTTTTTGTGAAGCAGATGCCCTTTTGGTGTTTTACCGCAAACACACTCAGGAAAATCGGGCGGACAGGTACAGCCTGTACAGAACTCTTTGAATTTCTGCTTAACGATTCTGTCCTCAAGCGAATGAAATGTTATAACCGATAACACTCCTCCGCTACTTAGAAGATTAAAAGCCGTTTCAAGAGCGTTTTCTAATATATCGAGTTCTCCGTTAACCGCAATTCTCAGAGCCTGAAAGCTCTTTCTGGCAGGATGCCCATCTCTGCGAGCCTTCGCAGGTACGGCTGAAGAAATAACATCTGCAAGTTGCAAAGTCGAGGTAATCGGGGCTAGTCCCCTTACTTCAACTATTTTATTTGCAATTCTGTAGGCGAATTTTTCTTCACCGAAGCGACTTATTATATCGGTTAATTCCTGAACACTCAAATTATTTACAAGGTCGGCAGCAGAAATGCCGTCCTTACTCATTCGCATATCTAGAGGTGCATCCTTATGATAAGAAAAGCCTCTCTCTGCGGTGTCCAACTGATAAGAAGAAACACCGAGGTCTAATAAAATTCCGTCAACCTTATCAACACCGACTGAAATTAGCGCTTTATCCATATCGGCAAAGTTTGAATGAATTACCTGTGCGGCTAAACCCTTTAATCTTTCTGTCGCTACTTCAACGGCATCGGGGTCGCGATCAAGAGCATAAAGTTTGCCCGATATCAATTTTTCGGCTATACCCTTTGAATGACCGGCACCACCTGCAGTTCCGTCAACATAAATTCCGTCAGGTTTAATCTGTAAGGATTCAATTACCTCACTGAAAAGTACGGGAATATGTGAAAACTCCATTTCCCCACCCCATTAAAGACCGAACTTATCGGCATCTGCAAATACAGATTCGGGTGTAAACTCGTCTTCTGCGTTCCAAAGTTCAGAACTCCAGAGTTCAATGTAGCTATCCATACCAATCAGATGAGCCGAAGCCTCAAGCTGAGCGTAGCTTCTGAGTGTAGGTGGCACTACAATTCTTCCCTGAGCGTCAAATTCAACGTTAAACGCGCCATCGAAAATGAAGCGCTTAATTCCGCTCGCCTGAGAGGACGGAAGCTCGGAAATCTTAGCCACCAATCTCTCCCACTCGGGATACGGATAAATACATAAACAACGCTTACCCGTTATACCCTTGCAAACGATAAAGTTTTCTCCAAGGTCGTCACGAAATTTAGCAGGTACGAAAACACGACCTTTTTTATCTATTGTATGGTCATAACCACCGTAAAGCATCGTGTTTCACCTCCAAATTCACCACTTTAATACACTTTACTGGACTTTTTGCCCACTTTTCACCACTTTTGAATACATTATACAGCACCTTTAATTAAAAAGCAATACTTTTTATAAAATTTTTTAAAATTTAAAAAGCAAAAAAAGCCGAGGCAAAAAGCCTCGGCTGTAAAACCTTTTATTATAAGATAATGTGAACCTTAAAATTCATATGACATGACGGGCACTTAACTGTGTGTTTTCCTTTTTTTATAGGTAAGCGAATTGTAGCTTTGCAGTGCGGACATCGGCGGTACCTTTTATATCTGATATCCTTAATTTTGCGACAAAGAAATTTAAACCAATTTATAAGACCGGAAAAATTACGCTCGAACCATTCGTTCTCTTTTCTTCTTGCGGGAATATTTCTCGAAAGCGAACGAAAAAGCACCATAAACAGCACCGTCCACTGCAAAAAGAAAAATATACTTGTTGCAAAAATATTGCGGACTACCACATTAACCACCGCAAATATAACGTAAAGCACCAATAGTGCTATATTAAATTTATCGTTACCGTATCTTCCATAGAAAAAGGAAATTAAACGGTCCCTTAATCTCCACATATAACTCACCTCTATAATTAAGTATAGCGATAAATTATGAACAAATATAGAATTTTTTTAAAAAATTTTCTTACATTTAAAAGTTTTTAATGATATAATTTATATGTAAACTTTATTTTTGAGGTGAAAAATGTTCAAGGTCAATGAAACCGTCGTCCACTCAGGTTTAGGAATTTGTACGGTAAGCGAAATCAGAAAAATGAAGGTAGGAAATAATCCTCTCAGAGATTTTTACGTTTTAAAGCCCGTTTATGAAAATTCGGCAACTAAAATCTTTATACCGATTGACAGCAACATTCCTCTGCGCTATCCCCTTAATTCCGATAAAATCAAAGAAATTTTAAGCGAGGTTAATTCGGAAGGTACGCTTTGGAATGAAAACGATGCGCTAAGAAAAATCAAATTTAATGAAATTATTAAAAGCGGCGACCACAGAAAAATTATTAAGCTTATCTGTGAGCTGCACGAAAAGAAAATAGAAAAAGAGTCTTGCGGCAAAAAACTGCATATGTCCGATGAAAAGGCTTTGCTTGAAGCCGAGCGCCTTATTCACGGTGAGCTCGCCTACAGTATGCAGATAGAGCCCGAAAACGTTGCCGCATATATAATGAATGAATTATTATAAAAAACACGCTGAGATGCCTCAGCGTGTTTTAATTTATATCTTAAGTGTTTCATTTGGTTTTACTGAATAGGTTTTTTCTCCGTTAATTTCAAACCAAATCTCTTTGCTTGTTGGATTATAAACAGTTTTTTCATCCACACTCCAGATAAGCGATTCATAAGCCGTTATATAATCATAAATTTCAATATTAGTGGCATACCATACGTCTTCTTTGCCCGATAATTCTTTGCAAATATCGTCTAAAAGCTCCCAACCATTATTTTCATACTCATAAGAATGTCCCCACAGATAGAATAGTTTTGGAAAACGAGTATTTGCATAGACATTGCTAAAATTAGTTTTATTAAATTTATCGATATATTCCATTAGTTTTGGGTTATTATGGTGTGCTGTGGGCATCCAATTAAACCAGTCGGACGGTATGTCGAAGGTATCATTATCGCTTCCGAGGGTACGGGAATAGACTATACCCATTTCAGACAGATAATTTCTGATTTTTTCATAGGAGGTATTTGTATAAATTCGTCTTATACCGGCATCGGGATATGCCATACCTCGAACTATTACGCCCAAATTTTCTTCAAGCTCTTTGCGACAATCAAAGAATTCTGTTATTCCCTCTAAAACCGATAGAATTCCGGGGGCTCGGTGGTTTTTTCCGTGAACTGCAACCTCGTGACCAAGAGCGAGCATATTTTCTTTAATTTCTTCGTATGAAAGATGGTTCTCATTATCGGACGAGGTTCCAAATATCCTACCACTATTAATATTAAATGTGCATTTAATTCCATACTTATTAAGTGTTTTAGCCAAACGAATATTAGATTTACCATTATCATCGTAACTAAAGGTAACCGCTTTATATAATCCGCCCGGATATCTCATAAATTTTCTTATAACTTTTTCCACCATAAAATTATTCCCCATCTATATCAAAATTTTCAAGTAACGACTTCTTTGCTGCTGGCTTTATATCACCGTGTTTAACAAATAGCATTGTTACAAATGCTAACACGGAGAACGCAACTGCATACGGGAAAAGAATTTTATATCCGAAATATGTAATTAATAAACCCGATAATAAGGGTGTAACAATCTGTGCCGCCATAGAAAACGTATAATAATAGCCCGTGTAGCGACCGATATCACCATTATTGCTCATTTCAACAACCATTGGAAATGAGTTTACGTTGATTGATGCCCAACCAATACCGATAATACCAAAAAGAGCATACATTATCCAAGAGGCTTGTGCAACAAACTCTTTTTTAACAATTATTGCCGCAGCATAACACACAGTCATTAATATTATTCCAAAAAGAACCGCTTTTTTTCTGCCAATTTTATTTGACAAAGCACCAAGTGGCACAAATGCCAGTATTGCCGCAACAGTAGCAACTGTAAGGTACAGAGAAGATTTTCCTAAGTCTATATTCCATACATTAAAACAATATAGGGAGAAGGATGTTGTAACACCATTATATGCCATCCACCAAAGGAATACCGATATTAAAATCAAAACAAGGCTTGTTTTAACAGATTTAGGAAGTTTTTTCTTCTCGCCAACAGATGCTTCTTCATCATCCTTTATATTTGTTTCAGCAACAATTTTATTTTCATTTAATGAAAACACCATTATTAACACAGAAACCAGCATAAATGCCGCAATGATTAAAAATATTGGGGTAAATGATAAATATTCAGGGTATTTGATTTTCACTTCGCCGTTTTCAATATACTTTTCGCTGCCTTTTAACATGAACATCATTAAAACAGTGGAGAAAATCCCGCCGATATAACCAACAAGATTAATAATCGCATTCCCCTTACTGCGAAGCGGTTTTTCAGTAACATCAGGCATATATGCAACAGCAGGTGAACGATAAATAGCCATTGCAACGAGCAATACCATAAGTGTAATTATGAAACCTGTAAAATTTGAGTTACTCTCATAATAAGCTAATACACATATCGAAATTACAGCGGCTATAGTACCGTATAAAATGTAAGGCGTCCTTTTGCCAAGTCTTGTCTTAGTTTTGTCGGATAATCTACCAAAAAGAGGTAACATAAACACAGCCAAAACATTGTCTATTGCCATATATACTCTTGTCATCAACGGACTGTTGTTGAATTTCATTTCTAATAAATACGGAATTACCTGGTCATAGAACTGCCAGAATGATAAAATCGACATAAATGCAAAGCCAATAAGCACGGTGCGTTTAACATTCAGTTTCATTTGATTTTCTCCTTAAATCTCCAATAATTGTATTATATCATTTTTAGGTCTGTAACCTACCGCCTGATTTACGATTTTTCCATTTTTAAAGACAACGAGCGTTGGAATGCTTTGAATTTTAAAGGTGGCAGCCAATTCGGGCTGCTCGTCCACATTAATTTTCCCAACTGTTATATCCTCGATTTCTTCGGCAATTTCATCTACTATCGGAGATACCATTTTACACGGTCCGCACCACGACGCCCAGAAATCGAGTAAAACAGTTTTTTCACTTTTTAAAACTTCTGTCTCAAAATTTTCCTTTGTAACAGTAATTAAAGCCATATTTAATCCTCCTTTGATTTATAGTATAGCATACAGTGGCAGTAGCCTTCAAAATCGGGGTCGGCAATCTGCTCACGGAATTCCTTGCACATACATTTATTATCCTCAGTAATTTCGAGCTTACACGGACAGTAGCCGCCCTTTTGCTTTAAGCCCTCACGTATGGCTTCAACTATCTCTATATTATCGTTTAATCTTACAGCCATTTTCACATTTCCTCAATATCAGTTATTTATAAAATTTCTTTCTCGTGAAGAACTACACCTTTATTTTTTAATATCTCTTGAAGTTGCTTGACGTTAAGTGTAGAAAAATCATCTGTTAAGGCCGCCGCAGTTCCTGCGGCCTGTCCTGTTACAGCACAACACGGAATAACCCTCATAATATCCCACATTGTTTCATTTACTGAAGTGCATCTCCCTGCGCAAATCAGATTTTTTACAGTTGAATTGTAAAGAGTTCTGAACGGTACTTCATATATCGGTCCCCGTTTTTTCCAATCCGACACCATACCTATAGAATCCTCGAAATATGTATGCATTTCCCTTTCCGAAAGAGTATATTCGCCAATTATCTTTCGAGTCATTCTTATCTGTGGTATTGTCGCTATTGTCACAGGGATTAGTTCGGCATCATTCTGCCTCTTTTTGAGAAAATCATTGTATGTTGACTGATGCGAAAGGCACACCTGTTCAGAAAGCTCCTCGCCGTTAAGACCGCTGAATCTTCTGTTAACAAGCGGTTTTACTACACTATTCTTTGTTTTTTCCTCTTCAGGAATATCAGAATATCCCAGCATATTGAGCTTATAACCTGATTTTCCCAAAGAATAGTACCATCCGGCAAGTAAATTCCCTTGTTTAAAAGTATCTGTAGGCGCATTTGCAAATTCAGCAATATCGCAATCTCCCGTCGCATCAACAACCGATTTCACTTTGTATGCAGCTCTACCTGATTTGTTTTCTGTAATAATATGTGATATTTTATCGTTTTGCAGCTTAACGCCAACAGCATACGTACCGTAAAGTATAGAAACGCCTGCATCCATCAATAATTTTTCTGCAAGTATAGCAAATAACTGCGGATTATATTGAACCTGAAAGCGCTTATCATTCTCACCTCTAGACCCGTTTTTTTTGAGCCAGTTATCAGGATATTTATCTTCGGCACCGTGAGAAATAGAAAGATGAAAAAGCTCCTCAGCAATACCAAACGACACCTGATGCCCATATCCGTCACAAAGAGGAAGATAGATGGTTACTATTCCTGCCGTAGCAAGTCCGCCAAGTAAAAACTGTCTTTCAAAAAGGACTACTTTTTTACCTTGTCTTGCAGCCGCTAAAGCAGCAGATATACCGGCAAAGCCACCGCCGCATACCGCCACATCAAATTTCTTTATAACCTGAGTTTTAATATTTTCTTCAATAAACATATTTTTACCACTTATTGTGTATTTATTAAATTCATTCTACCATATAAAGAACTAATTTTCAAATCTTTTATGCAAAAACCTATAATTTATCGTTTTTCGATAAAAATATATTGACAAACAGCATTATGTAGTGTATTATTAACTCAGAGACACACAAATTTTACCAATTTGGAGGAATTTTAATGCTTAAAATCAAAAGTAATCATTCAATTTCACTATCAATAATTTTATCTGTTTTATTTTTTATTGGCTGCATAGTTGGAGCGTTTTTTATGCCGAGCCTTGCTGAAATGCTTATTAACGTTACAGATAATATCGGCAACCGTGCCAATATTACCGACAGCGGCAGAATTTTCGTATTGGCTTTAGCCTATGCTGTACTGGCGGTTTTAATATTTGCCGATACCCTCTTATTCTCCCTACTACTGCGGGTTCGCGTAGGATTAGTCTTTACAGAGAAAAGTGTCGCACTTATTCGTGGTGTGGCTTGGTGTTGTTTACTCTTAGGCGCCGTTTTTTGCGGACTTGGTATATATTTTCAATTAGCATTTATTGTTGCATTTGCGGCAATATTTTTAGGTCTCTGCTTAAGGGTTGTTAAAAATGTTATTGAAGAGGCCACCGAAATTAAATCGGAAAACGACCTTACGGTTTAAGGCGGTGGATATATGATATTAATAAATCTTGATGTTATGATGGCAAAAAGAAAAATGTCATTAAACGAGCTTTCGGATAAGGTAGGAATTACCTTGGCAAATTTATCTATTCTTAAAAATAACAAAGCAAAGGCTATTCGATTTTCTACGCTTGATGCTATCTGCCGCGTTCTTGAATGTAATGTGGAGGATATATTGGAATTCATACCCGATGAAAGGAGTTAATTTTATGGATAACAACAACCAAAGATTCGAACAAAGCGCCTGTGAAACCGAGGTTAATACTTCTTCTAATTCTTACGAAGTATTTCCTGATACCGACGAACCTCCTCGCTCTTTTTCCCCTATAGAGACCTTATTTGCTTGGTTAAACCTTTTGGCAGGTTACATTTTCTGTAGGGTGTTCCCCGCAAACGATAATCCACTTGGTGCAGTTATATTTATTTTATCATTATACATAGCAACCTTTATAGTGTTTAGGGTAAAAAAGATTAAAATAGGACTTCTTCCTATTTCAGCCGCCTGCTCGGCTATAATAATTTCTATGACATTAATTTTCAGTGGAAATGCTTTTTTAAACTTCTTTGCATATTCCTATGCGCTTATTACCTATTTTTATTTTGTCTATTCTTCAACCGGTAACACCTTGCAAAATGGGTTTTCAAATTTTATCCTCGTTGATTTTATCAAAGCTCTGTTTATTCTACCCTTTCATTCAATCGGTTCTATTTTCAGGGCACTTTTTTCAAGCCACAAGGTTGGAAAATTTTCACTTAAAATTCTTGCAGGTCTGAGTATTGCAATTATACCCACCGCTATAGTATTATCACTACTCTCTTATGATAGCAATTTTTTAAGCCTTTGGAATTCTATTTTCAGAATTACTTTTGATGGTATACTATCTCACATAGTCAGTATAATTTTTGGAATACCGATAGGTATGTATATTTTCGGTTTGTTTATATCCTCGGTTGATAACCAATGCACCGATATTTTAACGGCTGAATTCTGTAAAAATTCTGCTGAAAATCTTAAAAGAATTCCTATACTTACCGTCGTTTCTGCAACGACACCAATTCTGTTTGTGTATCTAATTTTCTTTATTTCTCAATGGCAATACTATATTTCAGGATTTATGGGAAAACTGCCTGAAAATTTAAGTTATGCCGAATATGCGCGTGAAGGTTTTTTTCAACTATGCACAGTATCGGTGTTAAATCTAATTATTATTATAACCGTTATGCTGGTTATGCGTCGCACAAGTGATAGACCCTCATTTGCGCTAAAACTACTTTCACTTTTATTTGCTTCATTTACACTCATACTTATAAGCACTGCCATTGCAAAAATGGCAATGTATATTAATTATTACGGGCTAACGCAAAAAAGAATTTATTCAACATGGCTTATGATAGTTCTTGCACTCATTTTTATTTTTATTGCTATTCAACAATTTGTACCAAGCCTTAAAAGCATTGCACTTTCTTTCACGGTTGTTGTTGCGTTATTTACTCTATTATCCCTCTCTAATATTAACGGCATAATTGCAAAACAAAATGTTGACCGCTATATTTCGGGCGATTTAAAAACCGTTGACATTAGCGCACTTACCGATTTGGGAGATGCCGCTGTGCCTGAGTTAGTAGAGCTGTATGAGCATATTGAAGAGCGTATAAATTCGAAAAAGCTCACTAGTGATGATTTTAATATTTACAGTCAGTTAAAGAGAGAACTTAAAAATATCAAAACAAAATATGAACTTGCCAATGACGATATTTTTTCGTTTACCATACCTGGTTATCGCGCGAAAAAATCTATTAATAATTGGAATAAATAGATACAGACCCTTACGGTGATGCCGTAAGGGTCTGTTATTACCATGTCCGTACTCCCTCAATATGCAAAAAGCGGACCTTATCGTAAATATAACTCGATAAAGGGCGGTCAAGTGCATCAAAGGTGTGCGCCGCCACTAAAATTTCGGGCTCGGTGGAAATTATTACGGGTGAATGGTAAAAATGTCTGCTACTAGTACCTAATTGCACTATATCACCGGGCATTACCTCTGATGCCAATACCTCTCGAGCAAAGGGCCCTACAGAACGGTTATTTATAAGGAATTTATAAAGATATTCCACTCCGCTCCAAGACGCTGTGCGGTCATATGACGAACGATAGTACCACCCCAGAACACCCGTATAGTTCATAACGTCGGCTCCTGCAAAAATGCACTGTGAAGCAAAATTTGTACAGTCGCCACCTATGCTTTCAAAATCATAATAAGCAGGATTTCTATTTAATGCCCATCTGCGAGCATAGGCTACTGCTGCCTGTCTGTTATAAGGAATTAGTCACATATATTCTCCTCCTGATATATACTATACTCATAGGTAGAAAAGTGCGACATTTTAAAAATATGCGCTACTAAAACAGTAATAACATATTTTCAGATTCTCAAGACTAAAATTTTTCCTCGTGTTTCCTTAACAGTTATTCTATCTTTTCATTTAAATTGGCTATATACTGTTCGAAAAGTTTATTTGTATCCTCTTCATTATGCTCACGCACCGAAATCAAATAACCATCCTTATAAAAATAATAATATCTTGATACGGTTTGGGGTACATTAATAAATTCTGTGAAAATGTTATCGTACCCGCACACAACTTCATAAGAATACAGCATATTATTTCGATTTTTCATTTTATAAGTTTCTTCCACCATAGATTGTTCCGCCTTTTCCACATAAATTGAAAAAAACGATACCAAATTATTCTTCCCTCCCCATATGCCCTCACTATCAAAGGATAGGTTTTCGTCATTTTTTTCAAATCCCAAATCATATAATTGTTCTTCGTTATTCCATGAAAGCTTTGACACTGCTTCAAGGGTACGCTCTTCAATTTTATCTTGAAAAACGAAAAATCTACAACCTAAATGAACTACAATCAACATAGCACAAGCTATACAGATAATAAATGGAATTTTTATTATCTTTTTATGTAAAATTATGTTTGAAAGGGCCATACAAAATATAAATATTATAGCATATAACATATCATTAATTACCTCCTTAAAAACAATTGCGTTTAATCACAGCTGCAATATTCGTTATAAAATAAAAATTATTTTCTCAATCCCTTGGGATAATGATTTTTGGCTATTCCATCTACAACCTTTGCACCGCCAAGCGGAAACCCGTCAACCATAACTACTGCCCAACCGTTATCACACTGTGCATTAATTTCCTCGCCGTGAAGGTATTTCAAAAGAGCCTCACTACCAAGCTGAAGATTAATTTTTCTTTTGAATTTTCTTCCCAACGCAGAGAAAAATTGATGGTGAGGTATGATGCGGTTTTTTCTTATTTCACCGATAGTTATTCCGCATGAAAAGGCACTTTTATCCTTTATTGGCAGCCTGTTATTATAATACACAGGATTTCCGTTATACTGCAGAACATAATTACAATTATATTCCGTTAAAGTATCATCAAAAAAATCGGTTACGGTTTTATCAGGCTTTGGTTGCTGTGATGAAGAGGTAGTATCAACTGAAGTTTTCCCTTTATGATGTAGAACGGCCATAAATTGACCTTCGCCCTTGGCTTTATGCGGATAAAATCTTCGCGAATAATGAATATTCCGACATTTACAGCCGCTAAAACTAATTCCGTCACAGGTGTATTTTTGCACTTCATTATTTACGGGCACAATTTCAAATTCGGGATATTTATTTAAAAATGAGTCCACAATCATTTCATTTTCTTGCAGTGAAAATGTGCAGGTGGCATATATTATATATCCACCGTCTTTTAATGCCAAAACCGCATTATCCAGAATTTCAGCTTGACGTTTTGAGCACATTTTAACATTATCTTCGCTCCACTCGTCAATTGCATTCTCTTCCTTTCGGAACATACCTTCACCCGAGCATGGAGCATCCACCATTATTAAATCAAAGCTCTTTGGAAAAACACTAGCCAGTTTTGTTGTATCCATACAGGTTGTAACAGTATTATGTAAACCAAGCCGTTCGATATTTCCTGTAAGTACTTTACAGCGTGATGGAATAATTTCGTTGGAAACTAAAACACCATTATCTCCGAGCTTATTTTTAAGTTGCGTACTTTTCCCTCCGGGAGCAGCACACATATCAAGAATACACCAATCCGGATTTATATCAATACATTCTACAGGTGCCATTGCGGCAGGCTCCTGCACATAAATAAGCCCTGCATGGTGGTATGGATGGTTTCCGATTTTATCATATTCAAGATAATAACCGTTTTTTACATATGGTATTTTACCGCTTGAAAATATATTTATTTTCTCAAATTGCTCAACGCTAATCTTATCGGTGTTAATTCTGAATGCCCTTACAGGAGATTTCTGCAGTTCTTCAATATAACTATTATATTCTGCTCCCAGCAGAGTTCTCATTCTTTCTTCATAAGCAACCGGTAATTGTTTCATTTTAAATATCTTCACCCATTTCGGTACTCAGCATACACATACCAACTGCAGTAATTGCTGCAGTTTCGGTGCGCAGAATTCTTTTTCCAAGTGAAATTATCTTGGCATCAGCGGAAATCGCTTTTTCAATTTCAGATTTATCAAAACCGCCCTCAGGTCCAATAAAAATCCCTACCGTTTTTACAGTTTTAAGGTTATTAAGGGCTTTACGCGTTGCGCTCATCCCATCCTTGTTCTCATATGGTAATAAAATCAAATCAAGGGTTTTAGCAAAATCAATGGCATCTTTAAATGAGCAAACATTATAAATCTCGGGAATAATATTGCGTTTGCTCTGTTTTGCAGCGCTCTCGGAAATAGCTTGCCAACGCAACTGTTTGGATTTTGCTTTTTTATCATCGAGCTTCACTACCGAATATTTCATACTAACAGGAATAACGCTGTAAACGCCAAGTTCAACGCACTTCTGAATGATATATTCCATTTTATCGCCTTTAGGCAACCCTTGGAAAAGAAAAATTTGAAGTGGCAATTCAGTGTCGGTATAGTCTTCTTCAATAATTTCGAGTGAAACAGAATCTAAAGAAAAACTGTCAATTTTACACAAATCACTTTTTCCGTTGCAACTGATAAGGCAGGTGTCCCCTATTCCCATTCTTAAAACATTTTTTATGTGATTATAATCTGCACCGCTTATTATATAGTGAAAATTTTGTTTGTTAGCTTCATCGGCAAAAAAGTTAAACATTACACACCAACCCTTTTAAATTTAACTATATTATACCAATAAAAACCGATATTTTCAAGAATCTAACAAATATATAAAAATTCCCAAAGCAAACCTTTCGGTCAGCTTTGGGAATTTGGTGCGAGTGACGGGACTTGAACCCGTACGCCAATGACACACGCCCCTCAAACGTGCCTGTCTGCCTATTCCAGCACACTCGCGAGAACGCTATATATTATATCACCGAGGTGTATCTTTGTCAACTAAAATTTTCAAAAAAAGTCGGGGATTTTTTTATCCCCGACTTTTTATTATTTTATTGGTATTAAAAGGGTCTTTTTCGAAAGTAAAATATCATCCTGCAGAGAATTAATTTCGCTAATTTCCTGTGGATTACTGTTATATTTTCTCGCAATATCCCAAAGTTCTTCTCCCTCATCGGCATAATAAATAATCAGGGCACTATCGTTATTTCTCACCTTTAAATTATTCTCATCAATGCACACATCTGTAACAAGATTCACTTTTTTCTTCGAGAAAATATCGACACTCACGCATAATTCACAACTTACTTCAATGCAGTTGCTTCCCTGTAATGTGAAACTTACATTATTGGTTATAACCTCGGCAGTAGCAAAAATATTTTTAGAAACATCCTCAAGAGTATGCGTATATTCGAAATCGACAGGTCGTTCAATATATTGCGGTACGCCCGCACTGTTTAAAGCGAGAATGCAAATTTGCATCGTTCCGCAAACCTTTAAAACACAATTATTAATCGAAGTTTCTCCCACTGAAGTATCACACCAAATATCAATAACCGAGGAAATATCGCCTATATTATCAAGAGTTTTTTTGCAAATAAAGGAATCATTTATAGTTTTTTGAATTTTTTGCAACATAATTTCCTGTGTTTTAACCTCGGCATTATACTTGGTTGAATATGCGTCAAGAACAACGGGTAAATCATCTTCACAAGAGGCATTGGCGTGGAAGTTAAGTCGGGATGTCAGCATAAAGCTTCTGGTTTCACCCGATGCCGATGTACGCGGTTTGATTTCAAGACATGCCACCTTAGTTTTAGCTGTGCAGACACAGTTCTCGTGCAGTCCCTCAATATCAATAATCTGACTATACGGTATACAATTCCTATAAATTTGTGGCACAGAAGTATGCTCGGCACAGTATAGAACAAAAATATTTAGTTCACCTTTCTGAACTGCCTTACCGCTGATAATTTTACACTCTTTATTCACTGCCTTTGCATCATACTTTAAAATACATCTGATAGAGGGTTGGCCCTGACCGAGCTCAAGCTCCTCCTCAATAAGCAGAGATTTCTCCCCCACACCCACAGGCGAGGTTGCGGGTAAAAGCCCTCTACGGATAATTACATCGCTATTATCAATATCGGTTACAATTCCGGTGGTATTCTTACGAAAAACACTTACGTATATGCCAACGGCACCGTGGACATCAATTTTGCGTTCACTGAGGCACCGACAGTTTACATACTCACTTTTAACATTACACTCGCACTCTGCATCGGTGCTGTCAAGTCCAATATCAAAGGTCTTGGTAAAATTCAGTATCTGCTCGTAGCCGAAAATCTCGTTTTCATTTGAGCAATATATTAAATTCACAGTAACGTTTCCGTCAACAGTTAAAGTCTGTCCGCTGATAGATGTCATGGCTACGCGTGGTATTATTCTGCATTTTAAAATTTTAGAGATTTCGGGATAATAATCGGGTAATGTAAAATCGTTATCGATACTATATTCTGATGACCCTGAAAAAATTTTATCGTTATATGCCGCTTCATGATTTAAAATATTTAATTCCATACTGCCTTCTCCTTACAATTTGTTTGGTAAACTATATGTATGGTAAAGAGAAATTATGCAATATGGAATTAAATTAGTTTTTATAAAGTTTTTATGGTTTCCATTAAATAATCGGAAAATTCTTTTGTTGTGGCGCCGTCGGTGTTGCCTGTAACGATAACCTTTTTCTCGGTTTCGGTACAAATTGACATAGCCTTATTTAAAAGATTTGCCTTTTCTACAAATCCTATGTGTCTGAGTAACATTTCAGTGGCTTTAAATATACTCGAAGGGTTGGCATAATGGCCGATGCCCTCCTCTATCATACGCGGAGCCGAACCGTGAATTGCCTCAAACATAGCGTAATTATCGCCAATGTTCGCACTTCCTGCGGTACCTACACCACCCTGAATCTGAGCAGCCTCATCAGTGATAATATCACCGTACAGATTTGGCAGAACAAAAACCTGAAAATTACTGCGGATTTGGGGATTTACAAGGTTAGCTGTCATAATATCTATATACCAGTCATCTGCGGTTATTTCAGGATATTCTGCCGCTACCTTATGGCAAATTTCGGTAAACTTACCGTCGGTCTTTTTCATAATATTGGCCTTGGTTACTATTGCCACATTGGTTTTACCGTTCTGACGGGCATATTCAAATGCCGCACGGGCTATACGCTCCGTACCCGGATTGGTTGTAACCTTAAAATCAACCGCTAATTTTTCGGGTAATTCTACACCGCGACTGCCGAGAACATACTCACCCTCAGTGTTTTCACGATAAAAAATCCAGTCGATATTCTCTTCTGGCACACTTACAGGTCTAACATTGGCATATAAATCGAGTTCTCGTCTGAGCGCTACATTAGCACTCTCCATTGTGCCGCCCTTAGGGGTGGTTGTTGGACCTTTAAGAAGTACATCGCACTTTTTAATTTCACTAAGCACATCATCGGGAATAGGTTTGCCTAAGGAAAGCCTGTTTTCTATGGTAAGACCGTCAATAACATTGAATTCCACTCGACCTTTTTTAACGTCGTCGGCGAGTAAAAATTCAATTAATCTTTGAGCTTCATTAACAATTATCGGGCCGATACCGTCACCACCTACAATACCGATAACAATTTTTTCTGCCTTAGAATAATCTTTTGAGGTTGCACCCTTTTCCATAATTTCGGTACGTTCGAGTTGTTCTGTTAATAGTTTTCTGAATTGCTCGCAAGCGTCATTGATATATTGTTGCATTACGCATTTGCCTCCTTGGTATATATAAGTAAGCTTCCTGCCTTTAATATTGCTTTTTGTCGCTCGGTGAAGGAGCATTCAAGCGGTATTTTATCCCCTGTTGTTTTATTGGTAAGGATAATCTCCCCGCTATCCATACCTGCATATACATTATTAAGTTCTAATTCATCACCCTGCGAGAGCTTATCATAATCCTCCGAATTTTTAAAGGTAAGGGGCATAATACCTGCATTAATAAGGTTGGCTATATGTATACGTGCAAAGCTCTTGGTTATAACTGCGCGTACACCTAAATATAGAGGCACAAGGGCTGCGTGTTCACGTGAAGAGCCCTGACCATAGTTAGAACCTCCGACAATAATGCTTTGTCCTGCCGCCTTGGCACGTTCAGGGAATGTAGTATCACAAACTCCAAAACAAAACTGCGACAAATGAGGAATATTAGAGCGATATGGTAAAATTTTAGCACCAGCCGGCATAATATGGTCGGTTGTGATATTATCGCCAACCTTTAAAATAAGTGGCGCTGAAAGGCTGTCCTCCTGTGGATATGCCTCGGGGAATTTTTTAATATTAGGTCCTCTTAAAATTTCAAGGCTCTTTGCATCTTCAATGCCCGCGGGTTCAATTATGGCGCTATCATCAATCTTAAATTCTTTAGGCATCTCCACCTTTGGCATATCGCCGAAAAGTGTGGGATCGGTAATATAACCCGTAAGAGCCGCAGCAACGGCGGTTTCGGGAGATACCAGATATACCTGACCGTCTCTTGTTCCGCTTCTTCCCTCAAAATTACGATTAAAGGTGCGAAGTGATACACCTGCAGAATTCGGCGAAAAGCCCATACCGATATTGCAACGGATTCAACGATGATGAAATCTATTCGATGGCAATGCACTACTATGATGAGGATAATATTGTCGTAGGTTCAAAAATCAACTGCAACGTAGTGGTAAACCATATGGTGGAACTTACTGACGAGGAAAAGGCGGAA
>JAZRKE010000056.1:0-11630 GCA_045646145.1 Acutalibacteraceae bacterium | reverse complement strand
CCGCTGAAAGCCTTAATTTAATTATTGAAAATATAGAAGAT
The DNA here is from genome assembly GCA_045646145.1 of Acutalibacteraceae bacterium. Lineage (GTDB taxonomy): Bacteria > Bacillota > Clostridia > Oscillospirales > Acutalibacteraceae > SIG565. Next base: position 11,589 of record JAZRKE010000056.1, on the reverse strand, counting down.
AGGCGTTTTGTGTTTCTGCCGGAATATTATAGCAGTGAAAAATTTTCAGCTTCAAGGGTAAAGGTATTATCCGAAAATGCGGAAAAACTTTTTCCGCTTGTTGAACTCGAGATTGTTAGGGTTGAGAATATGCTTTCTTTAAGGTTTGCAGAGCTTCAGCGTAAGGCAGTGAAGGCTGCGGTAGATAATGGAGTTTTTATTCTAACAGGTGGCCCTGGAACCGGTAAAACCACCACTCTTAATGCTATGATAAAGGTGTTCGAGCACCGAGAACTTAATATTGTTTTAGCTGCCCCCACAGGTCGAGCCGCAAGGCGTATTACCGAACTTACGGGACTTCCTGCAAAAACTCTTCACCGTCTGCTTGAAGCCGATTACGGTGAGGATGAAAATCATATTTTCTGTAAAAATGAGAGAAATCCGCTTGACTGCGATGTTCTTATAATTGACGAAATGTCTATGGTTGATACCTTTCTTTTTGAGGGTGTTCTCCGCGCCTTAAAAATTGGTTCAAGACTTATAATGGTCGGGGACTCAAATCAACTGCCAAGTGTTGGGGCAGGAAATATTTTAAGCGATTTACTTAAATTTCCTCAAATAGAGCGTATAACTCTTGATACCATTTTTCGTCAGGCTCAGCAGAGTCTTATAGTTACTAATGCACACCGAATTATGCAGGGTATAAATCCTGAATTTAGTACCGATGCAAAATCTGATTGTTTCTTCTTGCATTCTGCATCAGGACAATCTACAATAAACGAGGTAGCTCGTCTTGTAACCGAGCGACTGCCTAATGCTTACGGATTTTCCCCCAGTGCGGATATTCAGGTAATCTGCCCGTCAAAGCGTTTCAATACGGGCACTATAAATATTAATAAAGTTTTGCAAGACGCTGTGAATCCTAAAAATAAACATAATGACGAAATGTATTTTAAGGGTGGAACTATCAGAACGGGCGACAAGGTTATGCAAATAAAGAATAACTATGATATACTCTGGGAAAGGGACGACGGAGAAACCGGCAACGGAGTTTTCAACGGAGATATTGGTTATGTAACACATGTGGACAGGCGCTTCAGTAGTCTTACGGTTGATTTCGACGGTAAAAAGGTTATTTATTCTGGAGAGGAGTTATCTCAGTTAGAACTTGCCTATGCCGTTACTGTTCATAAAAGTCAGGGCAGTGAATTCGAGTGTGTTGTCCTGCCGCTTATAGAGGTCCCGGGTAAGCTTTGCTACCGAAACCTTTTATATACTGCTGTTACAAGAGCAAAAAAACTACTTATTATTATCGGCAGAGCATCGGTGATATCATTAATGGTTGAAAACGATAAAAAAACCTTAAGATATACCGGATTAGGACATTTTTTAATGGGGTAATTATGAACTCTTTAATCAGGTATTTATTATGGTTGATTTTTCCTAAACGTTGCGCTGTCTGTTCAAAACTTATTGAGAAGGATAAGCACCTGTGTAAAGACTGTAAAGAAAATATAGAGCGCATTCATAAAATATGTACAGTATGTGCAAGTGAAAAGAAACTATGTATGTGCAAAAGACGTGTCTTTCATTTTGCAGGCGCAACTTCAGTGTTCAATCATGGCGATTACTCAAAACAGGCGGTTAATAATTTTAAATTCAGAGGTAATGGTGAAATTGCCCAGTTTTTATCTGAAGAAATGTATAAAAACGTTAACGACCACTTTGGAGATATTGAATTTGACCTGGTGGTATCCGTCCCTATGAATCCTCTTAAAAAGTTTGTAAAGGGCTTTAACCATAGCGAAAAGCTGGCAGTATTAATTGCTAAAAAGCTTGAAGTCCCATATAAAGATGTGCTTAAGAAGATAAAGAATACTAAATCTCAACATAAATCATCTTATAAGGAACGGCGGGAAAACGTAAAGGGTATGTTTATTTCAGACAAGATTAATGCTAAAAACGTCTTGCTTGTGGATGATATACGAACTACCGGTGCAACACTTGATGAGTGTGCGAGAGTTCTTATGTTTGCAGGAGCGCATAGGGTTTACTGTGTAACCGCAATTTCCAATAACTATAGGTTGAAAAATAGTCGCATATAAAATATAATAGGTGTGGTGATATGTATGGCAACTGATTTAGGAGTTGATATAGGCTCGTCAAAAACGGTTATATTTTCGAGTTCTAAGATAGTTCTTGAAAGGCCGAGCGTTGTAACGGTTGAGGCGGATACCTGGCAACCGCTATATTTTGGCGAAAAGGCTTTAAAAACTTTCGGAAGAACCCCCGAGAGTCTTGTTTGCGTGCATCCTATTAAGCACGGTACAATTGCTGACCTTGAACTTGCTGAAGCAATGCTTAAAAATTTTATGGACGAAGCATTCGGCAGAAAAATAATAAAGCTACGCGTTATGGCGGCCCTGCCTACTGGTGTTACCGAGCTTCAGCATCACTCTATGGCTCAGGTGGTTGAGGCAGGTGGCGGAAGAAATGTAACCGTAATTGAAAATCCAATAGCTGTAGCTATTGGTCTAGGAATTGATTTTTCGCAGCCTCGCGGTAGTCTAATTGTTGATATGGGCGCAGGCACTACCGATATTGCAACAATATCTTTGGGCGGTATAGCACAGTGCGACTCATTTAAGGTGGCAGGTAATACCTTTGACGAACTGATAATTAAATATATCCGTAAGGAATATGGGGTGGAAATAGGTCCATTAACTGCTGAAAAGCTCAAAAAACAGTTATGTACTGCAGTAATGCGTCCTATTGAAATAGCGGCTCCTGCAAAGGGTAGAAATATCTTCACTGGCCTTCCTCAGATTATCGAGGTAACCTCTAGTGAAATACATAAGGTTACAATTGAGGCGGCGCTTTCTATCTGTAATGCAATAAGAAAGGTGCTCGAAAAAACCGACCCGGATATAGTAGCCGACATTATGAAGGACGGTATATATTTAACGGGCGGAACCTCGCTTATGAACGGTATGCCCGAGCTCATAGAACAGTATTTCGGAACAAAAGTTCATATTGATTCTGACCCGACACACAGTGTTGTTCGCGGTGCGGCTATTGCCCTTAAAAATCCTGCTTTGCTTAAGAATGTAGATTTCCAGTACCGTTCTATAAAGGAATTGGCGATTGAATAAATTTAGTTTTTTAAAATATTAAAGATCCGGCGCTTAGAATTTAGGTGAAATATATGCGAATGAGAAAAAAGAAAAATCTTGAAACAAGGCTTGGTTTGTGTCAGGATAATTTAATTATTATTGATAGGGAAGACCGCAATTTTAACTCTGCTAAAGTGGATAAGGATTATATTGATTTTCGCAGCATTTTTAAAAACGATAATCCTATTCATTTAGAGATAGGTTGCGGAAAAGGTCAGTTTGCCTGCGAAATTGCAAAAACAAATCCGAATATCAATTACATAGCAGTAGAAAAGGTAGCAAATGTAATTGTTTCGGCGTGTGAAAATGCGAAAGCGCAGAAAATACAAAATCTTGTGTTTTTAAAAAGTGGTGCAGAGTATCTGCCAAGCGTTATTGAGCCGGACTCTATCAGCAGAATTTACCTTAATTTCTCCTGTCCATACCCTAAAAAGAAATATGCCTCGCACCGCCTTACTGCAAAACCCTTTTTGGAAATTTATAGCGAGGTTTTAAAACATGGTGCTGAAATTCACCAAAAAACCGATAATAAAGGGCTTTTCGAGTTCTCTATTGAGCAATTATCCGCTTTCGGTTTTAAACTTAAAAATATATCGCTCGATTTACATAACAGCGATTTTGAAGGTAATATTGTAACCGAATATGAGTCTAAGTTTGTTTCTCTAGGTTTGCCTATTTACCGTCTTGAAGCATATTTAGAAAAGGAATAAAAAATGATTAAAAATTTGATTTTTGATTTTGGAAATGTTGTTGTCCGTTTTGACCCTTACTATATGGCTTCCTGTGTAACTGAAAATGAAGATGATAGGCGAATCTTAGTTGAATCGGTATTTAATCCTATTACCTTTGAATTAACCGACCGCGGTTTTATATCACTTGAAAAACATATAGTTATGGTTTTACCCCACGTTCCTGAACATTTAAAGGAAAAGGCTGTAGAGTTACTGAGAGATTGGTATAAGTATCTCCCTGTATATGATGGTATGGAAAACCTTTTGAGTGAAGTAAAAAAAGCAGGATATAAAATTTATATTCTTTCTAACATTAACAGCCATTTTAAAAACAATGCCGATAAAGTTGATATTTTAAAGATGTTTGACGGTACCGTTTTTTCAAGTGAGATTAAATTTATTAAGCCAGAGCCGGAAATATATGAATATCTTTTACACAAATATGCGCTTCAGGCGCACGAGTGTGTTTTTATTGATGATAGGGAAGTAAATGTTGAGGGTGCCGAAAATTCAGGCATAAAAGGCTATCATTTTAAAACTGCCGATGCACTTAAAGAGTACATTAATAATACTCAAGAATTCGCATATAAGATATAAAAACCGAGGTCTGCCTCGGTTTTTATATTATGGTAAATATTAAAATCGGTAAGAAAATAGCGGGAAGATAATTCATAACCTTAATTTTCGTAATACCTAACATATTGAGCGATAGGGCGACTATCAGCATAGAGCCGATTGTCGACATATGTGAAATAATTTCTTCTGTAAGTATTGGTGCGATTATAACTGCAAGTAGTGTCATACTACCCTCAATTAAAAGCACAGCAAAACTTGAAAGCACAACCCCGAAACCAAATGTAGCAGTCAGGGGAATTGCCGCAATACAGTCTATTAACGATTTTGAATAAAGCGTTGAATTATTACCCGAAATGCCACTGTCAATTGAGCCGACCACCGTCATAGCGCCTACGCAAAAAAGCAACGTTGCAGCAACAAAGCCTTCGGCTATTTTTGTGTTTCCGCCTTTATTATCGAATTTGTTTTCAATTTTACGTGCGAGCAGATTAACCCATTTGTCAATGTCGATAAGCTCGCCGATAATTGCTCCTAAAGCCACCGAAATAATTATAACAAGAATATTGTTGTTTTCACACAACATTCCGTCAATTCCGATTAACATTACGCAAAAAGCCATACCGATAAAAATCGCGTTTTTAATTCTTTCGGGAATTCCTTTTTTAAAGATAAGTCCTATAGCGCTGCCGAGTATTACAAGTAAAAAGTTAATTATGGCGCCGCTTTTTAAAATTGTTAGTAAATTCATTTTAACACCATTATGTAGCCGATAATTTCATTAAGATTTTGTGCGGAATTATGCGGCTTAAAATCCGATAAAATTTATAGAATATTCTGTCTGTATACATTGCTCTGCCTTTTCTGGATGCGGCAAGAGATTTTTTTGCTATCGTAGTGGGGCTTACACGGGGCAGTGTGTCAAATGTTCGGCTTGTACCTTTTCCAATGTTTGCAATGGGCAAAAATTCAGTGTCCATTGGTCCAGGGCAGACTGCTAATACATTAATTCCTTTACGCTTGAGTTCATATCTGAGCGCCCTGGAAAAACTCGTTACATATGCTTTTGTGGAACAGTAGACCGTCATACGCGCGTTTGGAACAAATGAAGCAATAGAGCTTATATTAATTATTTCCGCGCCCTTTTTCATAAAGGGAATAGCCGCATGGGTAAATAAAGTGAGTGCTTCGCAGTTTAAACGCACCATTCCTGAAGTGGATGCGGCATCAATATCCTCAAAATATCCTAATTTTCCAAATCCGGCATTGTTAATCATTAATTTAATATTTGGTTTTTGATTTTCTAAAAGCTCAGAAAATTGTTCAAATGAATTTTCTTCTGCCATATCCAACGGTATAATTCGGCAACTTGTTTTGCACATTTTCGCTATTTCGCGAAGTTTTTGCTCTCTTCTTGCGATAATCCAAAGTTCATCAAAATCTTTTTTGTCAAGCAGTTTTATATATTCAAGACCTAGTCCCGATGATGCTCCTGTAATAATCGCTATATTCATAAATAATGCCTCCAATCTCTTATTTATTATACAATATTAATCTTAAAAATCAATAATCTAATTGACAAAATATAAAAGTATGCTATAATACTTGTAGTTATTAGAAAGGGAACAAATTAATGGACGACGGCGTCAGTAGTAATAAATAATTTGTATAAATTCAGGCATATTTGCATTTTTTATGCAGATATGCTTTTTGCACTTTAAAAGGAGAAAATATGGATGCAAATTTTATAATTATGATTTTAATAATGGTGGTGTTGGTTGTTTTTTCGGCATATTTTTCAGCCACCGAAACTGCCTTTTCAACCCTTAATAAAACAAGGATTAAAACACTTAGCGAGGCAGGTAACAAAAAAGCACGGCTTGTTTTAAAATTATCCGAAAATTATGACACGCTTATTTCAACCGTCTTAATAGGTAATAATATTGTAAATATTGCCTTGGCATCGTTAGGCACAATGCTTTTTGTCAGATTTTACGGAGATATAGGTGCCACTGTATCAACCGCCGTTATTACTGTTATTGTGCTTGTTTTCGGCGAAATTTCCCCGAAAAGCATTGCAAAAGATTTTCCCGAAAAATTTGCAATGTTTTCTTCTCCATTTATTAATGCTTTAATTTATTTTTTCACACCTCTAAATTTTATTTTTACCCAATGGAAAAAACTGTTAAGTGTCCTGGTTAAAAACAATGAAGATAAGAAGATGTCCCAGGAAGAACTTCTAATGCTTGTTCAAGAGGTTGAGGAAGAGGGTAGTATTGATAACGAGGAAGGGGAATTACTTCGTAATGTTATAGAGTTTTCCGACCGCAGTGCTGAAGATATATTAACCCACAGAGGCGATGTTGAAGCGGTATCTATCGATACATCTAAAAAGGAAATTGCTCGGATATTTTCAAATACAAAATTTTCCCGATTGTTAGTTTATAATGAAACAATAGACGATATTGTCGGTATAATTCACCAGAAGGATTTTTATAATTCGGGCAGTGTTTTCACAGGTGCTATACGAGATATTTTAACAGAACCCGTATTTGTTCCTCAGCATCTTAAAATTGATGCTCTGCTCAAAGAGCTTCAAAAGACAAAATCGCATTTAGCCGTTGTTGTGGATGAATATGGCGGAATGGTCGGAATTGTTACAATGGAGGATATTCTTGAAGAATTGGTTGGCGAAATCTGGGATGAACATGATGATGTAACCGAGGATATTAAACAGACGGCTGATTATACCTATCAAGTACACGGCCTTATAAATCTTGAAGATTTTAATGAGTTCTTTGGCACACAAATTGAAGCTGAGGGTGTATCTTTCGGCGGTTGGGTAATGGAAATGCTCGATAAAATTCCCGAGGTTCACGATAAATTTTCCTATGATAATCTCGATTTTACGGTTACTCAAACCGACGCGCGACGCGCTTCTTTAATTGATGTAGTTATTCATCCTGTAGAAAGGGAAGAGGAAAATAATTAATGATTTATGATATTGCCGTCGTAGGCGGTGGAGCCGCAGGACTTTTTGCCGCGATACAAGCCAAAAAAATTAACAAGAATATTAACATAGTAATAATAGAGGCACTTGAACGGGTTGGTAAAAAGCTTATTACTACAGGCAACGGTCAGTGCAATATTACCAACCGAAATGCCGGCTCATATTTTTATAATTCTGAGAATATTGAGTATGTAGATACGGTTTTGTCTAAGTTTACAGTTGACGATACTGTAGAAGCATTCCGCCAAATAGGTGTTGAAATAGTTTTTGAGCCCGATGGCAGAGCCTATCCAGCCTCCTATCAGGCGGGAGCGGTTGTTGATTCACTTCGATTTACTGCAGAAGAATTAGGAATTGAAATTATTAACGGAGTTAAAATTGAGGCCTTCAAAAAGGATAAAATTTATAAGCTGATTTCTCAAAACTGCGAAATCTCTGCTAAAAATGTAATTTTCGCCTGCGGTTTGCTTTCGGGCGGGGCTAAGCTTGGCAGCTTCGGGGATACACTGCGTATGTTTAAGAATCTTGGATATGAGACCTCAAAAACAACACCATCAATAGTCCAACTAAAAACTCAGACTGATATAGTTAAGCAATTAAAAGGAATTAAATTTGAAGGTACCGCTATATTGCTTATTAACGGTAGGAAAGTAAAAGCTCAATCGGGTGAAATTCTTTTTACCGATTACGGTCTTTCAGGTCCTGCCATTTTAGGCGTTTCACGTGAGGCTTCACGGCATAACGGTATGATAGAGGTAAGCCTAGATATTATGCCTGATATTGCCAGAGATGAGCTTGAAAAATTATTAGTTGACAGAAAAAACAACCTACTTATGCGCTCAAGCGATAATTTTTTAACAGGGTTTATTAATAAAAGGCTGGGTCAGGTGCTTTTAAAGTGTGCCGAAATTCCTCTGAATATAACGGTTGAGGAAATCACGGAGACTCAAATTATCAATTTATGCTCACTTATAAAGAATTTTTCTTTTACCGTTACAGGTAACACCGGCTTTAATAATTCTCAGGTAACAGCAGGCGGAATTAAGCTTACCAATATAGATGTAAATACTATGCAATCTAAAAAGCATAAGGGTCTCTACATTATCGGTGAACTTTTGGATGTTGACGGTGAATGTGGTGGATACAATCTGCAGTGGTCTTGGTCAACTGCCGCCATAGCAGCGAGGAGTGCGGCACAGCAATGATACTTTTACAAAATATAAATCTGCCATTGGATACTGATTTTTCAGATATTAAAGCACTTACTTCAAAAATTTTGAAGTGTGGCGGTGTGAAAAACGCAACGCTTTATAAAAAATCGGTTGATGCAAGGCATAACAATGTTGTTTTCTGTTGCTCTTTTTTAATCGAAGCCGATAATGAACAAATAATACTCAAAAAAAATAAAAAAGCGGTTGTTTTTTCTAAAAAACCGTATGTGTGGAAAAGGGCTTTGAAAACTGATATACGCCCTATAGTTGTAGGATTTGGTCCTTCGGGTATATTTGCCGCACTTACCCTTTGTCGCGCAGGCTTGAAGCCCATTATTATAGAGCGTGGAAAAAGTGTTGATGATAGAGTAGAAGACGTGGCACATTTTTTCTCAGGCGGTGAACTAAACCCTGAATCCAATATTCAGTTCGGCGAGGGAGGAGCAGGTACATTTTCTGATGGAAAATTAAATACCGGTATTAAAGATGCGCGTATATCCATCGTTTTAAAAACCTTTTACGAGTTTGGTGCGCCTGAAAAAATTCTTTATGATGCTAAGCCTCATATCGGCACCGATATTTTAAGAGAGGTTATAAAAAATATCCGTAATGAAATTATAGCCCTCGGCGGTGAAATTTATTTTTCGGCAAGACTTGAAAATATAAAAATTAATAATGGAATTTTATCTGCTGTGGAAATTTTTAAAAACGGAAATTCTAAGTGGATAGACTGTTCCCATCTGGTTTTAGCAATAGGTCATTCCGCGAGGGATACCTACTTTATGTTAAAGGAAAAGGGTGTAACCCTCGAGCGTAAGCCTTTTTCTGTAGGTGCGAGAATCGAACATAAGCAAAGTGATATAAATAAAGCACTTTACGGTGAATGTGCTCAGCATCCTGCTTTGGCGGCAGCCGACTATAAAATGGCGGTTCATCTACCTTCAGGCAGAGGAGTATATACTTTTTGTATGTGCCCGGGCGGAGAGGTTGTAAATGCCTCGAGTGAAGAAAAAAGAATATGTGTTAACGGTATGAGTAACAGTTTGCGTGACGGTGAAAATGCTAACAGTGCTTTACTTGTAGAGGTTCGACCTGATGACCTTAAGGGTACGGACGTTTTAGAGGGCATCCGTTTTCAGCGTAATATTGAAGAAAGGGCTTATATAAAATGCGGAGTGCCTTATTGTTATGTGGGGGATATTCTTGAAAATAAGGTCAATAATCCTGACAGAATTAAGCCTACTGTAAAACCGAAAGCAGTTCATACCGATATTAATTCGGTTTTACCGGATTTTGCGGTAAAATCAATTAAAGAGGCACTACCGTTATTTGCGAATAAAATATGTGGATTTGATAATCCTGATGCCATTCTAACCTTTCCCGAAACACGAAGTTCTTCACCTATAAGAATATTAAGAAATGAAAAGCTTAATTGCGTAAATGTGAAAGGAATTTTTCCTGCCGGTGAGGGAGCAGGGTATGCAGGAGGCATTATGTCGGCGGCAGTAGACGGTATGCGTGTTGCCGAATCCGTTATTGATAATATTTGATGTCATTTTCAATAATTTTAAGTCTGAAAACGAGAACAAAATATGCGGAAATTATAAAAATTTCAAATTTCGGTAAAAATTGTTAAATTTTAGTCAAAAGTCCTTGAAAAAAAACAATTTTTAGGGTACAATATATTTAAATTATAATTTAGGAGGAATTTCCAATGGTTAAAGTTGCAATTAACGGATTCGGCCGTATCGGTCGTCTCGCATTCCGTCAGATGTTCGGTGCTGAGGGCTACGATGTAGTAGCAATCAACGACCTTACAAAACCCTCTATGCTTGCTAACCTTTTAAAGTATGACACAGCACAGGGCGGTTACTGCGGTACTATCGGTGAAAATCTTCACACAGTTTCTGCTGATGATGAAGCCGGTACTATTACAGTTGACGGTAAAACCCTTAAAATCTATGCTGAGAAGGACGCTAAGGATCTTCCTTGGGGCGAAATTGGTGTAGATGTAGTTCTTGAATGTACAGGTTTCTACTGCTCTAAGGATAAGAGCCAGGCTCATATCGACGCCGGCGCTAAAAAGGTAGTTATTTCTGCTCCTGCAGGTAACGACCTTCCCACCATCGTTTTCAGTGTTAACGAGGGTATCCTTACTGCTGAGGATAAAATCATTTCTGCAGCTTCATGCACAACTAACTGCTTAGCTCCTATGGCTAAAGCTCTTAACGATTATGCTCCTATTCAGAGCGGTATTATGAGCACAATTCACGCTTATACCGGCGACCAGATGATTCTTGACGGTCCTCACAGAAAGGGCGATCTTCGCCGTGCACGTGCCGGTGCTGCTAACATCGTTCCGAACTCTACAGGTGCTGCAAAGGCTATCGGTCTTGTAATTCCTGAGCTCAACGGCAAACTTATCGGTTCTGCTCAGCGTGTTCCGGTTCCCACCGGTTCTACCACCATCCTTACCGCAGTTGTTAAGGGTGCAGATGTTACTAAAGAGGGCATCAATGCCGCTATGAAGGCTGCAGCTTGTGAGTCCTTCGGTTACAACGAGGATGAAATCGTTTCTTCCGACGTTATCGGTATGCGCTACGGTTCACTCTTCGATGCAACTCAGACAATGGTTTGCAAGATTGCTGATGACCTTTATGAAGTACAGGTTGTTTCTTGGTATGATAACGAGAACTCCTACACAAGCCAGATGGTTCGCACCATTAAGTACTTCGCTGAAATCTAATTATTTAGATAAACAAAAATCCCGACTTCATTTGAAGTCGGGATTTTATTGTATCAAGAAAACCACACGCTAAGCGTGTGGTTCCAAAGAGGCTTTTGCCGATGAGTAAAAAAGCTCCTATGGTATAATGCAAGAGGTCTGCCAACCACAAGCGTTAAAACATAGG
>JAZRKE010000055.1:0-20997 GCA_045646145.1 Acutalibacteraceae bacterium | reverse complement strand
TTCTTTTTTCATTAATAAATCCTCCGTTTGTATTTTAGTTTGACTGGCAGGTCGCTACTATCTTAACACAAACGGAGGATTTTGTTCATCGGTTAACCTCTTTTGAACCACGCCACTATCGCGTGGTTTTCGTTATACAATAATAAAAAAGAGCCGAAAGGCTCTTTTTTTACTAGGGAAAGGATTTTAGGGAAAAGGGAAAGGCATACAACCGACACTTTTCCCCTTTCCCTGTTCTCTAAAAAAGCAGCCTTCCGGCTGCTTTTTTTATCCTAATGAATCTTTTTTGTTGGTAACTACCGTTTCTTCATAGCAGGAAAATTTTTCTTCTATGTTTTTCGGTAGCGTTTTCTGTGTAAAGGCGCTGACTATCGGAACTAAAATAAGTCCGCCGAGCATTGCGAAAACGCCCGAATAGAGCGAGTTTGTGAAGACAAAGCCGAGCACACCGCCCGATACTTTGAGCCAACCAACGCTGATACAAAGCTGAATTATCTCAAGACCTGTACCGAATATAAAGGATGCTACAACAGCCGCCTTAGTAGTCTTTTTAAAATAAAGCCCATAAAGGAACGGAGCCAGGAATGAGCCCGCAAGCGCACCCCATGAAACGCCCATCATCTGCGCAATAAATACCGAATCTGCCCAGATGCTATCCTTTAATATTGCGATAACTGCCGAAATTACTACAAAAAATACAATGAATAACTGCATTACAAACACGCTGCGTTTTTCATCCATAGGCTTTTTGCGCTCTGCCGCAGGTTTTACTACATCAAGCGTCAAGGTTGAAGCCGATGTAAGTACTAAAGACGAGAGGGTAGACATTGAAGCTGAGAGCACAAGAACTACTGTAAGCGCAATAATTACAGGAGCTAAATTTGACAGCATTGTCGGAACAACCTTATCAAACAAAACTTTTCCGCCGTTTATATATCCGTTTGCCAGCATTTCTGCCTTGTAAAGTCTTCCAAAGCCACCAAGGAAATAACAACCGCCCGCAACAATTATTGCAAATATTGTTGAAATAACGGCGCCTTTTTTAATCGAACCCTCGTCCTTTATCGAATAGAACTTGCCTATCATCTGCGGCAGTCCCCAAGTACCGAGTGAAGTTAGCATTACAACCGAGAAAAGCGACATTGGGTCGGGACCAAAAAGGGAAGTATATTCACTGCCCTCGGCATTTGCCAGCGTCTTAACCGCCTCGGTAAAGCCGCCGTTTTGCGAGAGCACCGCTGCCACAACCGCCACAATACCCACTAGCATTATAATACCCTGAATGAAATCGTTAATAGCGGTTGCCATATAGCCGCCGAAAATTACGTATACACCTGTGAGCACCGCCATTAAAACAACTACCACCCAATAAGGAATAGCAAATATATTATTGAAAAGGGAAGAAAGGCCGTTGTAAAGTGAAGCGGTATAAGGAATAAGGAATATGAACACAATAACCGAAGCCACGATTTTAAGAATTTTAGAATCATAACGCTTTTCAAAAAAGTCGGGCATGGTTTTAGAGCCTAAATGCTGGGTCATAACACGGGTACGGCGACCTAACACCGCCCACGCAAGCAACGAGCCGATAAAGGCGTTTCCAAGACCTATCCAGGTAGATGCCAGGCCGAAGTTCCAACCGAACTGACCGGCATACCCTACGAATATTACTGCGGAAAAATAAGAGGTTCCGAAAGCAAATGCTGTAAGCCACGGACCTACCGAGCGACCGCCTAAAACAAAACTATCAACGCTCACTGCATGCTTGCGGCAGGCAAACCCAACACCGAGCATAAGCGCAAAAAAGCAAATAAGCATAGGAACCGCGATAGCCACAGTCGGCGTAATCTGTAAAGATAATAAATTAACTCCCATAAAAACATCTTCTTTCCAAAAGTTCATAATAGCACTTTATCACAATAAAGTAAATTTGTCAATACAGAATATGCTAAAATACTGCATTTTTATTGACTTTTGGGCGCAAAAGTAGTAAATTATATTATATATAAACTACATTGGGGATATATTATTATGACTATAGTTCACCTGCTTGAAAAAAATGCAAAGGAATTTGCCGACGATTCGGCGCTTGTGGAGATTAATCCCGAGCAGCCCGAGACCCGCCAGCTTACCTGGCATGAATATGAACTCGTTGAGGCTTCGTCGACCAAGAGGCACTACCGCCGTGAAATTACCTGGTCGGTTTTCAACGAAAAGGCTAATCGCCTTGCAAATATGCTCACTTTAAACGGCGTGGGCAAGGGTAAAAAGGTTGCAATTTTACTTATGAACTGCATTGACTGGTTACCTATCTATTTCGGCATACTCAAAACAGGCGCCTTAGCAGTACCGCTCAATTTCCGATATTCTTCGGATGAAATTGACTACTGTTTAGATTTAGCCGAGGCCGATGTTCTTATTTTCGGCCCCGAATTTGTAGGCCGAGTTGAGAGAATTGCCGATAAGATTTCGAAAAAATGCACACTTATTTATTTGGGCGGCGCCTGCCCCGCATTTGCCGACGATTTTAACGATTTAATCTCCGAATGTTCAGGCACATATCCTGAAAGCACCCTCGAAGAATCCGACGATGCTGCTATTTACTTTTCTTCGGGCACAACCGGTTTTCCAAAGGCAATTTTACATAATCACGAAAGTCTGATTCACTCCTGCCGAGTTGAACAGGCACACCATAATCAGACCAAGGACGACTGTTTCTTGTGCATACCACCACTCTATCATACAGGCGCTAAAATGCACTGGTTTGGTTCCCTAATTACAGGATCTAAGGCGGTAATCTTGAAGGGCACACAGTCAAAAAGCATTCTCGAGGCCGTTAGCGAAGAGAAATGCACAATAGTCTGGCTGTTAGTTCCGTGGGCTCAGGATATTCTAAATTCCCTCGATTCAGGAGAGCTTAACATTAAAGACTTTGATTTGTCCCATTGGCGACTTATGCATATAGGCGCTCAGCCCGTACCGCAAAGCCTGATACGCCGTTGGCTTGAATATTTCCCTGACCACCAGTACGACACCAACTACGGTCTTTCCGAATCTATTGGACCTGGCGCTGTGCATTTAGGCATTGAAAACGTGCATAAGGTTGGTGCTATCGGTATCGCGGGCTACGGTTGGGAAATTAAAATTGTTGATACTGAGGGTAATGTAGTGAACAGAGGCGATGTTGGAGAGCTTTGCTTAAAAGGCCCCGGTGTTATGACCTGTTATTACCGCGACGAAGCCGCTACCGCCGACACATTAAAGGACGGTTGGCTCTATACCGGCGATATGGCTATGCAGGATGAGGACGGCTTTGTTTACCTTGTTGACCGCAAAAAAGACGTTATTATCACGGGTGGGGAAAACCTTTACCCCGTACAGATAGAAAACTTTTTATCTGCCCACAAAAAAATTAAGGATGTTGCGGTTATCGGTCTTCCCGACTCAAGACTCGGCGAAATTGCCGCCGCAATAATTGAAATTAAAAAGGGAATGGAATGCACAGAGGAAGAGATTAACGATTTCTGCTTAGAGCTTCCCCGCTATAAACGCCCAAGGCGCATAATCTTTGCCGATGTACCGCGAAACCCGACAGGTAAAATCGAAAAACCCAAGCTCCGCAAAATTTACGGCGCTGAGGGACTTGTTGATTCGCAAAATAAATCCTAAAGAAGGGGAAATACTATGAAAAAATTAATGATAGGTAATGCGGCGGTTGCCGCAGGTCTTCACGATGGGGGGCTCGGAGTAGTTTCGAGCTATCCAGGAACACCGTCTACCGAAATTACCGAATTTTTAGCAAAATATGATGATATCAATAGCGAGTGGGCTCCTAACGAAAAGGTTGCCGCAGAGGTAGCCTTTGGAGCAAGTCTTGCAGGGGCAAGATCGGCGTGCGCTATGAAGCATGTGGGCCTTAATGTTGCAGCCGACCCGCTTTTCACAATGTCCTACACGGGTGTTAACGGCGGACTTGTTATCTGCGTTGCCGATGACCCTGCTATGCACTCTTCACAAAACGAGCAGGATTCACGCCACTATGCTATAGCCTCTAAAATACCAATGCTCGAGCCGTCAGATAGCCAGGAGGCATATTCCTTCGCAAAATCGGCATTTGAATTATCTGAGAAGTACGATACACCCGTTCTTCTTCGTATGTGCACAAGAATTGCGCACAGTCAGTCGGTTGTTGAAACCGAGGATAAAATTCCTAATGTCTTAAAAGATTATGAAAAAAATCCCGCTAAATACATAATGATGCCGGGTAACGCTATAAAGCGCCACCCGATAGTTGAGCAGAGAACTAAAGACTTAGCGGAACTTGCAGAAAACTGCGTATACAACACAGTGAAAATGAATTCCGATGAAATCGGTATTATCACCTCGGGCTGCTCCTATCTGTATGTAAAAGAGGTGTTAGGTGATACTGCAAGTATTTTAAAAATCGGTATGCCCAATCCGCTTCCCGAAAAGCTTATCCGCGATTTTGCCAAAAAGGTTAAAAAGCTTTATGTAATTGAGGAATTAGACCCGATAATCGAAACCTATGTGCGCTCACTCGGTATTGAGGTTACAGGAAAAGAGCTCTTCTCAATTTTAGGCGAATTTTCACAACAGACAATTCGCAAGGCATTAAACCTACCCGAAAATAGTGGTGTGTCAGCCGATTCGGTAATTCCTAACCGTCCGCCTATGATGTGTGCAGGCTGTCCGCATAGAGGAATGTTTTATACCCTTGCTAAAAATAAGATTACCGTTCACGGTGATATCGGTTGCTACACACTCGGCGCTGTACCGCCCCTCAACGCCCTCGATACTACGCTTTGTATGGGTGCATCTATTTCAGGACTCCACGGCTTTAATCGTGCCAGAGGTGAAGAGGCAGAGAAAAAATCTGTTGCCGTTATCGGCGACTCAACCTTTATGCACTCGGGTATGACGGGACTTGTTAATGTCGCTTACAATGCCACTAACTCCACCGTTATTATCCTTGATAACTCTATTACGGGTATGACGGGGCATCAGCAAAACCCCACCACAGGCTATAACATTAAGGGCGACCCTGCCGCTAAGGTCGATTTAGAGGCACTCTGCAAGGCGCTCGGTATAAACCGTGTTCGTGTGGTTGACCCATATGATTTAAAGGCGTGTGAAGTGGCAGTAAAAGAGGAATTAGCTATAGCTGAGCCGTCGGTTATAATTTCTCGCAGACCCTGTGTGCTCTTAAAAAGCGTTAAAGCAAGGCCCTCGCTTACAGTAAACGCTGATAAATGCAAATCCTGCAAGCGCTGTATGGGGCTCGGCTGTCCCGCTATCAGTATGAAGGATGGCAAGGCAAAAATCGATACCACCCTTTGCGTTGGCTGCGGTGTTTGTCAGCAGTTGTGCGCGTTCGATGCTATAAATTAAGGAGGAACCGTAATGAATACTAAAAGTGTTATGATAGTGGGCGTTGGTGGACAAGGCAGTCTGCTTGCCTCGAAATTACTCGGAAATCTCCTTATAAATGAAGGTTACGATGTTAAGGTGAGCGAGGTTCACGGTATGAGTCAGCGCGGCGGCTCGGTTGTAACCTATGTGCGCTACGGCGAAAAGGTTTATTCACCTATTGTTACCGAGGGTGAAGCCGATATTATTATCTCGTTTGAGAAACTAGAAGCTGCAAGATATGCCGCCTACCTTAAAAAAGACGGCGTTATTGTTGCGAATTCCCAGGAAATTGACCCTATGCCCGTTATAATCGGCGCGGCAGAATATCCAAAAAATGTTCTCTCAGAGCTCGAAAACAAGGGCATTAAAATAGAGGTCCTTGATGCGCTGAAACTCGCTGAGGAGGCGGGCTCTTCAAAGGCGGTTAATATCGTTCTTATGGGTAAGGCTGCAAAGTATTTCGATATTCCGTTTGAAAGCTGGATAGATGCAATTGAAAACACCTTAGCTCCTAAATTTGTCGAAATGAATAAAAATGCGTTTTTACTTGGATATAACTCATAAAAATCAAAAAAACCACTTGACTATGTTATTTTAAAGTGCTAAAATATGTATATCAAAGATGTTTGAGCGGAAATCAGTACCCGAGAATATCATTTCAGAGAGCTGCGGTTGGTGGGAAAGCAGTAATGTAAAGTCGGTGAATTCATTCCGTTAGTCGTTGGCTGAAGGTTTTCTGTGTAGGTCAAACGGGTTCGACCGTTATATCGACAAGGGTGTGTTTGCACTCTAAAGGCCGCTACCGTGAGATAGCGGTAAATAGAGGTGGTACCACGGGAATTTCTCGTCCTCTGTATTCCAAACGGAATGCAGAGGACTTTTTTGTTTTCTTCTGCATCCAAAAAATCAAACGCAGAAAGGAAGAAATCAAATGGAACAAAACTACTATCAAAAAGAAATTGAAACCATGCCCGTCGAAGAAATCAAAAAGCTTCAATCGGAAAAACTCAAAAAGCAGGTAAAGCACGTTTACGAAAATGTGGAATATTACCGCAACCTTATGGACGAAAAGGGAGTAAAGCCTGAGGACATTACGGGCATCGAAGACCTGCATAAATTACCCTTCTTAACCAAAGCAGACCTGAGAGATGCCTACCCTTACGGACTTCTTGCAAAGCCACTTAGCGAATGTGTCCGCATTCAGTCAACTTCAGGTACTACAGGCAGACGTGTTGTAGCATTTTATACACAAAAGGATATTGATTTGTGGGAGGACTGCTGTGCCCGTGCAATAGTAGCGGCTGGGGGCACCAACGAGGATGTGTGTCAGGTAGCCTACGGCTACGGACTTTTCACAGGGGGCCCCGGTCTTAACGGCGGTTCACATAAGGTTGGTTGCTTAACACTCCCAATGTCCTCAGGCAACACCGAGCGTCAGATTCAGTTTATGATGGACCTAAAAGCAACAATCCTTTGCTGCACACCGTCCTATGCCGCATATATCGGCGAGTCGCTCACAGAGCAAGGCTATAAGCCTGAGGATATTCCGCTTAAAGCAGGTATTTTCGGCGCTGAGCCTTGGACACAGGAAATGCGCAGAGGCATTGAAAAAACCTTAGGCATTAAGGCTTACGATATTTACGGACTTACCGAAACCACAGGCCCTGGCGTATCCTTCGAGTGCTCTGAGCAGACAGGTATGCACATTAACGAGGATCACTTCTTAGCCGAGATTATCGACCCCGATACAGGCGAGGTTCTGCCCGAGGGCGAAAAGGGTGAGCTTGTTTTCACATCTCTCGATAAAGAGGCGTTTCCCCTGCTTCGCTACCGCACACGCGACATATGCGTACTCAGCCGTAAAAAGTGCTCCTGCGGACGTACTCTTATCAAAATGGCAAAGCCGATGGGCAGAAGCGACGATATGCTCATTATCCGCGGCGTAAATGTATTCCCAAGCCAAATTGAAACGGTGCTTTTAAAGGAAGGCTATCAGCCTAACTATCAGATTATTGTTGACCGTGTAGGAAACACCGATACCTTCGATGTTAATGTCGAAATGTCGGCTGAACAGTTCTCAGATACCGTAAGCGGTGTAACAAGCCTTGAAAAACAACTTGCAAACGCTATGAAAACAATGCTCGGCATCAATCCCACCGTTCATTTAGTGGCGCCCAAGAGCATTGTTCGAAGCGAAGGTAAGGCTGTAAGAGTTATTGACAAGCGTAAGCTTCACGATTAGGAGGTAATTTTATGTCTTTGAAACAGCTTAATGTTTTTGTGGAAAATAAGCAGGGCGCACTCGTGAATATTACCGACGCGCTCGCCAGAAGTGAAATTAATATCCGCGCGCTCTCAATTGCAGACACCGAGGAGTTTGGTATTCTACGACTTATCGTAAACGACACCGATACAGCGTCGGAAATGCTCGAGGAACTGGGATACCTCATCAAAATCACCGAGGTTGTGGGCGTGAAAATCGGGGATGAGCCGGGCAAACTCTCAAAGGCGCTCCAAGTACTTGATAATAACAGTATCAATATGGAATACCTTTACGCCTTTATGTCTCGCACCGAAAAGCATGCCTATGTAGTGCTGAGAGTTGCCGACAACAACGCCGCCGAAACAGCCCTCGAAGCCGCCGGCTTCCACCTCATTACCGACGCCGACGTAAACAAACTATAAACTAAACCCCCGAGTTCTAAAACTCGGGGGTTAGTTTTTAAACAAGAAGTGTTCCCACCATTTTTATCCCATAATTATTTAATTGCAAAATTTTGTTTTTGTAATCTTTATGGTAGGTTTCTCCCTTTCGTTCAAACAATATCACCGCATCGCAAGATTTAATATCGTCAAAGCTCTGAAAATCTTTTAAAATTCCTTTAGCGTCAAGGAAAGTAATTTCATTATTTTTGATAAATTCGTTTCCTGCAATTGCTCTTGAATATTTATCCTTAGCTTTTGCAAAATTCGAAGAATTTATATCACTTAAAACTGCTATTTTTTTATATTCGGCATCTTGAATATTTAAAATCAGCTTATCTACAGCGAATTTCACATATTGTGATTTGTATTCTGCCTTATCAAAAATAACGGGCACCCCATATTCCTCATAATCACTCTTAGATGCGATGGTCGGAGTTAAGAAGGTTTTTATCAAAACAAATAATGCTGACAATACCACTCCGATTATAGCAAATACTATTGCTCTCTTGGCGGGAGTTTTCTGTGGAATTAAACCATTATCAACATCGTCAAGAATCTGCACATCGGTTCCTCCAAGATATGTGTAGGCTTCTATATTCGAAAATCGTTCCAAAAGTACATTTTTAAAATATTCATCCATAAGTTCTGCTATACTCTTGGAAAACTCTGCATTTGCCGTTACAGCAAAAAAGTTTGCAATTGTGGAATTAGTTAAAACATTCGCCTTAACAACCTCATTTAACACCGTATAATTTAAATCTTCTTCTTCCACCTCAACACCTGTATACAGGATGATTTCCTGCTTTGAGTATTTATTAAGTAAATTTTCAAATATATACTGCTTTGCAAAATCGGATTTTAAGGATTCTGCTATATTGAACACCGAAACATCGGTTTTTTCTTTGTTATAACTAACCGCATCTTTTTTAGAGGTTATAGAATACGACTTTGAAGAAGAAAATTCATTTTTTATGAATGCCTCCGACGAACTCCCGTCATTACCTATCTGCGCTGATACAAATCCAACTGTACCGAAAGCGATAATTACCACTAAAATTAACGCGATATATCTCTTTGCGCAATAAAGAATTTCTTCTAATCCAAATTTTCTAACCATACTGTCGTCCTCTTTTCTTTTTAATAATTTGCTGTTCATTAAAATAAATGCACATAAAACACAAAAAACAAATGCTACCCAAAATTGTAAAGTCACTAAAAATGTAATCCACCCGGTTGCCTCGGCACGAGGAACAAAGAAAATTCTAGTCAATATCATTAATGAAATTGTACCGAATAATATCCCCCTCCGCAAAAGTAAGGGCAAAATGGTCATCAGCACTCCCAAAGCCACACTGAACAATGTTATACCTACATATCCCCAGTCAGCAAAGGTTTCAAGTAAGTAGGATGAGCCCCATCCATGTCCACTTAAATATTGGGGATGCGCGACATACGACATACTGTGTGCGAAAGAGTTGCTATATGTTGCGACTATTTCACTGTTTTGGTTACCTAATGGCGCGGCACCGAAAAACGTTTGAGCTATATTTCCGCGCGTTATATAATCAATTATTCCTCCAAAGGTATAGTTCTTATCAATAACATCGGGCAAATCGGGAATTGCCTCATAGCCGATACATAACACATCAAAGGATACTCCCTGTTTATAGAACAGGTCAATAATACTTTCAAAAGCCGTCATTTCAACCGTTACACCATCACGAATGTAATTATATGCTGAAAGAAAAATTAAGGCAATGGGCAAAACCGCAACAATTGCTATTCTCTCAGTTTTGCCGAACCATTTCTTTTCGTCTTCTAAAATATCTCTGATTAAATAATATATAACTATAAAAATTGCGTTGAGAACAATTGGATTTCTTATTCCTATTATAAGTGATGGTATTGCCGAAATAAAATATATACCAAGAGGCACAATCGCTTTTTTCTTGGAAGGCATAGTAGTCAAAAACATACACAATGCATATTTCATCATATCGCCAATCGTTAAAACAAACGATGGCAATGATGACTGAAACGAGATATAATATTCCTCATATCCCCTTCCACTCATAAAAGCAACCTTTTCAAATTCCGCTACTAAAAACATAGCCATTGTTATATAAAAAAGAATAAGCGCAACTGCTTGAAAACTTTCTATAAATAAATCGTTCTGTTCGTTATTTTTTACTATTTCACAATGCTTTTTTTTCATTAATTTACTGCCTATTCTTAATGCTATCAATGAAACAAATATTGCATTCAAAGCAAAAAGTACTGCCGAAACGGAAAAATACCACCACTCGTTCCCGCGAAACATACTTATTACAGGACGAGAGAGTAAGAAAGTGAAAAAAGTAAAATGAAAAAAGAGAAAGATTAAATGCTGCTTCCAATCAAGCAATGCATAAATTACATTACTGATGAAAATACAACACAAACCACAAAGTATGGTATTAAACCTGCCTGTAAGGTATCCAATTATAAAAAGTGCAACAGAAAGAATTATCAAAATGCGCTCTACCAATTTAAAAAGCTTTTTAAGCAATTCAATAATACCTCCTTAAATTATCTATAACTCCCATTTGAATACCGTTTTAAACGGAGTGTTAAGGTCTTCGGAGAAAACCTTAAAAATATCCGAAATTCTGCGAACTTCACCCGCATAATAGGTTATAACCTTAAGTCTTTGAGCAAAGTTTTTATCCTCTAAAAGATTTACTGCTATTTCAAAATCAACTCTTCCCGATCGTGAACAGCCTACAAGAGTCATACCCTTTTCAAGTACCATCCTCGTATTAATCGCAACCTTGTTTTCGGAAACGCCCATAAGCATCAATGTTCCTTGTGGATTAATATACTTAATAACATCCTCAATAGCATAATAACTGCCCTCGCCACCACAGCATTCAAATGCATGGTCAACCTGTAGGTTTTCGGGCAAGGAATTGCTAAAATAGGTTTCATCTGTAAAGGAAAATTGGGCCAATTTATTTGGATCTCTGCCTATAACAATAATTTTGCTCTTTGGAAAACGCTTTTTAATTACACACGCAACCGAATATGCGAGACTGCCATCGCCCCAAATACCAATAGTATCCCTGTTTTTATGAGCTACTAAATCAAAACGCGTTGTGGCGTGAACCGATACACTTATAAATTCGCATATTGCTGCAACCTTGGGATCAATATTATTATAGGGTATTATTCTGTCGCGTTCAAGTTCAACAAACTCCCTCATAAAGCCATCGGTGCCACTTGATAAAAAACGTGAGCCCTTTTGATAGTTTTCAAAAATCTGTTTGTCGCCGTTACCCTGAATATTTGGTATCATAACGACCTTCTGTCCCGCCTTCCATTCTCCCATCGGGTCAAAAACAACCGTTCCGCATGCTTCGTGTATAAGCGCCATAGGTAATTTCTGCTTTAAAATCTTTGCATCACGCTGACCTAAAAAATACCGCTGGTCTGCATGGCAAAGAGCCATATATTCGGGCTTAATTATAACCTTGTCAGAAAAAGTAATATCATCATATTTAACGGTTATAACCTTAGGCGCAGTTAATTGATAAATATGATTAATCAATTATCTTTCCCCCCACCATAGCCTGAGCTATTTTATAGTCGCCGGGTGTAGTAACCTTGATATTAGTATAAGAGCCTTCTACTAAAAACACAGGGTGATTTCTTACAACGCATATTTTACAAGCGTCGGTCAATACGCCCTTTTCCTCATCAGTTAAAGAATTGTACAGCCTTTTGAGTAGATTAATGTTGAAGCTTTGCGGGGTCTGGCCCTGATACATCCGCTTTCTTTCAGGTATGTCATAAATAAATTCGCCGTTTTCAGATACTACAATTGTATCTATAGCTGCAGTAACAGTATCTACCGCGCCGTGAAGCTTGGCGGCCGTAATATTTTCTTCTATCATTCTTAGTGTTACAAAGGGGCGCACAGAATCGTGGGTTACTATTATGTGGTCATCCGATTCGCCGAAATCGGTCTCAATAGCAGCCACAATATTAAGTATTGTTTCGTTGCGGTCATTACCCCCTGCTACAGTTTTTACTTTTTCTTTAAGTCCGCCTAAATACTTATTGGATAAATCGTTCATATAATTAACCCAATCGGGATGAACGCCGATATAAACCTTTTCAAATTTAGAGCAGGTTAAAAACTTTTCAAGGGTGTGAATAATTATAGGCTTGTCCCCTAAAGGTAAAAACTGCTTAGGCATATCTGCCATATGCATTCGGCTACCAATGCCGCCTGCTAAAATTGCACCGAAAATCATAGATTTAGTCCCCCTATATTTTTTCAATTAATTGTTTCCAATTTGTAAGAATAGTCTTTTTTGAAAATTTATCAAGATTTTCCTGCGATGCCGCAGAAAAAGCCTCGCGCATTTTATCGTCTTCAATAAGCGTACACATAGCCCTCGCCATTTCATCGATGTCGTAAGGCTTAATTAATATTCCGTCAATACCATCCCGCACAATCTCTTTAGGACCCGTTAAAATATCAAAGCTTACTATCGGCAGTCGGTTTGCCTTTGCCTCAAGCAAAACCAGTGGCATACCCTCACGATATGATGGTAATACATACATCGCATAATCCTTATACCGCTGAAGCAAATCGGTGCGCATACCCATAAGGTGAACATTTTTGGAAAGGTTATATTCATCTATAAGATTCTTCACCGTTTCCATCATTTCTCCATCGCCAAATAAATCAAGATGCCAGTCTGTATGCTTTTCAGTTACGGGCTTAAACGCCTTTATAAGCATATCAAAGCCCTTTTCTTTGCCAAATCTGCCTGCAGAAATTATACGCTTTGAATCTTTATTGTATTGTTCAGAGCGCACAACCGATAAATCTATCCAGTTATAAATGCAGTCAACCTTTTTGCGAGGTAAGCGAAATTTTCTGATATAATCCTCACGGCTTTGTTCGGTGAGTGTTATAACTTTATGGCATAGAAGAGAGGAAATAAGCCTTATTACGACAATATCTCTCCTGTCCCACTGATTCATCAGCGCACCGTGGTCGCAAAAAACCAGCTTTGTGCATGTTCCAATGCGGGCGGTCGAGGCAATAAAGCCGGAATAATTACCCTGAATTATCGCTACGTCAATTTTATTACTGTTAAGATAATTTCTTATTACGGGCTTTAATTCCTTGCGCATGACGCTGAGGCGCTGTTCCTCTTTCGACAAAGCCGTATATTTCACACGCTCATCTACCGTATAAGCAAGATTTCCCATCTCACAAAGGCCGAGCAAATGGACCTCGAAACAATCCGCCAACGCATTTGCGAGCGAGGCGGTTACCTGCTCCACTCCGCCGCGCACCGACATATCGAAATCAATTAAACATACCTTTTTCATTGGAGCGCTCCGTTGTTTTTGTTCTTATATTTGAGCAAAACTAAATAAAACTTTACATTAATCTTCAAGAAAACAGCCGCTGCCCTGCGGGACTTTTGGAAATATTTACATTTTAGTATTTTAAACCAATTTTTCTTTAAAAAGTAAATTACCTCTTTGTATTGAGGCAGAGACTTAAAATTATCGGTGGTAAGCATACGGTCAAGTACAGTAAAATATGCCCAATATAGTCTGAAAAGTGCACGAGATTCAAATTCTGGACAACTCTCCATAACCTTATCGTAGGTGTATTTATAAGCCTCTATAGCATGCATCGCCTTATGAGAGAAAGGCACGGTTGTAATACTTCCAGCTCTATGCCAATAGTTGTAGAGGGGACGGGTTGTAACCGCTACACTTTGTGCATCTAAGAGTAGTCCGGGCATATAAAAAGCGTCTTCATAGGTTTTACCGAACGGGAAAATATGCTTCTTAGCTAATTCCGTTTTAATTAGTTTCCCACAGGATGAACCGGTAATAAGCACACCCTCAAGTAGATAACCCAACGCTTTTGTTCCGCTACACACAAATTCTTCATTTTTACTGCATTGGGCTATTTTTTTATTTTCATAGCAATTATATATGCCGCCTACGGCAATATCTGCGAAATTCTTCATTATAAGGCTCAGAAGCAGCTCTAAAGCATTTTCCTCTATAAAATCATCACTGTCTATAAAAATTATATACTCTCCGGAAGCCTCTTGAGTGCCTTTGTTTCTGGCATCGCTCAGACCTCCGTTTTCTTTATGTATCACTCGGATACGGGGGTCTTTTTCGGCATAATCATCGCAAATTTTACCGCTACTGTCGGTAGCGCCATCATCAACTAAAATTAATTCATAATCAGTAAAAGACTGCGCAAGTAATGAATCAATACAACGAGCCAGATATTTTTCAACATTATAAACAGGAACTATTACCGAAATTTTGGGGTTCCTCATAAAAACCCTCCTTTTAGTTTTTCTTTAACACAGCCTTTAAGATGCTAATAATGTTCTTGGTCTGCTGCGGCTCAAAAATCAAGTTTACCACAAAAAGCAATGCCAAAGATAATACTCCTATTACCACCGCACTTAAAAACCACACAATCCAGCTTTGCGTTGCTTGTGGAACCACTAAAATTCCTATGAATATACATACGCCCGTTACAATTAAATTCCGCAGAATACGAAGGAATGTTATTCTCAAAGTACCTCTTATAAATTGCTTTGCCGAATAGATAATTATATCAATAGTTCTGTAAGCATACGCCAGCATCATAGCGGTCATAACACCCGCAACACCAAACCAAGGTGTTAAAAGCAGTGAGCCTGCTATGCTTATACCCATTTCAATTATTGCTCGCCATCTGGTTTCGCGGTAGTGTCCTGCAGCGCAAATAAGTGTAAGTCCGGGTAAACGTATCGATTGCAATATTCCCACAATCGTAAAGAGCACCACCAATATCGGACGCGCATAATTTACCCCGTCGGTAAATTCCATGCTGTAAATAGAAATGAACGGATAAAGCAATACCGCCATACAGGTATAGCAAATAAATGTCATCAAAAAAAATATCAATTCATATGAGGAATAACTGGTTTTTAAAGTATCATACTCTTTTTTTGAAATCACCTGACCAAAACTGGGAGTAATTCCGTTTGAGAGCGCAGTCAAAAGATTTGACAATGAATATGCTACCAAATTATATACACTATACACACTAACCTCCGCAAGTGCATCTTTTTTCACCATTACGGTTAATAAAATAATTGCGGCATTATTTGTTATAACTCCCACTACCTGATGCAACAAAGCGGAATGTCGTTGTGTAAAAGCACTGTTAAGCGGTTTTTGTTTGAAATTATACTGTGGATAACACCATTTACAATAAATTATAGCAGCGCTGCTTCTTAACACATATATAGCGGCAGCGGTTGCTTTAACGGCAATAGCAGAAGCACCATATTTAATCTGCAAAATACTTACAACGGTCATAACGAGAGTGCCTATTATCTGAATTCCGTAAAGTATATATCCACGCTGATCTGCCATCAATAGCACACGGTATTTGCCTAAAAAGAAATAGTCAATAATTCCGTTAATACATAAAACAGCAACCATTATTCGTATAAACGAAATATCCTGAATTTCATTTTCGACAATTAACGGATAACAAAAAACAAGTAGAACGGCGAGACCAAAAAATATAACGCCCGAACGCATATAAAAATTTTTCGCAGCCGCTAAAACCCCATTAACCTCGGTTGTATTTTTATCGGCGAGCGGTTTATAAAGCGATACCGTTGCCGCAGCGCCCACACCGGCTTCTACAAGGCTCATATATGTTATAAACTGTGAAATTGATGATACCAAGCCGTTAACCGCAGAGCCAAAAGCCAATATAAAAAAACGCGGAACCAAAAGGCCTGATACAGCAAGAGTCAGCTGTAACAGTATACTAAAAACCGCATTTATAAACGCCTGCCTCGTACGCATTATGAAACCTCTTTTCTTTACTATCGGTTTAAAACGTAATCTGCAATTTTGTAGCAGATTTCAGGATGCTTTTCTATATCAAATTTCCTTGCAAAAAGGAACCCACTATTAATAAGCTCGTGAAAATCCTGCTCGGTGAAGGTGTACGGGTTACCCCTTTTCCAATCAATAAATCTCAGACAGGTTCTATAATCATCCTGAGCATCGGGACAATACAGCTTTTCTTTAAAGGCTGAATTCCACACCAAAGTTTGCAGGAAAATCTCATCGACGCAAAAGCCGTTTTTACAAAGCTTTACAATAAAATCCTCGTTATCTATAACAAATTTTGCGAGTTCTTTTGTTATACTGAACCAATTTGCGCCGCATACGATCTGAAAATCTTTATTTTTTATTCGGTTTACCTTTAAAATTTTTTGAACTTTAAGTGTTATTTTTGAAATCAACTGTAATATTCCGTCATTTCTTCCAACCTTTTCCTGTAAGAAATAATGGTATTTTACCCTACCCTGCACATTTTCGCTTTTATTATATTCATCTGAGCAAAAATGAATAAACTCCTTGCCCTTGTTGTTTTCGAAGAAACTCAGTATCTCCTGTGCAGACCTTATCGGTAAATCTACGCCTGACAGCAGATGAAAATAATCGTAATTTCCTTTGAGCGCCGCCTTAAGTAAAATAAGCTCGCTCTTAATTTGGGAGAAAGCGCCCCAGTGAACACTTATGCTTTCGGTAAATGTAACCGATGAATACTTTACATCCTTAACGATTGCATCTCTGTCAAAATTCTTAACCTTTGAATCAATATGAATATAAAAATCATTATTCGGATTATCAAGGCATTTCAGTAGCAATTCCAATAATTCAAATTGATGATGCACTATTATCAAGTAGGCGTGTTTCATTGCTTTCTCCTGATTATTTTTGGATAAAATAATTTTTTCCACGATAAATTTTGTAACTGTTTTCCATATCCATTATTTCGAACTCGTGATGACATACCTGTTTTTCGGGTGGCGGTAACTGCATATAATCACCGAATGCCATTTTTAAATAGCCGTCATAACCGACAGGTATGGGTAGCTTGTAGCCCTCAAAATCAACCCTTAGTTCCTTTTCAAAATATTCTTTCGGATATTCATTTTGCATATAATGTGGACCCGAGCAGAGTTCCGTAATGTATTCGCACTCTGAAATCGGGTATTTGGTCATCTGCTTTTCGCAGAATTCCCAGATTTTATACCTTAAGTCCTTACCGCTGAAAAGCGACAGCAATATTTTTCCGCCCAAATACACGGCTTTCCCGTGATTCTCGGGCGCCTTGCCAACAATAAAAAGGGAATAAAGCAGCGCCCACAGCTTCTGTATTTTTCTTTTGACCCCTGTCGGGCAACCGTCAAGCGGCAGAACATCCAACACCAACCCATGATTAATATCCAAATTCATCTGGTAGGTTTTAATAAAGGTTGTGTTGTTATCATTTATTGTTAAAAATTGATTTTCGGTTAAAAAATCTTTGGTTGTGTACTGTATAGAATACTTCTCGGTATCAACCCAGAGCTTTTTTAGCTTTTCGTAATCTTCACGCGGCATAAAAACATCCACATCGTCATCCCACGGGATAAAGCCTTTATTGCGGATTGAACCGATACAGCATCCGCCGCACATAAAATAAGTAAGGTTGTTTTTTTGGCAGAAATCATCAAAGAAGAGTGCCATTTGGAGTCCCTTCAGTTGCATTGAACGAACCTGCTCGGGTGTCATAGCAATTTTAGCCATAATTTAAACCTCACCTTTTTTATTTTCCTAAGCCAGAAGGGCATTTCGACAATACCTATAAGGGTGCCCACACCGTAGCTTAAATGCAGAAGTAAAAATAATGCGGGTAACAATAAATTCGTTGCTATAAACCTATTTTTAATTATTTCTAATGCCGATATACCAAAAACCAACAAGGCATAAGCCGCCCACATAATAAGTGCTAAAAGCGGCATACCAAAGAAAGCTAAGATACTTGTTAAAATTATTCCCAATACAAAGCATAGCGGCACAAAGTGAAAGAGCGAAAAGCATTGCGGATTAACCCCCAAGGTTTTGCCTATCCAATATCCGTTTAAATATTTCTGGCGAAGCATACTCTTAAGGTTATTTCTTGTATGCTGATAAGAAACTATATTTGGGTCGTAACAAATCTTATAACCCGCCTGCGTAATACGGTAACTCATATCATTATCTTCGGTTCTCGCAAGATTTATGTTGTATAGCCCTACCGCATCATAAACTTCTCTTTTATACATTCCGTGAAAAACAGAAGAAACATATCGCTTAGAGTCGCTATTTCTATAGGAAGCAACACCACTTCCAAACATAGACTGTTCGGCAGTGAGCAAAGTGCTCTTCCAATTAGTATTATCATCAATTATATTCGGTCTTCTACCGCCCGAAACAAACTCGCCGCTCTCTAAAACAGCAACATTTTTACTTATAAAATCAGCAGGAACAGATGCGTGTGCATCGAGCCTTACAATAGCATCACCCGTATAATTTTCAAGCATCACATTGCAACCGTACGGCAGGGTTTTGCCCTTGTTTTCTAAAAGTTTTATATGGGAAAAATCCGAACCCTCGGCAAACTCCTTCATTATCCCGAGCGTACCATCGGTAGACATACTGTCAATCAAGAGCACTTCTATATTTTGGTGCGGATAATCCTGCGCGAATAAATCTTCAAGTAATTTCGGCAGTGTTTTCTCTTCGTTGTATGCAACAACTGCAACCGATACCTTCATTCATTTCACCCTTTAAGTACGGCAAAAACCGTACGGAAAATTGTTTTTATATCGCCTAAAAAACTGAAATTTTTAATAGCTTCAAGATTGTACTTCATTTTTGCGGGCAGAACTTCGTTTATATAGACTGCATCGGCGTCCGCCGCTTTATCAAGCAACTCGCTTTCATCCTTGTAAAGAATGCTCGCTTCGCTTGTAACTCCTGCGGGAAGTAACAGCGTTGCCATCATTTCATCGGTGTATGCCGCTACATATTTCGGCACTTCAGGACGGGTTCCCACAAGCGTCATAGTGCCCCTAAAAATATCTATTAACTGACTTATTTCATCAAGTCGGCAACCCCTTATAAATTTTCCAACCCTTGTTACACGGCTGTCGCCGCTTACGGTTACCTGAGTGCCTATCTTATCGGCATTGTTCACCATTGTACGAAATTTGAATATTTTGAATTCCTTTCCGTACTGCGTTATTCTTGTCTGACGGTAAAACACAGGGCCTTCCGAATCAAGTTTTATGGCTATAGCCAACAATAGAAACGCAGGGCTTAATATTATAAGCATTATACCGGAGCAAAAAATATCAAATATTCGTTTTAAAATAAGACTCGCCGTCTTATTTTTTAAAATATCGTAATACGGACGCACCTGCTCGGTTTTTAACATATCTGGTAAGTCTTCCCATTTTTTTAAAATCATACTTTGTACTCTTTCAATACTTCTTTATAACTCTTAACCACATAGTCCACCTGTTCATCAGTAAGGCAGGTGTGAAGCGGTAACGTAATTTCATTTATAAAACGGTTATAGGCATTAGGATAATCCTTAATATCAAAACCTAAATTCTTATATGCCGAATGTAATGCAAGCGGTTTGTAATGAACATTGCAGTTGACACCGAGCTCCGCCATTTTAATTATGATTTCATTTCTCTGCTCAGATGTAATATTCGGCACTCGTGTAATATACAAATGCCCCGAAGATGAATGTCCGCTTTCATAATGCGGCAACGTTTCTACACCGAGCGGATTAAACGCCGCATCAAACCTCTCAATAATTTCCTTGCGGCGCGAGAGCATTTTGTCATATCGCTTCATTTGTGCCAATCCCATTGCAGCAGCGATGTCAGTCATATTGCATTTATAATAAAGCCCCTCAATATCATATTCCCATGCACCAACCTGAGCTTTTGCAAGAGCATCTTTTGATTGCCCGTGAAGCGAAAGCAATTGTATTTTTCGATAAATTTCCTCATTGTCAACGCCATCAACATCTCTCCAGACAAGCGCGCCCCCTTCGGCAGTGGTGAGATTTTTTACGGCATGGAAGGAAAAAGATGAAAAGTCGGCAAGTGAGCCTGTCGGTCTTCCGTTTCTTGACGCCCCAAATGAATGTGCCGTATCCGCCATAACCGCTACTCTACCAATAGCCCTTTGAATATCATTAGAGGGTACAAATATATCTTTTTTACTATTTACAATTTCATAAATTCTTTCATAATTACATGGAATTCCGCCTAAATCAACAGGAATAATTGCCTTGGTTTTCGGAGTAATAGCCGCCGCAACCTTATCATAATCCATTTCGAAAGAATCCTTAGCGCAGTCCACCAAAACAATGGTTGCCCCAACATGATGAACGACCGATGCTGAGGCTGTATATGTGTATACAGGTACAATAACCTCGTCCCCGGGGCCGACCCCCAAAACGTGCAGCGCCATTTCGGCGCAAGCAGTCTGTGAGTTAAGACAAACCGCTCGATTAACTCCGCAAAATTCGGCAACCTGTTTTTCAAGTTTTTTTGTTTTTGGTCCTGTTGTTATCCATCCTGATTTTAGCGCCTTTATAACCTCGTTTATTTCTGCTTCGGTTATATCAGGCGGGGAAAATGGTATATTCATTGTAACTACTCCTTTATATACCGTCATGTATTATAATTATACCACAATGTATCCTTTAACGCAATGACTAACTGAAAAAAAGACGGCAAAACGCCGCCTTTTAGTAATTATTCCAATTCAAACGCACCGGTGTACAGGCGATAATAGGTTCCTTTTTCGGAAATTAATTTTTCGTGGTTACCGCGTTCAATAATTCTGCCCTTATCAAGCACCATTATAACATCGGAATTTTTAACGGTTGAGAGGCGGTGGGCAATAACAAACACCGTC
>JAZRKE010000054.1:0-2400 GCA_045646145.1 Acutalibacteraceae bacterium | reverse complement strand
CAACCCGAACTTCGTAGCCAAAGCTCCCGAGGCTTTAGTTGCTACTCAGCGTGAGCAGCTCGCCAAGGTTCTTGATAAAATTGAAAATATAAATTCTCAAATCGCAGATTTAAAGGCAAAAATCTAAAAAATAAACAGCCATCTGAATTCAGATGGCTGTTTTGCTATTTAAAAGTATCTTTTATATCGGTTCGGTTTAGAATGTAATCAACCGAAACCTTGTGAAAATCTGCTAATTTTATTAATATTTCAGTGGGTATATCGAGTTCGCCGCGTTCATAGTTACTGTATACTCGTTGACTGCAGAGGAGTATCTCACCCATTTCGCGTTGGGTTAAATCCTTATCCTCGCGCAAATCACGTATCCTACTGTATAGCATAAATTCACCACCCTTAATAAGTATGTCTATATTATATTTTGTAAAAGGGTAGCACCATCGACTTTTAGCGCAAAATCCGCTATAATCAACTTTAATAGATGTCTTTGGGTAGGGGAGAAATAAAATTTATATTCTTGCCGATTTTCGACAAATTATTTACGGACAAGCACTTATTATATAATAGGTGCTCGTCTTTTTTATAGTACTTTAGCTAAACAGTCGCTTTGCGACAGCTAAATCATGCTTCGCATAGCTAAATTTCTTGGGAGAAGCTAAATTAAATTCGCTTTTAGCTGCCGCAGGCAATTTAGCTCACGAAAGTGAATTTAGCTGAGTGAAACTCAATTTAGCTCGCTTTATGGCGAATTTATCTATCATCACTGCGGCTTAACCGCCAAGGAGGAATAAAATGTCAGTAAAAATTGAAACATCGGGTCAGGTTGTAACCGCCTTTATAGAGGGCGATATCGACCACCACACCGCAAGACTTATTCGTGAAGAAATTGATAGGGAGATTGAACTTAATATGCCTACATTATTAGTGTTGGATTTCTCATCTGTCGGGTTTATGGACTCGTCGGGCATTGGACTTGTTATGGGGCGCTACCGAATCCTCGCTAAAACGGGTGCTGAACTCGCCATAACAGGCTGTTCGCCTAATATATATAAGGTAATGAAATTATCAGGCCTTGAAAAAATTTGCAGAATTACTGAAAGGAGCAAATTATGAAAACTATTAATAAATTTACATTGTCTTTTCCTTCAAAATCCGCCAACGAGGCTTTTGCACGTGCGGCGGTTGCATCATTTGTGTTGCAGCTTGACCCTACAATAGATGAGCTTTCCGATATAAAAACTGCCGTAAGTGAGGCTGTAACCAATTGTATTGTCCACGCTTACTGGGATGTTATAGGTACTGTTTACATATCTGCTGAAATTAAAAGCGACCATTCAGTTACTGTGAAAATCAGGGATAGGGGTGTCGGTATTCCGAATATCGAGCAGGCAATGGAGCCGCTTTATACAACGGGTGGCGAGGAACGCGCAGGGCTCGGATTTGCGGTTATGCAGAGCTTTATGGATGATATCAAGGTGAAGAGTGCCGTAGGTAAAGGCACCACCGTTATAATGCGCAAAAAAATAAGTGTAAGAGCGGGAAAAAATGCTACTTTATAAAGATGAAGAGTTTATAAAAAGTAATTTCGGACTAGTCCACGCCTGTTGTAAGAGATTTACGGGCAGAGGGGTAGAGTACGATGATTTATTTCAGTCGGGATGTATGGGGCTTGTCAAAGCTGCTCGCGATTTCGATGAGTCGCGCGGATTCGCGTTCTCTACCTATGCCGTTCCTGTGATATTGGGCGAGATAAAAAGAATTTTTCGTGACACAGGCTCTATTAAGGTATCTCGAAGCCTTAAGGAATTATCGTTAAAGGTAACGGCTATCGGTGAGAAATATGAAAAGGAAACCGGAATGCCGTTAACAGCCGTTAAGGCTGCCGAGATTTTGGGTGTTAGTGCTGAGGAGGTAAACGAGGCTCTAAATGCCGCCCGACCGGTTTTGTCGCTTACCTACGACGAGGAGGGTGAGAGCAAGGAATATGACCTGAGTGAAAATGGAGATGAAGAAATATTCAATAAAATATATGTATCCGAAATCCTATCGTACTTGTCAAGTCAGGAGCGGCAAATAATAATATTAAGGCACTTTGTTGGGCTAACTCAAAGTGAGGTTGCCGAAAAACTTAATATGACCCAAGTGCAAATTTCCCGAAAAGAGCGCAAAATAATCGAGAAAATTAACGAAAATTACAAAAGTTTATAAAATCTAAAAAAAATTGAAAAAATTCGAAAAAAAGTGTTGACAAATGTCCTTTAGTTTGGTATTATAATTGGGCGCCCAAAAATGAAGGGTAGCGAAACGGACCTTGAAAATTAAACAACGACGATAATAAGGACCCGACAATTCCGAGCGAGAAATCGCAAGGAGAAGTCAAGTGTACTTTTTAAAGTAAACGGA
>JAZRKE010000053.1:0-51456 GCA_045646145.1 Acutalibacteraceae bacterium | reverse complement strand
TCCGACTTTGAGTCGGTACAGTACCAACTTAATATATTTGACGATTATATGAAAGAAATAAACGTTGAAACGCTTGAGCGAAAAATGGATATACTGCGCGGAAAATACGGTAAAACGGTTATAAAGCGGGCGTGTATGATGAAAAATGCAGATATAAAGGTATCGGATTCGCCCTTCAAGGCTTGCTTTAACCACATTGTTGATCTATAAACAAGAGCCCCGCTTTTGCGAGGCTCTTTAGTATTATATATGATACTGTCATAAACAATACTTTATTTTGCGGAATGGATTACTTCATACCGTTTTCATAGGACTCGATCATTTTCTTAACCATCTGTCCACCGATAGAACCAGCCTGCTTAGAGGTAAGGTCTCCGTTGTAACCCTGCTTAAGATTTACGCCTACTTCGTTAGCAGCTTCCATCTTAAAACGGTTGAGAGCTTCTTTAGCCTCGGGTACTACATTTTTAGCCATTGTATTTCACTCCTTAATTACAAATTTTGCGTTTGTAATATTATTTTGCGAAACTATTTAGAAATTATAAAAGGTAAAATTAAGAAAAAACAGAGCCGTATTATGACTCTGTTTTTAGCATAACTGCCGATAGAGGCTTTACGCACACCCAGCCGTCTGAGTTCGGAGAATCGCCGTATAGTGAATTCTTGCAATTTTTGAATTCATTTGGTGCCTCAAGCCAAATATCGTAATAATTTGTGTTAACTGCTAAGAAAAGTGAATCTTGATTACTACTTCTTATATAGCTTACAAGACCGTTTTCAAGGTGGTAGGGTATGAATGACTCGTTTTTAAGGCAGTGGGTATTTTTTCTGATTTCGCCTAAATATTTATAATGAGTGAATAGGTCACTGTTTTCCTTACCCCAAGGATAAGTAGCTCTGCAAAATGGGTCGCTAAAGCCTTGGACTCCCGCTTCGTCGCCATAGAATACTGATGGAACACCGGGTAATGTGAATTGCAGAAATGAAGCAAGTTTTAGCCGCCTTTTAGCAAAATCATATTCACTGCTTGAGAGCGATTGAGCGGACTGCCATGCACGGTCTCCAGTATAGGCGTCAGATTTACCTAAAACGGTTAAAATTCGTGCAGTATCGTGTGTTCCTATATGATTCATAAGCGTACGAATACTCATAGGCGGATAATTTTCGCAAACCGACAAAATGGTATTTATAAAGGTTTTTGAATTGCCACTTTTAATAAAATCTATTATAGCATTTGCAAAGGGGTAGTTCATAACAGAATCTAACTGTTTGCCCTGTAAAAATTTACGCCTTTTACCGTAGCTGATTTTATTGGTAGCATCTTCCCAAACTTCACCTAAAAGATATGCGTCCTTGTTCTCGGATTTAATCGCTTTTCTTATGTTTTCTAAAAAATTATCAGGTAGTTCATCGGCAACATCAAGTCGCCAACCGCTTATACCTTTTTTAAGCCAATAACGAAGTACGCCGCCTTTCCCGGTAATAAATTCGGTGAAATTTTCATTATCTTCATTTACTTCAGGCAGAGTTTTAATACCCCACCAGGCGTGATAGTCATCGGGCCAATTTTTAAATTTAAACCAACTATAATAAGGGGAATTCACCGAATTATATGCTCCTACACTATCATAAGTGCC
The DNA here is from genome assembly GCA_045646145.1 of Acutalibacteraceae bacterium. GTDB lineage: Bacteria > Bacillota > Clostridia > Oscillospirales > Acutalibacteraceae > SIG565. The sequence continues at coordinate 49,819 of JAZRKE010000053.1, read as the reverse complement.
GTACTTGTTAAAATAAATACTGTCATCACCCGTATGGGAAAATACGCCGTCTAAAATAACGCGTATACCGAGTTTGCTAGCATTCTTACATAAATTTTCAAGATCCTTCTCATCACCTAATATAGGGTCAATTTTTAAGTAATTTGCAGTATTATAGCGATGATTAGAATCAGCTTCAAAAATGGGGTTTAAGTAAATACATGTTATCCCTAAATCGTAAAGATAGGGCAGTTTTTCGTTAATGCCGTTAAGGTCGCCGCCGTAATAATCGTTGCCAAGACTGCATTTGCCGTTGTTTTGCTTATATTCGGGTTGTTTTTCCCAGGTTTTAGTTAAATATCGGCTGTTGGGTACGTTTGATTTTGGGGTACCTGAATTATAAAATCTGTCAGGGAAAATCTGATAAATAGTGCCGCCATATAGCCATTCGGGCGTATAAAAATCGTCTTCATAAACAGTCTGTTGCCAGTATTCGCCATTCTGTGACACATGACCTATCGGACCGTCGCAGCGTGTTACATAAAATTCACCGTGAGCACTTTCGTATCTGAAGCAATACCAATAAATACCTGTAGAAAGAGAGAGCTCACAATCAAAAAATTGATAAGAGTCAAGCCATTCAGCAGGGGATAATTCAATTTCTTTGAAATTAGGTTCATCGTCGCGCCGGATTCTGAGATACGCTTTATAACAACATGCGTCCTTATGAAGTAATAGCCGAAGCCTCTGGATTTCACCAGAAGCTACGGCTCCAAAATGCTCTTTATAAATTTTTTTCCATGAGTCAAAAGGAAAGTATTGCATAGTTATTTAATGGGGGTAATATTCCATATGTTTTTGGCATAGTCGTCAATAGAACGGTCTGCCGAGAATATACCCGATTTAGCGATGTTCATAAGGGACATCTTGTTAAATGTTATTTTATCACTGTAAAGTCTTGATGCGGTGTCATGAGCACGACAATAGTCGGCAAAATCTGCCATAGCCATATAAGAATCAGCATTGGTAAGTGCACTATAGACTGCATCAAAATTCTGTCCCCCAACATCGGCTCCAATAAAATCAACAGCGCGGCGAAGAGTAGGATTATTATCATAATAGGGGCGCGGATTATATCCGTTTTTCTGAATTTTCATAACCTCGGGAGTTTCCAATCCAAAGATTATAATGTTATCATCACCCACAGCCTTATGAATTTCAACATTGGCTCCATCTTCAGTACCGAGTGTTATAGCACCGTTCATCATCAGTTTCATATTACCTGTGCCACTGGCTTCTGTAGATGCAAGGGAAATCTGTTCACTGATATTTGCGGCAGGTATCATAAGCTCTGCAAGTGTTACGCGGTAATCTTCAAGGAAAATAACCTTTAATTTATCACTTACTGTACGGTCATTTTCAATAATATCAGCTAATTTATTGATTAAATGGATAATCTGTTTAGCAAGAAGATAACCTGGAGCGGCTTTCGCACCGAAGATATAGGTTTTAGGAACAAAATCGGCATTAGGATTATCCTTTAAATACAGATAATCAGAGATAATATGAAGCGCGTTTAGGTGCTGACGCTTATATTCGTGCAGACGCTTAATCTGCATATCAAAAACTGAGTCGGGATTAAGGACAACACCAAAGTTGTTTTTGACATAATTTGAAAGACGTACCTTATTTGCACGCTTGATTTCATCGAGCTTTAAAAGAACATTTTTATCATCTGCGAATTTCTCTAATTTCGAAAGTTCTGCGGCGTCCTTTACAAAGCCGTCGCCAATAAGCTCGGTTAAATATTTTGTGAGCATTGGGTTTGCTTGGCAGAGCCATCTGCGATGAGCTATACCATTTGTAACATTAGTGAACTTATCAGGGGTTATCTTGTAGAAATCATTAAATAAGGAATCCTTTAAAATTTCGCTGTGAAGTTTTGAAACACCGTTAACAGTGTGTGATGCTGCAACACAAAGATTAGCCATATGAATCATACCGTTTTTAATAATCGCGGTTCTTTCAACTATAGCAGCATCGTGGGTTTCGTTCCACATTTCTTCACGGAAGCGATTATCAATTTCCTTAATTATCTGGTAAACTCTTGGAATTCTGTGTTTAACTAATGATTCCTGCCAACATTCAAGTGCTTCCTTCATAACGGTGTGATTTGTATATGCCACAGTTCCTTTAACAATGCTCCAAGCTTTTTCCCAGGAATATCCACATTCATCAAGTAAAAATCGCATAAGTTCAGGTATGGATAGGGTAGGATGAGTGTCATTAATATGAATAGCAACCTTTTCGGGCAGATTTTCAAGCGTGTTATAGGTGCGCAAGTGGCGGTTCAATATATCTTGAATTGAAGCTGATACTAAGAAGTACTGCTGACGGAGTCTTAGCGATTTGCCTTCCATATGATTATCTTCCGGATACAAAACTTTACTGATAACCTCAGTATTGGCCTTTTGCTCGAGTGCTTTTACATAATCACCCTGATTAAAGGCTGACATATCTATATCCTGATATTCAGCACTCCACAGTCTTAAAGCATTAACGGTTTTGCCGTCTTTTCCTGCAACCATAAGGTCATATGGCATGGCACGGACAACGGTATAATTTTCGTGAGAAATATTGTGGTGCTCACCGTCCCACCATTCATTAATTTTACCGTCAAATTTAACATCAACTGCTGAGGCAGGGCGTGGCTCTAACCAAACTTCACCTCCGGGCAACCAAAAGTCAGGCATTTCGGTCTGCCAGCCATCAACAATTTTCTGGCGGAATATGCCGAATTCATATTTAATGCAGTAGCCCATTGCCGGATAGCTTCCACTTGAAAGTCCGTCTAAGAAGCAGGCGGCAAGTCTTCCAAGGCCACCGTTTCCAAGACCAGCATCAGGCTCTAATTCATACAAATTATCAAGCCTAACCTTAAATTTTGAAAGCGCCTTTGAAACGGTATCTTCAAGTTCTAAATTAAAGAGGTTGTTCTTGAGAGAGCGTCCCATAAGGAATTCCATACTAAGATAATATACAGTTTTCGCGGTCTGCTCAGCTGTAGCCTTTTTAAAAGCGGTTCTTCTTTCGCGCATTATATCACGCAAAACCAAAACTGTAGCTTTATAAAACGCCTCATCGGATGCTTGTGCGGTGGATATACCGAAATTATGCAAAAGCTTTTTTTCGATTAAATTTGCAATAATTTCAGGTGTATATTTTTTTGCCATTATTTATCGCTCCTAAAAAATAATTCACATTATTATTATGTTATTTTAATAATACTATATTCATATGATTTTTTCAAGTGGTTATATTAATTTTCTAATAAAAAACTATTACAATTCAACAAAACATTTTTTTAATTACACGAAAAATGCATAAATTTTGTGTAAAATTAACAAAAAACATAAAAATAACGGATGCAAACAAGTTGCATCCGTTAAATTAATTATTCAGCCGCTTCATCTTCGGTGCAGTCGCATTCGATGTAACCCTCATAGCATTCTTTCTTTTTAAGAATTCTGTCAACTATAACTGCAACACCCGCTGCCATAGAAACTATACCTATAATAATGGAAAGAGCAATTAAGATATTTTTTAATTTCATAAATATACCACCTTTCTTTAAAATTATAACATATGTTACCTAAAAAGTCAATTACATTAGTGGCGCAAATAAGTGAAGAATAGTTTGTTTAAATTTTTTGAGTAAAGGTCTTTTTTTCCATTCCTCATTAATAATCTCTTCGCAGTTTTCAAGTGTGGATAAGAAATTTTTTTTGATTTCATGAACGGAGCGGCTGCCTGAACACCATACACCGCATTCAAAATGGAAATTGAAACTGCGATAATCCATATTAACGGTACCAACGGTTGCAACACTGTCATCGGATACAAATACTTTTGAATGAATAAAACCCGGAGTGTATTCATAAATTTTCACACCGGAATCAAGGAGTTCTGAGTAATAGTATTGAGTAACAGGATGTACATACCATTTATCAGGGATGTGCGGTGTAATAATTCTTACATCAACTCCAGATTTTGTAGCAAGGCAGAGAGCTGATATCATAGCGCTGTCAAGAATTAAATAGGGGGTTTCGATGTAAACAAATTTTTGCGCCGTTCCTATAATCTGCATATAGATGCCTTGTGCTGTATTGGAAATATCTAGAGGGTCATCACAATAAGGTATATAAAATCCGTCCTTATTGCCTTTATGAATTCCCAATTTCGAATTAATATCAATTTCCTGTTTTGTAGTAAATTCCCACATACTGCAAAACATAGCTAAAAACGCGTTTACTGCCTTGCCTTCAATTTTAATACCTGTGTCAAGCCAGTGCCCATAGCGTTCTACTTTATTTATATATTCATCTCCTATGTTTATACCTCCCGTAAATGCGTATTTACTGTCGACGATTATTATCTTCCGATGATTGCGGTTGTTCATAAATATATCAATAGATGGTCTGATTGGATTAAAAATAGACACCTCAATTCCCGACTTTTTAAGTTTGGATACAAAATTTTTATTTTGCCTTTTAATTGAACCAAAATCATCAAAAATTATTTTAATTTCAACACCGGTTTTGCTTTTTTCTGTTAAAATTTTAAAAATTTCATCCCACATATATCCTTCTGCCAATATAAAAAATTCAATATAGATATATTTTTCGGCAGTTTTTAGAACCTTTAAAACTTCATCAAAAAAAGCTTCGCCGTTTGGGAGAAAAACACTTGTTGTATTGTCAAAGATAGGGAATCCGCCTTCATTTTTAAGGTATGCAGCCTGTCGGTAATGCAGCATATCGTTGTAATTTAATTTCTGAGTAGCATCTGTAGAATTAATTGCCAATAGGTATTTTTTATTACATTCATTAAAGCGTTTTTTAATGTGAGGGAAAACGCGTCCTCCGCCGAAAAGGAGATAGGCAAGAACTCCAAAAACAGGAATTAGTAAAATGAACACTATCCACATAATTTTATAGCTCTGATTACCTCTTATTGTTATTATGTGAATTACAAGAATAATTCCTAAAAATCCAGCTAAAGAGTGCAACCAGGAAATTTTACCTGCAAAATTGATAACTGAATTTGCAATAAAAATTATTTCCAAAAGCAGAATAATAATGCTCAAAATTGTGCGGGTCTGAATCGGTATTCCACGTTTAGAATTCTTTTTAGACATTTTAACACCTCGCTCAGTTAATAAGATAATTTTATCACATAAAATTATGTTTTCCACATATGTGACAGTAAATTTACTAAAAATTCATAAATTTGTGTAGAGAAAAATCTACCTTTATGTTATAATAATTTAAAATTATATTGGAGGACTATATTTTGTCATATAAAAGTTTTAGAATATCTAATGGAGCTGACGGAATTTTTGTTGAAAATACCAGATTTAATACAACAGTTATTTCGATGAATTTTTATCTTCCGCTATCAGCCGAAACTATAGCTGAAAATGCTTTACTGCCATATGTTTTAACCTCTTGCAGTGAAAAATATCCCGATTATACAAAACTTAATTTAAAACTTAATATGCTTTACGGCGCCGATTTATCGGTTTCAGTGGATAAAGTAAGGGATGTTCAGCATATTAAAATAGCAATTTCTGTTATTAATGATGAGCTTGCCTTTAATTTAGGTGAGTCAGTAATTAATGATGCCATGGAATTATTACTTTCTCTGATTTTTAATCCGCTTGTTAAAAATAACAGTTTTTCTTATGATGATACAGAACGGGAAAAGAGAAAGCAAATAGAACATATTGAAAGTGAAATAAATGACAAGCGATCCTTTGCTAAAAATCGGATGCTCAGTGTTATGTTTGAGGATTCGGCATATGGCATCTCTAAGTACGGTACAAAACAAGCGGCTGAGAAAATAACTACCGATAGACTTTATACCGCTTGGCTTAATATGCTTAATAACTCATATATCAGAGTTCAGGTTATCGGAAAAGCCTTGCCAGATGGTATTTTTGATAAGGTTAAAGCAAGACTTTCGGCGTATTCACGAAACAATATTACCGATTACACCATATCACAACCCGTCCAACCCACACAGAGCGTAAAACGTGTTACTGATAATTTTGACGTTGCCCAAGGTAAGTTGGTTATGGGCTTTTCCACCTACCTTTCAGGCGAGGATGAGTTAAGCCTTAATGTAATGTGCGATATTTTCGGTGGTGGACCGTATTCACGTCTTTTCGAGAATGTAAGGGAAAAAATGAGCCTGTGTTACTATTGCTCGTCCTCCTGTATTCGCACTAAAGGGCTTCTCTTAGTTCAGTCAGGTGTTGAAGCTGCGAACGGAGAAAAGGCAGAAAAGGAAATTTTAAATCAGTTGGAGCTTGTAAAAAACGGTGAATTTTCAGATTTTACCTTTAATGCTTCAATTAAGGCCATTACCAGTTCGTTAAATTCTTATAACGATAGTGTTTACGCACTTGATAGATGGTATTCAACTCTTATTATGCGCGATAATTTAAAAACTCCTGAATTTGTAGCAGGACAGGTGGCTAAAGTTACACGGGAAGATGTAATAAATGCTGCTAAGGGTGTTAAATTACACACGGTTTATAGGTTGATGCCAAAGGGGGTAGAGTAATGAAAACGGAATATTTTTATAATAAGTCCCTCAAAAGTGGATATACCGTTACCGAACTTTTAAATGGGTTAAAGATTTATATTTATGAGAAACCCGAATTTAATTCGGTGTATGCTGTGTACGGCACAAAATACGGTTCTATTGATTCGAGTTTTACCGTTAATGGAGAAGAAATCACAGTGCCTGACGGTATCGCGCACTTTTTGGAGCACAAGCTGTTTGAAAGTGAGGATGGCGATGCTTTTTCTAAATACGCGGCAACCGGTGCCTATGCTAACGCATTTACATCCTTCGATCGCACCTGCTATATCTTTTCTTGCACCGAGCGATTTGATGAAAATTTGACAATACTTTTAGATTTTGTTCAAAATCCGTATTTTACCGCAGAAACAGTAAATAAAGAACAAGGAATAATCGGTCAGGAAATAAGAATGTATGATGATTCTCCTAACTGGTGTGTTCTTTTTGGTATGCTTGAAAATATGTACCACAATAACCCTGTTAAAATTGATATAGCAGGCACCACAGAATCTATTGCAAAAATTGACGATAAGGTGCTGTATAAATGCTATAATACATTTTATAATCCTTCAAATATGTTTATCTGCATTGCGGGAAATGTTAATACAAAGCGGGTTTTATCGAAAATAGAGGCCTCTGTTAAAAATGCAGAAAAAATAGAACTTAAGCGTGGCGAATTTACAGAACCCGCAACGGTTATTAAAAACTATACCGAAAAACAGTTGGAGGTATCATTACCGCTTTTCTGTTTTGGATTTAAACAGGACGTTTTGGATTATCAGACGACACTAAGCGATATTATAGCGATGAACGCACTTATTAAAATAATATCTGATGATGCTTCTCCGCTATATAAACGCCTTAATGACCTAAAGCTCATTAACGATGAGTTTGATGCCGAGTATTTTACCGGAAGGTCATTTGCGGCGGTAATATTTGAGGGTGAATCTTCAAATCCCAAAGCCGTTGCTGACGAAATTCTAAGGGAAATTGAGCGCATTAAATTGGAGGGCATTGACAGCTCATTGTTTGAATCAGTTAAGCGCGATATGTACGGTCAGGCTCTTAAACGCTATAATAGTGTTGAGGGTACTGCATTAATGCTTGTAGATTGTGCCGTTTTCGGTTATAATTATTCAGAAGAACTCGATATTATCAAAAGTCTAAAAGAAGATGACATTTGTAAAATGTTAAATATATTTGAAAAGGAAAAATCAGTTTTATCCGTAATAAATAAGAAGGTGTAATTAAATGACATACAATGTAACATTTTTCGGACTTGAGTTTACAATTAACCCAGTAGCTTTTAAAATTCCCATTGGGGACGGTTGGAGTGTTTATTGGTACGGAATAATTATTGCTATCGGTTTTTTGGCTGCCATAATTTACGGTTATCTTATGGCTAAAAAGTTAGATATCAATATTGACCGTATGCTTGATGTAGTGTTGCTTACAACTCCTGTTGCTATTTTGTGTGCAAGAGCATACTATGTAATTTTTGATGGTGTTAAACTCAATTCAGTAGGCGAATTTTTTGGGTTTTCAGATGGCACCGGCTTTTCGGGACTTGCTATTTATGGCGGCGTAATCGGTGCATTTACGTTCGGTGCTTTAATGTGCAAATTAAGAAAACTAAATATTCTTGATATGTTTGATTTAGCGGCAGTTGGCTTTATCCTTGCGCAAGGAATTGGTCGTTGGGGCAATTTCTTTAATCAGGAAGCCTATGGCACCTTTACAGGCAGTAGCTGGTGGGGTATGACCAGTGATAGAATTCAGTCTGAGATGGGTAGCAGTGAATTGGTGCATCCTTGCTTTTTATATGAATTCATTTGGTGTGTAATTGGGTTTATTATTCTGCACTACATAATCCGCCACCGCAAATTTAAAGGTCAGGTTGTCCTTTCTTACTGCATATGGTACGGTTTTATGAGAGCCTTTTTGGAACTTATCAGAACCGATAGTTTGATGTCCGGAAATATCAGGGTTTCGTCTTTACTATCTTTCGTTATTTGTATAGCGGGAATTTTTATTTATGCTTTAGTTCTAAAAAGGCTAAATGCTACTGCAGGAAACAATGAATACACGCCTATGTTCACTGAGGAAACAGAAAATCAAATTTTAGAAAAGGAAGAAACCGAAGATGACTAGATTGATTAACGGAAAAGAGATTTCCGATTTTATTAAAAACTCTGTAAAACAAGAGGTTGAAGAATTATCCCAAAAAGGTGTAGGTGTAGGCCTTGCGGTAATAATAGTAGGGGATAATCCTGCTTCAAAGGTGTATGTTGCCAATAAAGAAAAGGCTTGTGAAGCCCTTGGAATTAAATCTTTTAAATATGCTCTCCCTGAAACTACAACTAATGATGAACTTTTGAATTTGATTGATAAACTCAATTCAAATGATGAAATTGACGGCATTCTGTGTCAGTTGCCTTTACCTGCCCATTTAAATGAAAAAATCATTATAGACCGAATTTTGCCCGAAAAGGATGTTGATGCTTTTCATCCTCAAAATGTAGGTAAAATAATGATAGGTGATTATGATTTTCTTCCCTGCACACCTGCAGGTGTAATTGAAATGCTCAAATATGAAAAAATTGATATAGCTTCAAAAAACTGTGTGGTAATCGGTCGTTCTAATATAGTTGGAAAACCTATGTCAATGCTTCTTTTACACAACAATGCAACCGTTACTATATGTCATTCTAAAACTAAAAATCTTAAAGAAATATGTGCCGGTGCCGACATATTAGTTGTGGCTATTGGTAAGGCAAAATTTGTAACTGCCGATATGGTGAAGGATGGTGCCGTTGTAATCGATGTGGGGATGAACAGAGACGAAAACGGTAAGCTATGTGGGGATGTTGATTTTGAAAATGTAAAGGACAAGACTTCATATATTACTCCCGTACCGGGTGGAGTAGGACCGATGACAATTGCTATGCTAATGAAAAATACATTAACTGCAGCAAAAAAGAAGATTAGTAATTAAAAGGGGACAAGGCTTTGAAAATTCGGCTTTTGAGCTTAATTTTGGTGATAGCAGTATTTATCTCGCTTTTCACTTTTTGCGCAAGTGCACAAAAAATAGAGAAATTTAATATTGATTTTTCCCTTCCCAAAGAATTTATTGTATTAACCGATGCAAATATTTCTGCTAATATCGAAGCTATCAAATCACTGGGATTTACTCAGGACTCTTTTAAAAATTATATTAATGCAAATAATATAGTATTATTTGCAAGTCTAACTGATAAAAGCTGCCAAATAACTGTTAATGCAAATAAAACTGATTTTACCGAAAAAACTGAAACTCTTGAATATCTTGAAGATGAGTATATTTTACACCTTTTACCGAAACTTGTAGGCGAAAATGCGGGATCTGCTGAAATTAAGGTCATTAACGGAAGTAAATTTATTCGCGTTGAAAAAATCGGTTTGGATAATGCCGGGCAGTTCTCGTCTCTTCAATATATAACGGTTAAAAATCAGCAACTATATACTGTAACCTTCTCATTTTCACAAAGCATTCTCAGTAGTGTGAATATTGAATATGCAGAAAGTTTAATGAAAAATTTTACTGTCTCTTCACAAAAATCTGAGATTACAATCAAAAATGTTCAAAACTTTACGGTATATATTGTTTTAATATTAATAATAATTTTTTTGTGCGCCGTGTGCATATATTGCATATATACCATTGTTAGTGATATTATCAAAAATCGTAATACAAGTGATGTAGCGCCTTACGTAAGAATTAAACGCAGACGTTTTAAATAATTTACCGTTTATTAATATTTTGTGTAAACTTATGCAATAAACTCACCTTATAATAGAGTATGTAAATTGTTAAAGGAGTATTTTATGAACGAATTTGATAATGAATTAAATAATATTGAAGAAAAACAAAACGATTTTTCACAGAACGAGTATCATTTTGTGCCAGATAAAAAAGATGCATACTTTTCGGTAAATGAAGATACGAACAACAATTTTAATCAACCGATTGAAAATCCCGCAAATGAAATAAAAAAGAAAAGAAAATTCACTCTTTTTGCTGTATTAATTTCTTCAATAGCTTCAGCAGTAGTTGCTGCCATAATCGCAACTACTCTCAGCACCGCTTTTATATATAATAAGCTTGGTGATATTACTGAGATGCCCATTGATAACAATCAGACCGAAAATAATAGTGGCACCGCTTCCGGAGACACCACAACCATAGAAATTACAGGCGTTACTGAGTCGGTAATCGAGGCTGTGGCGTTAAAGGTTAATCCAAGTGTTGTTGGAATTGTAACAACCGAGGCTACAACCAGCTTCTTCGGCGGCAATAATGAAACTACGGGTGAGGGCTCAGGAATTATCTATTCCTCAAACGGATATATCGTTACGAATTATCATGTAATTGATAGCGCGGTTACATCCTCTAAATCAAGCATTAAGGTTTATTTATCCACGAATTCTGAGGATGGATATGATGCTACCGTTGTAGGTTACAATATTTCATATGATTTAGCAGTTATTAAAATCAACGCTTCAAATCTACCTGCTGTTGATTTAGCCGATTCAACCGAACTTAAGGTTGGTCAGTATGTAGCTGCTGTGGGAAGCCCCGGCGGACTTCAGTTTATGGGCTCGGTTACCTTTGGAATTATTAGCGGACTTGATCGTGTGGTATCTGATAGCTCTACAGGTGCCGATGTTCAGTTGATTCAGACAGATGCTGCGATAAATCCGGGAAATTCGGGAGGCGCTCTTGTTAACACCAAAGGTGAGTTGATTGGTGTTAATAGCTCTAAAATTGCGGCAACAGCATATGAGGGTATGGGCTTTGCGATTCCCTCTAACACTGTAAAGGAAATTTGTGATAATATAATTGCTAAAGAAAATGACCCGAACCCATATATTGGCATTACCATCAGTGAAAAATATACAGCCGAAATTTTAACTCAGTTAGGTTATCCAACGGGTGCTGTTGTTAAAGGTGTTATAAGTGGGGGTCCGGCAGAAAAATCAGGCATCAGAAGTGGAGATATCATCGTTGAATTCAATTCAATAGCTATTACAGAGTATTCCGTTCTTACCGATGCGATTGCTCAATGTAAGCCCGGAAATACTGTAACAGTAAAAATTTACCGCAGCGGAAGATACTATTCGACTTCACTTAAAGTGGGCTCTAATAACTCTCAATAACCTAAAACCTGCAAAACTTATCGTTTTGCAGGTTTTTTTACTTGAGTTTTTTTGAAGGTTGGTGTATAATTTATCTGTTAAAGTGGGGTGTTTTATATGTTGTTTGAAGCCTTAAACGGAAATGCTGGAGTTGCCGAGTTAATTGCCTATGCTTTATCCGCGTTAGTTGTTATATTTTTAGCACTTCCTGTTCATGAATTCGCTCACGGCTTTGCCGCATCAAAGTTAGGAGATCCAACTGCAAAATTTACGGGTAGATTAACTCTCAACCCATTTGCTCATATTGATTATTTCGGTGCTGCAGCAATTTTACTGTTTGGCTTCGGTTGGGCGAAGCCTGTCGGAGTTAATCCGAGATACTTTAAAAATCCAAAGGTCGGTATGGCGCTTACCGCTTTAGCAGGTCCCACTGCAAATATCATTATGGCTTTTATTGCATTTTTACTTGTAAATATTATTCCTCTGATTTTCTCATCTTCAACTTCTGTTATAGTAATATTTCTAGTGTTATTTTTCATGAACTTTGCAGAAATTAATATCTCTCTCGCAGTGTTCAATCTTCTGCCTATACCACCGCTTGATGGTTCAAGAGTTTTAGGTTTAATTTTACCAACCCGTATATATTTCAAAGTTATGCAATATGAACGCTATATTTCGTTAGCGCTTTTAATTTTACTCTACACTGGCGTTCTTTCAAAGCCGTTAGGTTTATTATCAAACTATGTTTTTTACGGTGTAAGTTGGCTTGCACACCTGCCTTTTAGTTTAATTTTTTAATTTGGTGATAATATGGAATTTCCTTATGTTTATAAGCTTGAAAATTTCGAGGGTCCACTTGACTTACTTTTACAGCTTATAGCACGAAACAAATTAGATATTTATGATATTCAGTTATCTGTTCTGATAGACCAATATTTAGAGCAGGTAAATCTTATGCAGCAGGAAAATCCTGATATTCAGAGTGAGTTTTTAGAGATGGCGTCGCGCCTAATTTACATTAAAACTGCAAAATTATTACCTAAACACGACGAATATGAACAATTAAAGGACGAGCTCTCAGGTCAACTAATCGAATATCAAATTTGCCGAAAGGTAGCGCAGATGCTGCTCGGGCGATCGGACGGATTTGATAAATTTATTAAAGGCCCTTCTGAAGTTGAATTACCCAAAACATATATTCTTACGCATGATAAGCAGCTTTTGTTTGAGTCTTACATATCTGCCGTTGGCAGAGGTCAGAGGAGGCTTCCTCCACCCACAAATGCTTTTGTAAAAATTGTTGCTAAAAAAATAGTTTCGGTTTCAACAAAAATTGTTTTTGTGATGCGTAATTTATTCAAAAAAGGACCTCAAAAATTATCAAACCTTTATAGTGCTTCAAAAAGCCGTTCAGAGCTTGTTGCAACTTTTTTGGCCGTATTAGAACTTTGTAAAGCAAATCGAGTTGAGCTTAAAGGGGAGGGCGATGAAGCCCAAATTAATCTTATTAAGGAGAAGCGTTAATAATGAAACCTGAAAATTTAATTAATCCGCTTTTTGCAGTAATTTTTTCAAGTGGCGAGCCTATAAGCATCAGAAGACTTTGTGAAACCTTCCAAACCGAGCCACAGATTATTACTAAGTCGGCAGATTTATTGGCAGAAGCCCTGCAATCTTCGCCGCTGGAGCTTTTAACACTTGATAATACATATCAGCTATCTACTAAAAAAGAATATGCAGATATAATAAAGAAGGCATTTGATATTAAAAGAAAAACCCCACTTTCAAATGCAGCACTGGAAGTATTAGCCGTTATTGCTTATAATCAACCTGTTACCAAATCATTCATTGAACAGGTAAGAGGTGTTGACTGTTCAAGCGTTGTTACAACCCTGGTAGAAAAAGAGTTAGTTGAAGAGAGAGGACGTCTTGAACTGCCGGGTAGACCCCTCTTGTACGGTACTACTAAGAACTTTTTACGTTGTTTTAATCTTAATTCCTTAGAGGAGCTGCCAGAACTTCCTAAGGTTGACGGAGTAGTTTCGCCCGATGTGGCTGAGCAGATGTCGGTAGAAGAGGCAGACGCCGAGTAATAATCGGGAAAATTTGGTTAATAATTTAATGGGAGGGTTAGGTTTTGACAGTGTTTTATATAGTTGCCGCAGTTTTTTTACTGATTTTAACCGTACTACTTATTCCATTGAAATTAGAATTAAGCTTTATTGAGGATTTTGAGTTCCGATTAAAATATGCAGGATTTAAAATACTCCCAAGACAAAATAAGACTTCCGAATTAATAATCCAAAAAACTGATGGTCAGCAAAAACAGCAGGGAAATTTTATAAAAAAACTTTTCGATGAAAATGATTTTCCCACTTTTTGCAAAATTATTTTGCTATTTTTAAAAACTGTTTTTATCGAGCTTAAATATATCCTAAAACATTTAAAAATCAGAAAATTATGCACCGACATTACTGTGGCTTCCGCGGATGCCGCCACAACGGCTCTACATTACGGTATAGTTAGTACTGTTTTTTATAATTTTCTTAAATTTATCGATTCAATAACTAGTTTAAAGCCTGAAAAGATTAATATAAATTCCGATTTTGAAAAAACAAAATCATCCTTCAGCTTCAGTGCTGAAATTCGAATTTCTCCGTTGTTTCTTTTGATTTCCGAAATTGTTATTATAAATAAATATATTCAATTTACTAATAGAGAGGGAAGTGCTTTAAATGAGCGAAAATAATATTAAGGGTATTATGGATGTAACTATGGAAAAACTTCGCGCTATGGTGGATGCCGATACCATTATCGGTTCCCCCGTAAATATTGGTGGAATTACATTAATACCTGTTTCGAAGGTATCCTTCGGTGTGGCTTCAGGTGGCTCTGATTTTGCCAGTAATAAAACACAGGCAGCGCTATTCGGTGGCGGCGGTGGTGCAGGAGTGTCGATTGTTCCGATTGCATTTATTGCGGTTAACGGGGATAGCGTTAAAATGCTTCCGGTTTATAATGAACCTTCGGGAATGGAAAGAGCGATTGCTATGACGCCTGAGCTTATTGAAAAGGTTAAGGAGTTATTTAAAAAAGAAAATTAGTTATATTGAGGCATGCTGTTTAGTAAAATGTAGTAATTACATTTTAAGGTGTGCTTCGTATGAAATTATTTAAGTTCCTTTTTTCTTTATTGCTTATCTGTACTATAGCGTGTGTGAATGCTTTAGCGCTTGAAACCTCTGCTCAATCTGCAATATTAATTAATGCCGATACTTTTTCGGTTATTTATTCAAAAAATGCAGAGCAGAGGCTTCCGATGGCTAGCACAACCAAAATTATGACGGGACTCTTGCTTGCCGAACAGAATTCTGAGAATAAGATTATTACAACAACTAAAGAAATGGTCTATGTCGAGGGCTCTTCTATGGGGCTTAAAGTAGGAGATACCGTATCCTTTGGGGACCTATTGTACGGAATTATGCTACCTTCCGGTAATGATGCCGCCAATACTGCGGCAATAGCAATTTCCGGTTCGGTTGAAAAATTTGCTCAAAAGATGAATGCTAAGGCAGTCGACCTCGGTTTACATAATACTAATTTTGTAACACCGTCTGGTCTTGATGCCGATGAACATTTTACAACTGCCTATGACCTTTCGATTTTAACCGCATATGCTATGCGTAATGAAGACTTTGCAAAGGCAGCTGCAACCAAAAATAAAACGGTTGCTATAAGCGGAAAAAATGTAACTCTCACGAATCATAATAAGCTGTTAAAAATGTATGACGGTGTTATTGGAGTTAAAACGGGATATACCTCTCGCTCAGGCAGATGTCTTGTATCTGCGGCTAAAAAAGGTAATACAACTCTAATTGCGGTAACGCTCAATGATAAGAATGATTGGGAAGACCATATTAATATGCTGAATTTTGGTTTTGAGAGTACAGAGGATACCTTGATTTTTCCTAAGTGCAATACTAAATTGCCGATATTATCCTCTGATGAAAATTATATTGAATTAGATTTTGAGCCGCTTGATATCGGTGTTACAGATAATGATAATATAACCTATAAAGTATTTTTACCTCAGGTTCTGACTGCACCGATAACCAGCGGAGAGGTTATTGGGTTTACCGAATTCTATTCAAACGATAGAATTGTCGGGAGAAGGAATATTAAAGCAAAATTTGATTACACAAATAATTATTATAACTCTAATTTTTTTGAAAAATTAGGTAAAATGTATTTATTATTAATTAGGAGTATTTAATGAGAACTGTAAAAGTAAGGCTACAAAAACATTTATCAGCCTGTGGCGTTGCATCACGCCGTAAGGCTGAGGAATTAATAGAGGCAGGTAAGGTAAGGGTTAACGGCCGTGTTGCACATATTGGCGACAGTATTGACCCTAAACGAGATAAAATTACAGTGTCTGGCAAAACCGTTGTCGCGGTTAATGAAAAGGTTTACATAATGCTGCATAAACCACGCGGATTTGTAACGACGCTCAGTGATGAATTCTCCCGAAAATGCGTTGCCGATTTAGTAAAGGATGTTCCGACTAAGGTTTTTCCCGTCGGCAGACTTGATAAGGATTCAGAGGGCTTATTATTTCTAACTAACGACGGTGATTTTGCCAATAGACTTACTCACCCGAGTAGTCATGTTAACAAAACATACCGCGTAACTGTTAAGGGCGAGGTAACCGATGAAAAAATAGACAAGCTATGTACAGGAGTTATAATTGACGGCTCTAAAACACTGCCGGCTGAAGTTTTTATAGCCCAAAAAAAAGAAGACAGAACTATTTTAATTTTTATAATTCATGAGGGCAGAAACCGTCAAATAAGAAAGATGTGCGACGCCGTAAAGTTAGAGGTTATCCGCTTAAAACGTACAGAGATTGCGGGCGTCAAGCTTGGAATGTTAGGCCAGGGCAAATGGCGTAATCTTAACGAAAAAGAATTACACCGTTTGGAAAATATTAGTTCAAATAAAAAAGAGGCAAGGCTATGATAACTATATCACCTGTGAAAGATAAAGCAGAAATTGAAAAATATTATTTACAGTTTAATCAACCCTTTACCGAAAATTGCGGAATAACTCTGGCGCAGACCGATAATAAGTTTTTAGGTTGCTGTTTATACGAAATTGATGATAAAAAAATTGTTATTAATTTAATAACGCCTCAAGATGATATTATGCTTGTCGACGGAATTTTACGCTCGGCATTACATATAGCAGATTTTAGGGGCATTACTGATGCTTTTTATTCGCAGACTGCGCCTGAAACTCTTTTTAAGAAACTTTCTTTTATAAAAAATGAACAAGAAAAGTCGCTTAAAATCGAAAAATTACACGAAAGTGGTTGTTGTTGTCAAAAAAATTTTAAATAGTTCTTGCAATATTGATATATTTGTGGTAATATACAACTGTTGACTATATTTTTGGAGGTGCTATAAATGTTAGCTATTGAATATATAATCGGTGCACTTGTTATGCTTGTTTCCATTGTTATAATTGCTGTTGTTATTTTGCAGCCAGGGCACAGACACGGTATTAACGGTGCAATTTCGGGTGGAGCTGATACATTTCTTTCTAAAAACAAGGCTAGAGATTTTGATTCCTTCCTCGCTAAATGGACAAAGGTGATAGCTCTTGTGTTTTTCATTTTAGCTTTAATCGCAAATGTAATCGCTTTTGTTGATTAGTATACAAACCTAAAATTAAAGAGTTGCCAGAGATATTATCCTGACAACTCTTTTTTATTTTTGAAATATGCTGTTTCCGACGGAATCGATTCCAACTATTAAAGGAAAATCTTTAAACTCAAGGCGTTTTATAGATTCGCAACCGAATTCATTAAAAGCAACTACTTCACATTTTGAAATACATTCACTTGCAATTGCTCCGCATCCGCCTAAAGCACAAAGATATAATCCGCCATTTCGTACTATAGCATCAACAACCTCTATAGAGCGCTTACCTTTACCTATTGAACAAAGCATACCCATATCGTAAAGAGTGGGGGCAAATGGGTCCATACGTTCAGAAGTTGTAGGACCGCAGCTACCTATAGCAGAATTTTCAGGGGTAGGTGTTGGACCTGCATAGTAAATTACGGAATTTTCAATCTGGAATGGTAGGGTAGTGCCTATAGAAATTAATTCAAAAATTTTTTTATGTGCAGCATCACGTGCGGTGTAAACCGTTCCAGAAAGATAAATTTTATCGCCGAATTTTAGTTCGGCGATTTTTTCTTTTAAATTATGAGTATTTAAGTAATAAGTTTTCATTTTATATGCTGTTATAAACCTTTTCAAAATTTTCAGAGTGCTCTGACTGCTTTCTTGATGTGCTTTCAATAATAGCCTTTGTGTTTGCAAGAGTTTCATTGAGTTTTTCAACATCATTTGTGAAATTATCGCATAAATCCTTAATTTTAAGCTTTACTGAATTGAGAGAGTTATTCGCACTGTCAATTGCGGCAATATTTTGCTGGATTTCGTTATCTGTAACGTTTTTAGCCTCATTTGCGGAAGACATAATTGCCTTTGCATTGGTTTGTGCAACAAGATATAACTTACCAATATTATCACTTAGAGTTTTAACCTCTTCATATTTTTCACGAAAAAATTCGAGTTGTTCTGAAATGGTGCGGTTTTCTTTAGTGGCAACATTCAAAGCTTCTTTTAAGGCGGTTATTTGTTGCTCATTATCTTTAATTTTAGCGTTAAGCTCGGTTTGAATTTCTGTGTTTTTAATTGCCTGACGGTTTATGTATTCGGAAACATCTTCTTGATTATAACCGAAAAAACTTTTTCTGAATCCTAAAGCCATATTCATACCTCTTTTAATTTTTTACAACATTATTATATCACATCGACAAAAAATTACAAGATGTATTTTTTATATGCATTTATGCAATTTATATGCATTTTCTCTTGAAAAACTAAAGAGGATAGTATATAATTATAAATAATATACTATTAAGGTGGTGCAGTATGCTCACACGCAAACAAGCAAGAGAAAATGCATTTATACTAATTTTTGAAAAATCATTTAACAAAACTTCTTTAGAGGAACTTCTCGAAAATGCAAAATTAGTCAGGGAATTTGAAACTGACGAATATGTTCAAACGGTAGTTTCTGGGGTCTATAGCGATATTCAGAAAATAGACAATATTATCAGCGAAAACTCTAAGGGCTGGAAAATAGACAGAATTTCAAGGGTGGCTTTATCCTTGATACGTCTTTCGATTTATGAAATTTTAAGTATGCCCGAAATTCCTGTTAGTGTATCGGTGAATGAGGCTGTCGTACTTTGTAAGAAATATGCAACCGAAGACGATGCCGCATATCTTAACGGGATTTTAGGAACGGTTGCAAGAAATTACGCGAAAGAGGAAAAATAATGCCTGCTGTTTTATCAGTAAAGCAATTAAATTTATATGTACGCTCATTAATTGAGGGCGATAACAAGCTGAATTTCGTCAGCGTTTCGGGTGAAATTTCGAATTTCAAAAATCATTATTCCAGCGGACACCTTTATTTTTCTCTTAAAGATAATGATGCTCTTATTCGCTGTGTTATGTTCAAAAGCAGTGCAATTAAATTAAATACTGAATTGTATGACGGTCTTGCAGTAATTTGTAAGGGCAGAGTTTCCCTCTACGAAAAAGAGGGACAGTATCAGTTTTATGTTGAGGATATTATACCTTCAGGAGAGGGAAAACTTACTTTGGAGTTTGAAAGAATCAAACAATCTCTTGAAAAACAAGGATTGTTTGATATATCACACAAAAAGCCGATACCTGATTTCCCGAAAACAGTTGCTGTAGTAACCTCTGCTTCAGGTGCTGCCTTACAGGATATTTTAAATGTAATTACACGCCGATATCCACTTTGTGAAATACTGCTGTGTCCTGTTTTAGTTCAGGGTGCCGATGCATCTGATGATATTATTAGTACCCTAAAACGATTATATAAACTAGGTAGTGTTGACGTGATAATTTTAGGTAGAGGCGGTGGCTCAGCAGAGGATTTATGGGCATTTAACGATGAAAACCTAGCCTATACAGTATATTCTTCGCCTATACCGGTAATTTCTGCTGTAGGACATGAAACCGATTTTACAATTTGTGATTTTGTAGCTGATTTAAGAGCGCCTACTCCTTCTGCGGCGGCTGAATTAGCGGTACCGAATATTTCCGAAATTAATGAGTTCTTAGATATAACCCGACTGCGCATTAACAGACTTCTTAATATGCGCGTTGATAATGCCGATACGTATTTACAAAAGTTAAAAAATTCGAGGTACCTTTTAAATCCTCTTTTAATTATCGAGGAAAGAGTTTTGATGCTTGATAGATTAAGTGAGGTGCTTTCAACCTACACTAATTCACTATTAAACTCTGCCGAAAATAGATTTAAACTTTCGGTTGCGAAATTAGAGACGCTTAGTCCATTAAAAGTTATGACCAGAGGATATTCGGTAGTGTCTGATGGTGAAGGTGCTATCAAAAGTATAAAAAATTTAAAAGAGGGTCAGGATATAACAGTATCATTTTCCGACGGTAAGGCTTTTTGCCGAGTTACCCAAATTAAGGAGTAAAAGATGGATAATAATATTTCATTTGAAAAATCATTACAGCAGTTAGAAGAAATTGTTAAAAAACTCGAATGCGGAGAATGCTCTCTGGAAGAGTCATTAGAACTTTATAAAACGGGCGCTCAGCTTTGCAGCGAGTGTTCAAAACTTTTGCAGAATGCCAAACTCACCATTAAAACTCTGACCGACGCTGAGGTTGAAGCTAATGGATAATTTTAAGAGAATTCTTGCCAAAAAGGCTGAAAATATTGAGATGTACTTTGAAAAGGCCGTCGATAATTCCGACCATGATTACGGTAGAGTAACCGACGCTATGCTTTATTCTCTTAAAATTGGCGGCAAAAGAATTCGCCCGATACTAATGGTTGAATTCTATCACCTTTGCGGTGGAAAAAGCGATGGTATATACAATTTTGCAGTAGCCCTTGAAATGATTCACACATATTCATTAATTCACGATGACCTGCCTTGTATGGATAACGATGATTTTCGCAGGGGAAAGCCTTCTTGTCATAAAGCTTTTGATGAAGCAACCGCAGTTTTAGCCGGGGACGGTCTTTTAACTGAGGCTTTCTCAGTAGCTTCGAGAGCATCCGATATTGATGATGCTCTTAAAGTTAAGGCAATTTCGGTTCTTGCAGAGTGTGCAGGCGTTCATGGGATGATTGGCGGACAAATGATAGATATTGAGAATGAAGGCAAGAAAATCACCCGTGAAAAACTAATAAAACTCTACGCTATGAAGACCGGTGCGCTTATCAAAGCGGCGGCAAAAATAGGTTGCATTCTCGCAAATGCTGAGGATAAATTACCGTTTGCTCAGCAGTATGCCGAGAATGTTGGTCTTGCATTTCAAATTGTTGACGATATTTTGGATGCCACAGGGGATGAGGCGCTTTTAGGAAAGCCGCTTCACAGCGACGAAAAGAATAATAAGACAACATTTTTAACCTTTGTGGGAATTGCTGAGAGTAATAACACCGTTAATGAGTTAACAAATTTTGCAAAGCTATGCATAGATAAAATAGGTGAAAACGGCGAGTTTTTAAAACAGATGGCAGACTATTTAGCCATTAGAAGTAATTGAGGTTTTTATATTGGATTATAAATTACTTAATAAAATTGAAGGTCCTAAGGATGTTAAGAAAATAAGTGATGCTCAGCTTCCGCTTTTATGTGATGAAATAAGACATTGCCTGATTGATACTGTATCGAAAAATGGTGGACATTTGGCTTCTAATTTAGGTACAGTAGAATTAACAGTTGCTCTTCATCGGGTTTTTAATTCTCCCGATGATTCAATTTTATTTGATGTAGGACATCAGGCTTACACACATAAGCTATTAACGGGCAGATATAAGGATTTTCATACGCTCAGAACCGAGGGTGGTATTTCGGGCTTTATGCGTCCGAGCGAGAGTATTCATGACCCTTTTGTTACGGGGCACAGCAGTAATTCTATTTCTGCAGCTTACGGCATTTATAAGGCGAAAATGCTTTCAGGAGAGTCAAGCTCGGTTATCTCTGTTGTTGGCGACGGTGCTTTTACGGGCGGAATGATTTATGAAGCGCTTAATAATGCTAGTGCTGACAAAGGCAACTTTATCGTTATTCTTAACGATAACAAAATGTCAATTTCAAGAAATGTGGGCGCTCTTGCCAGGTATTTTACTGTAATACGTTCAAAAAATTCTTATCATAGTTTAAAAAGAAGGATTAGACGTATTCTTGAGGCTATACCACTGGTTGGTAAGAAAACAGCTAAAACAATATTTAATTCAAAAACAATGCTTAAAAATGCAATTTATAAGAGTAATATTTTTGAGAGTCTTGGCTTTGATTATTACGGCCCTGTTGATGGACATAATATTAATGAACTTGAAAATATTCTTAAGATTGCCAAACGTGAAACCCGTCCTGTATTAATTCACACTATTACAATTAAGGGTAAGGGTTATACCTTTGCCGAAAATGACCCTAAAAATTATCATGGAGTTTCTTCGTTTGATATTTATGAGGGTACGGGCACTAAATCAGGAGACTCATATTCGGATGTTTTTGGCAGAACACTTTGCGAAATGGCTGAGTTTGATGATAAAATATGTGCGGTAACTGCTGCCATGGCAGAAGGTACGGGTCTATACAATTTTTCAAGAAATTTTAAAAACAGATTTTTTGATGTTGGTATTGCCGAGCAACACGCAATGACCTTTTCAGCAGGACTTGCATCAAAAGGCATGAAACCGTATTTTGCAGTGTATTCATCCTTTTTGCAACGCTCATTTGACCAAATTATTCACGATGTGGCAATATCAAGTCAACCCGTCAGAATTTGTGTTGATCGGGCAGGAATTGTAGGTGAAGATGGCGAGAGCCATCAGGGAATTTTCGATGCGGCTTTTCTGAGCCTTGTGCCAAATATCCATATTTATTCTCCGTGTTATTATTCTGAATTTGAGGATATTATTAAAAAGTCTTCGGAAATTAATACCCCGATTGCAATCAGATATCCGCGCGGTGCTGAGCCTAAGTATTATAAAGAACTCGCCAATTCTTCTGACTTTACGGTAAACGGAGAAGGGGATACCGCTATTGTTACTTATGGCAGGATTTCCGCTAATGCTTTTAAAGCACAGGAGATTCTTAGAGAGAACGGAATTAATGTATCAGTTGTAAAGTTAAACCTGATTTACCCCTTTTCTGATGAGCTTCTCAAAAAACTCAGCAGTTTCAGGACTGTTTATTTCTTTGAAGAGGGTATTAAATCGGGCGGTATTGCAGAGCACCTCCGCGCTAAAATTTTATCTGAAAATTTTTCTATATATGCTATTGATGATGAATTCGTACCATCCTCAAAGGTGGATTCTGCACTTAAAAAATACAAACTGGATACCGACTCAATGGTGAAAATTATCAAAGGAGAGCTCTAATTGGCTGAAAAACTTCGTATTGATTCAAGGCTTGTGGCTTTAGGTCTTGCAGAAAGTCGCGAAAAAGCAAAGGCATATATTATGTCCGGAATAGTTTATGTTAACAATCAAAAAGTTGATAAGGCGGGGGATACCGTAAAGCCTGATGACAAGATTGAGGTTCGCGGTGCTACTTTAAAATATGTCAGTCGAGGTGGATTAAAGCTTGAAAAGGCAATGACAGCTTTTAATTTGAGCCTAAATGGTAAAATTTGCGCTGATATAGGTGCTTCTACGGGTGGATTTACCGACTGTATGCTTCAGAACGGAGCACAAAAGGTTTACGCTATAGATGTTGGATACGGTCAGCTTGCCTGGAAACTCAGAACAGATGAGCGTGTTGTTAATTTAGAACGCACTAATTTCCGTTATGTTACAAAGCAACAGATTCCCGATTTCCTTGATTTTGCTTCAGTAGATGTTTCCTTTATATCACTTTCTCACATTTTACCTGTTATGAATACACTTTTAAAGGATGGGGCTACTGCTGTTTGTCTTATCAAACCACAGTTTGAAGCAGGTAAGGATAAGGTTGGTAAAAAAGGTGTTGTAAGAGATATAAATGTGCATTTAGAGGTAAATATGCGTATTGCCGATTTAATAATTCAAAACGGCTTTTCATTGCTTGGTTTGGATTATTCTCCCATAAAGGGACCGGAAGGGAATATTGAATATCTTGCCTACATAGAAAAAACTGAAAATCCAAAATTATATGAAAATATATACATAGCCGAGGTTGTGGAAGCATCCCATAGAGAATTAAAGGAGGGATAAAATGAAAATAGGAGTATTACCCAATCTTGATAAACGCGGAGCAGCGGCTGCAGTTGAAAAAATGGGTAAATTGTTTAAGGAGTGGGGTGATACTGCATATCTGCCTGACAGTATGTTCGGTACCGACTATACACTTCTGCCTGAAAACGAAATTTACAAAAAATCCGATGTTATTATTACTGTAGGCGGAGACGGAACAATCATCCGTTTTGCTAAACTTGCAGCAAAGGAAGGCAAACCTGTAATTGGAGTTAATGCAGGACGAATCGGGTTTTTAGCTCAAGTTGAGCCAAATGAACTTCATCTGCTTAAAAAACTCAAATCAGGCGAATTTTCCATGGAAAAAAGAATGCTTTTAAATATTGACATTGTTGAGAACGGTAAGCTGAAATCTAATTTTACCGCTATGAATGATGCTGTTATTACCTGTGGTTTTATTTCACGTATAATTGATATTAAGGCTTATTTCGGTAATGAATGTGTCTCCTATAGAGCCGACGGTATGATTATTTCTACTCCTACTGGTTCTACTGCCTATTCGCTTTCTGCCGGAGGACCGATTATTGACCCTGTTACAGAATGCATAACTATTACTCCTATTTGTTCCCATACACTTACCGCCCGTCCAATTATATTAAGTCGTGATGCTGTAGTTAAATTTAAGGCACAATCGCTTAAAAGAGCCGACATTTTCTTTTCTGTTGACGGAAGAAGAGCAGGAGAAATTAAGCCGTATACTGAAATTATCATTAGCAAATCTCCCTATACCGTTGATCTTATAAGACTTGATAATAAATCGTTCTATAAAACCATTTCCGAAAAGTTCAGGGATGGAGGTTATAAAAATGAAAAATAAACGCCACGAGCGTATTTTAGCCCTTATTAATGAAAACATCATTCTTACTCAGGATGATTTACTGAATTATCTGCTTGATGAGGGATACAAAGCAACTCAGTCTACAGTTTCCCGAGATATAAAGCAGTTAAAAATTGTTAAAGCCCAGGATTCTAACGGTATTTACCGCTATCTATCAGCTCGTCCAATGGCTCACAGTTTTCAAAATAAATCTGAGGACCATTTTAAAGATATGTTCTCTAAAAGTGTTATCAGCACCGATTATGCTATTAATAATATCGTTATAAAATGTTATAACGGTATGGCGTCAAGTGCCTGTGTTGCATTTGATGCTATGTTTAGTGATTATATTTTAGGCTCTCTCGCAGGTGATGATACCATTATTGCAGTAACACGTGATGAAATAAGCGCAAAACATCTGTGCGAAAAAATTTCTAAATTAATTTAAACGGCGGAAAAGAGTATGTTAAATTATCTACATATCGAAAATATTGCTGTTATTGAGCGTGCTGATTTAACTCTTTCTGATGGCTTTAATGCGCTGACAGGAGAGACAGGAGCGGGTAAATCTATTATTATCGATTCTCTTAATGCAGTGCTTGGCGCCCGTACATCCAAGGAACTTATAAGAAACGGTACTGATACTGCAAGAGTTGTGGCTGAATTTTCGGATATTTCAAAAGAAGCCAGACTTCTTCTTGATGGCTTTGGATTACCATATGAAGACGGTAGGATTATTATTCAACGTATTTTAACTCTTGATTCTAAAGGTGGATTCCGGGTGAATTCTCAGCCCGTGTCGGCGTCGGTTGTGAGAGAACTTGGAACTGAACTTATCAATATTCACGGTCAGCACGATAACCAAACCTTGCTCAATCCCGAAAAACACCGAATTTATATCGACAGAATTGCAGGAAATGAGACAGAACTCAATTCGTATTGTGATGAATTCAAAATACTAACTTCTCTTCGTCGAGAGTTAGAGAGCCTTGATACCGATGAAGAAGAAAAGTTAAGATTAATCGACCTGCTTAAATTTCAGATTAATGAGCTTGAGAATGCCGATATTAAGGTTGGCGAATATGAGAAACTTAAAGAGGATTTAAAGTCGGCTAAACAGTTTGAACAGAATTCAAAGCGGATAAATTCGGTCCTTTCAATTTTATGCGGAGAAGACAGCGATGGAACGCTCGAACAAATTCGCAGTACTCATAAGTTGCTGAGCGCAGTAGAAAATGATAAAATCTTAAAAATATCCAATAAACTTGCGGGAATTATTGAGGATATTACCGATATTGAATCTGAGGTGCGTTTTTTTGCCGAGAACGAAATGATTTCGGCAGAAAATATTGATGAAATTCAGGATAGGATTGATTTTTTAAGGACACTTATGTTAAAATACTCAGGTAATGAAGCGGATATGCTTTTATTTCTTGAGCAAGCCAAGGAAAAACTTCAGAACATAACGATGTCGGAAGAGCGTATAAATCAACTTGAAAATGAGCTTGAACTCTCACAGGAACGCTTAATTAAGAAGGCGCAGATATTATCTGATACGCGCCGCAGGGCTGCTGAAAACTTTCAGCAACACGTTTGTGAAATTCTTAAATATCTTGATATGCCGAATGTTGTGTTTAGTGTTCAGATAGGAAAGAGCAGATACACAAAGTATGGTTGTGATAATATTGAATTTATGATTTCAGCCAATGCGGGAGAAAATTTAAAGCCCTTAGCAAAAATTGCTTCGGGCGGCGAGTTATCGCGTGTTATGTTGGCGATTAAGAGTGAGTTATCAACGGCTGACGGTGTACCGACTCTGATTTTCGATGAAATTGATTCGGGTATCAGTGGCAGAGCGGCTACCAAGGTAGCACTGCAGTTAAGAAAAGTGTCCGATAATAAGCAGGTAATTTGTGTAACACATTTAGCGCAGATAGCGGCAGCTGCAGATAACCATCTGCTAATTGAAAAAAACGTTATAGGCGGCAGAACCTATACACAGGTTGAGGCGCTAACTTATGAAAAACGTATTGATGAAATTGCCCGAATTATGTCGGGTACTGAAATCACTGAAAAATTATTTGATTCCGCTAAGGAATTGTTAGATAGGAGTAAAGACAATGCAAATCTATGAGGAATTAGTGGCCCGTGGACTTATAGCACAGGTTACAGATGAAGACGAAATCAGGGACCTTGTTAATAACGGTAAAGCCGTTTTCTACATAGGCTTTGACCCGACTGCCGATAGCCTTCATGTAGGTCATTTTATGGCGCTTTGCTTAATGAAACGTCTGCAAATGGCAGGGAACAGACCAATAGCACTTATCGGCGGTGGAACCGCTTATATTGGCGACCCTTCCGGCAGAACTGATATGCGTTCTATGATGACACCCGAAACAATACAACATAACTGCGACTGCTTTAAAAAGCAGATGTCCCGTTTTATTGAATTTGGCGAGGGCAAGGCTCAGATGGTTAATAATGCCGATTGGCTTTTAGACCTTAATTATGTTGATGTTCTTCGCGATGTTGGTGCGTGTTTCTCGGTTAATAATATGTTAAGAGCCGAGTGTTATAAACAGCGGATGGAAAAGGGACTTTCTTTCTTAGAGTTCAATTATATGATAATGCAGTCGTATGATTTTTATCATTTATACAAGGAGTACGGCTGCAATATGCAGTTCGGTGGCGATGACCAGTGGTCTAATATGCTTGGCGGTACCGAGCTTATCCGTAAAAAACTCAGCAAAGACGCGTATGCTATGACCATCACCTTGCTTATGAATTCCGAGGGTAAAAAAATGGGAAAAACTGCTAACGGTGCTGTTTGGCTTGACCCCAATAAGACAAGCCCTTACGAATTCTATCAATACTGGAGAAACGTTGGCGATGATGATGTTCTCAAATGCATCAGAATGCTGACATTCCTGCCGCTTGAAGAAATTGACGCTATGAATAATTGGGAGGGTAGCCAGTTAAATACTGCTAAGGATATTCTCGCATTCGAGCTTACGAAATTGGTTCACGGCGAAGATGAAGCTAGTAAGGCGCGTGAGGTTTCAAAATCTCTCTTCGGTGGTAATGCCAATGATGAAAATATGCCGACTACCACTCTTACAGATGATGATTTTACTGATAATAATATAGGTATTCTTGATTTAATGGTAAAGGGCGAATTAATTGCTTCAAAAGGTGAGGGAAGACGCCTCATCCAACAGGGCGGAATCTCAATCGACGGTGAGAAAATCACTGATGCTACCATGATATTCTCTAAGGTAGAAATTTCTGCAGGAATAATTATTAAAAAAGGTAAAAAGATATTCCACAAATTTGTAATATAAAAAATTAGGCACTATTTAGTGCCTAATTTTTTTGCCAGATTAAGTATTAATAATTTTTCTTCACTGCCGGCCTCACGGTAGAATTTAATCAACTGCCTTTCATTAGCAGTAATCAGATTTTCATTAATTCCATCATCGGTAATGTAAGTACTGCTTGGTTGATGTAAGCGCATATCTTCTTGTGGGCGATTTGCGTACTCAGCCGCGATTCTTGCTATAAAATTATCACCTTCAACAAGCTCATCTACAGTGCGGTTAAAATGTTGCGCAATAATCTTCAAATCTTCATATTTGAATTTTCCGTAGGATTCGGTATGGGCATAGGTGGAACGCTTCATACCGAGCATTGCACCCATCTGTTCCTGAGTAATTCTCGCTTCCTTGCGAAGTTTTTTAATGCATTCATTAGTTTTCATTAGCATATCCTAACCTTCGAATATTTTTTCTTGACTAAATGAGTGTCAATTGGTATAATACCATTGTTGAATTTGCTGGAGTGGCTCAGTTGGTAGAGCAGCTGATTCGTAATCAGCAGGTCGTGGGTTCGAGTCCCATCTTCAGCTCCAAAAGACTTGGAAATTCCAAGTCTTTTATTATTTTAATATCTTTGTCGCATTTTGTCAACAAAAAGAGATAAAGCAGTGCTTTATCTCTTTTTTTGTACTGGTTTTTTGTTTGTATTTTTATTTATTTTGGGTGCGACCAGACAGTTAGGTCCTGTTCCGATTAAATCGTATCTTCCGGCCTTTTTAAGAGCAGAGAGTACAAGCTCACGGTTTTCGGGAAGATAGTACTGAAGCAGTGCGCGTTGCTCGGCTTTTTCATTAGGTGAGCGTGGTACATATACTTTCTCCATGCTTATAGGGTCAAGCCCTGTATAGAACATACAGGTTGAAACGGTTCCGGGTGTTGGGTAAAAGTCCTGTACTTGTTCGGGGTGCATACCTTCTTTTTTTAAGAAAAGTGCAAGTTCTATAGCGTCATTATTAGTGCTTCCCGGATGAGATGACATAAGATATGGAACCAAAAACTGCTTTTTGCCTAGGCTCTTGGTAAGGGTATAAAATCGGTTTTTAAATTTGGTGTAAACCGAAAAAGAGGGCTTGCCCATATATTTTAAAACATTATCTGAGCAATGCTCCGGAGCTACCTTTAACTGACCGCTCGTATGATGCTCTACAAGTTCTTTAAAAAAGGTTTCATCACTATCTCTTAACAGATAGTCAAATCTAATACCTGAACGTATGAACACCTTTTTAACCTTTGGAAGTTTTCTTAACTTTCTTAAAAGGGAAAGATAATCACTGTGGTCTACCTGAACTGCTGAGCACATATATGGCGCTAAACATTTTTTCTCTACACAAACACCGCGTTTTTCCTGCGCTGAACAGGCGTTTTTTCGGAAATTTGCCGTAGGACCGCCAATATCGTGAATATACCCTTTAAAATCGGGCATATCGGTAATTAGTTTTGCCTCCTCAATAACTGAATTATGGCTTCGGACGGATATCTGTCTGCCCTGATGATAGGCAAGGGAACAGAAATTACATGCACCGAAACAACCGCGGTTATGTATTACTGAAAATTTCACCTCTTCAATTCCGGGTACACCGCCGAGTGATTTATAGGATGGATGATAGTCGCGCATAAAAGGTAGAGAATAAACCTTGTCCATTTCTTCCGTTGAAAGAGGAGGCATTGGTGGATTTTGAACAACAATTTTTTGGCCGTGGCGCTGAATTACAGTTTTACCTCTTACATGGTCATGCTCAGTCTGTTGAATTTTTGTGGCAATGGCATATTGTTTCTTACCCGATTCGGTTGGTTCCTTTACCATATCAAAGGATGGACATTCCCGACAAGGTTTAGGTTTATAATCTTTAGTGTTTACTGCATAACAGGTGCCTAAAATATCAGTAAGCTCATTGATTTTTTGTTTTGCCGCTAGCCTCTTAGCAATTTCTACACAGTGCTTTTCACCCATACCGTACATAAGAATATCGGCTGTGCTATCTATAAGAATAGAGGGTAAAACCTTGTCTGCCCAATAATCATAATGGGCAAAGCGTCTAAGCGATGCTTCAATTCCGCCTATTGCTATCGGAATATCTCCATACAATTCTCGTATTTTTTTACAATAAACGGTTACTGCCCTGTCAGGTCTGGCGCCAGATTTCCCGCCGGGTGTGTAAGCGTCATCACTTCGGCGCTTTTTTGCAGCGGTATAGTGCGCTACCATTGAGTCAATATTTCCGCTGTTTACAAAAAATGCCAGACGAGGTTTACCGAAGAGCATATAATCTTCTGTAGTTTTAGGCTGTGAAATTATACAAACCTTAAAGCCTGCTTTCTCTAACACACGGGATATTATAGCCGTGCCAAAACTAGGGTGGTCCACATATGCGTCCCCCGTAACAATAATAATGTCGGCATAGTGCCAACCGTGATTATTCATTTCTTTGCGTGTAATGGGTAAAAAAGGCATAAGAACTCCTTTAGTTTTTTTAATATTTTATCATAAAACGTTAGGTTATTCAACTCTTTAATATTTTGATAGCTAATTTCATATATTTTCTTGGAGGTAAGGCAAATGCAAAAAATTCAAAGAAAATCAAATAGAGAATTATCTATATTTATTATTCAGCTAAGTGTTGTCGCGTTGGTGGTATTAACCGTTTTAATAATCAAATTCTTAAACGGTAATTGGTATAACTTTTTAAAAGGATTTTATGTTGGTAATTTTGGGGCTGATACAAAGGTTTCAGAGATAACAGAAGCGCAAGAAGAAAATATAGTGTATCTATCGAATAAAAATCAAGCACTAACAGTTATGAATACGTCTATTGGTGAGGATTTAAGTAACCAACTCGCTTTACCGCTAGGAGCTTATTTTGTAACTTCAGGATACGGTTACAGGCAAGACCCATTTGGAACCGGTATAGAATTTCACAAAGGAATTGATTTAGCAGGTGAAACAGGCGAAAATATTTACGCCTCAGCAGATGGTACGGTAGAAATTTCGCAGTATAGCCAATCATACGGAAATTATTTAGTAATCAATCATTCGGGTGGATTAAAAACACTATATGCTCATTGCAGTGAAAATCTAAGGGGAGTAGGAGACAGAGTGAAAAAAGGCGATATAATAGCAAAGGTTGGCTCGACAGGTCGCTCTACAGGACCGCACCTGCATTTTGAGATAATTTTAAACGGCAATAACCTTAACCCCGAATGGTTGATTTCTAAGAAATGAAATTTTCGCTTTTTGGAACAAAAATTTCGGTAAGTTTTCTTTTTTTATCACTTATAACTTTTATAATGTTTATCGACAAAAGCGGATATATAATTCCAATGTCTATAGCCGTTATTTTACACGAAATAGCACATCTTGTTTGTATGAGTATTTTGGGATGTCAGCCAAAAGAAATTAGGCTGATTCCCGGTGGCATTGAAATAACACGAACCTTTTACTTAAAGAAACAAAAAGAAATTTTAATATCAGCATCAGGACCCTTTATAAATATTTTGCTATTTCTCTTATTCTTGAATTTACATTTAGAATTTGCTTTGATAAATTTATGTATCGGTGTATTTAATTTGCTACCGCTAACAACCTTAGATGGCGGAGAAATTTTTAAAATTATTTTAAGTTATAAAATTGGGGAAGATAAAGCAAAAAACATCCTGGGAATATTAAATTTGTTTTTAGGTATCTCTGGTGTTTTTTTTGGTGTGCTACTGTTTTTAAATAAAACGCCTAATATTTCATTAATCCTCTTTTCTTTATACTTAATATTATCAGTAATTATTAAATTATAGTTGAAAGAATTGGTGTTTTGCGGTATCATAATAGTATTAAGAATTTGGAGTTGGATATGGATAACGCAAAACTTGAAAAATTAATGCTTTCTGTTCAGAAACCTGGAAGATATTCGGGCAGAGAGCAGGGCAGTGTTATTAAAGATAAAAATAAAGTTGATGTACGGTTTGCATTCTGCTTTCCCGATACATATGAAATTGGAATGTCGCACCTGGGCATGAAGATTCTCTATTCGCTTTTTAATAGTAGAGAGGATATCTGGTGTGAGCGTGTTTTTGCACCTTGGATAGATTTCCAAGAGGTAATGACGGAAAACAATATCCCGCTTTTCGCCCTCGAAAGCCGTGACCCCATTAAAGATTTTGATATTATTGGTTTCACTTTGCAATATGAACTAAGCTACACTAATGTTGTTAATATGCTATCCCTAGCAGGTATTCCACTTAAAAGTGCAGACCGCAAAAGTCTGGCTCCTTTAGTTGTTGCAGGAGGTCCGTGTGCGTGTAATCCTGAGCCAATTGCCGATTTTATTGATTTATTCTTTTTAGGAGACGGTGAGGAGGTTGATTTAGAGCTTATCGACCTATATAAAAAATATGGAAAAAATGGAGACAAACAGGCTTTTTTGCGTGAAGCTGCACTTATTCCCGGTGTTTATGTCCCGTCCTTGTACGACATTCAATATAATGAGAATGAAACTATTAAATCTGTAACTCCTAAGGAAAATGCACCTCAAACCGTTCAAAAAAGGGTGATTAATGATTTGGATAATATGTATTATCCGGATAATTTTGTAGTTCCTTTCATTGAAATTGTGCATGATAGAGCAGTACAGGAAATTTTCCGGGGCTGTATTCGCGGCTGTAGATTTTGTCAGGCCGGATATATATACCGTCCTGTGAGAGAAAAGTCGGTTGAAACAATTAATAAACAGGCTAGAACTCTATGTAAAAATACGGGTTATGACGAAATGTCCCTTTCTTCACTAAGTACAAGTGATTATTCTAATATTGAAGAATTACTCAGTTCAATGCTTGAGTGGACAAGCTCTGACTGTGTGAGCCTATCACTACCGTCCCTTAGAATTGATAATTTTTCGGGCGAGTTAATAGAAAAAATTAATCTGCTGCGAAAAAGCGGATTAACCTTTGCTCCCGAGGCAGGTACACAAAGACTCAGAGATGTAATTAACAAAAATGTTACCGAGGAAGAAATATTAAATACCTGCAAACTTGCTTTTGCCAATGGATATACCTCTGTTAAGCTATATTTTATGTTGGGACTTCCCACCGAAACCGATGAGGATTTAAAGGGTATAGCTGATTTAGCGCAAAAAATTGTTAATGAGTATTACCGTATGGAGAATCGACAAAAAGGTAAAAGTGTAAATGTCTCTGTCAGTGTTTCCACCTTTGTTCCAAAGCCTTTTACTCCATTTGAGTTTGAGCCGCAAATTAAAAAAGAAGAAATTATACGTTCTCAGCAATATTTGCGGGAATGTATAACCACTAAAAAAGTTTCACTTTCATGGCACACGTCGGATGTGAGCTTCCTTGAGGGCGTTTTCGCACGCGGCGACCGCCGACTTTCAAGGGTAATCGAGAAAGCGCTCGAAAAGGGATGTATATTTGACGGTTGGGATGAATGCTTCAATCTTGATAAATGGCTCGAAGCTTTCCAAGATTGCGGAATTGACCCGACTTTTTATGCAAACCGTACTCGTGAATTTTCCGAGGTTATGCCTTGGGACCATCTGGATTACGGTATTTCCAAAAACTTTTTAATAAAGCAGAACGAACTTGCTCATAATGCAGTTACAACGCCTAACTGCCGTGAGAAATGTGCTAACTGCGGAGCCACCTGTTTTAAGGGAGGGGTATGCTATGAGAAGCGTTAGAGTTTTTTACAAAAAGCGGTCTGCACTAAGGTTTATATCACACCTTGATATGAATCGCTTTATGCCTAGAATCATCCGTAAAACAAATATTCCTGTATGGTATACCGAGGGATTTAATTCACATATTTATCTTAATTTTGCGCTTCCGCTTTCTTTAGGTTTTTTAAGTGATTATGAGGCAATGGATTTTAAAGTAACAGATGATAATTTTTCTGATGAGGAAATTAAAAACGAACTTATAAGAGTAATGCCCGATTCTATTGAAATTATAAATGTTGCCGAGCCTCAGTTAAAGTTTGGAAGAATTGCTTTTGCAGAATTTAAAATTATCTTTGACGATGACGGCAAAATTGCAGATGAATTAAGACATTTTTTAGAAAATAACTCTATTAAAGTTCTGAAAAAGACAAAAAAAGGCATCTTTAAAGAGATGGAATTGTCTGATAAAATTAAGCGATTTAGTATTGAAAATAACGGCAATACGGAACTTAAAATTATTCTTAGCGCAGGAACGGATAATGTTAATCCAATTTTACTTCTGTCGGCTTTTAAAGAGTTTTCGGGTGAATCTTTACCCGAACACGAAATTACTCGCACAGTCCTTTATACAGAGAATTTAGAAGTTTTCAGATAATAGGTGGGGGAAATGCAGGAGAATTTTAAATATACAGACGAGTTCTTTAAGGAATACGAAGAAAAATATATTCCAAAACCTAAAGAACAAAAAATTAAACCGCAACAAACGCCAAAGAAAAAGCATAATTTTTTAATTTTACTCTGCCCAATTTTAATAATCGTACTTCTGTTGTTTTTAATTGTACCAAAAGGAAAAAATGGAGAGTTATTACTTGAAACAAATCAAAACCTCAATTTTCCCCAACCGATTACGCAAGAAAAGCTTAGCCCATATAAAGAGCCAACAGAGCAAACGGTTATACTTTCTGATGACATTAATAGTGAATTTGCAATACTTATAAATGCTGATACAGGTGAAATCATTGCCCAAAAGAATTGTAATGAAAAAATGTATCCTGCATCCCTTACAAAAATTATGACTCTTTTGGTTGCCGTTGAAAATATCAAAGACATTAACGATACCTACGAAATGTCTTATCTAATAATTGACCCTGTGTATAAGCAGGGAGCTTCTTTAGCGGGTTTTTCAAGCGGCGAAACGGTTAAAATTATCGATTTACTTTATGGCATAATTTTACCATCGGGTGCTGATGCCACCTGTGCCATTGCTGATTACATTTCAGGTAGCGAAGAAGCATTTGTCGCTCTTATGAATAAAAAGGCAGAGGATTTGGGGCTTAAAAACACGAGGTTCGCAAATTCAAGCGGACTTCATGATGAAAATAATTATACTACAGTTTATGATATGGCGCTTATATTAACGGCTACTCTCGAAAACGATCTCGCTAAACAAATTCTTTCTGCTTTTCAATATACCACAGCTACAACTGAACAACACCCTAATGGAGTTTGGATGGATAGTACACTATCGCATTACATTGATGGTGATGAGCCTGAAAATAAAACCAGGATTTTAGGCGGAAAAACCGGATATGTTTCCCAGTCGGGCAATTGCATTGCATCATTTGCAAAATCTGTAACAGGTAATAATTATATTTTTGTAAGCGGAAAGGCTGAAAGTGGCAGAAAAGCCGCCAAAGATCATATAACTGTTTATTCGGCTTTTGCAAATTAACAGTATAAAAGGATAACGATTTTCATATATTTTTAGTGCTGATTTAAATTTTGGGGGAAAGAGATGACAGCACTGAAAAAAATTATAACATTACTCCTTGTTTTATCCATATCGGTTTTCTCGGGCATTATTATTTATAACGGCAAAAAGGTTGATGTTTCGGGAAATATAAGTGATAATATAGTTATAATCCTAGATGCAGGCCACGGCGGGTTTGATGGTGGCGCGGTAGCGTTGGATGGTACTGTAGAAAAAGATATAAATCTTAATATATCAATGAGCGTTTCCGAAATGTTGACCTCCTGCGGTTATGACGTAATTTTGACACGAACCGATGATACCGGAACTGAAGAAGACCCTAGTGCTTCTATTTCTAAGCGTAAGGTAAGCGACCTAAATAATCGTTTAAAACTTATAAATTCTTATGAAGACGCGATATTTGTAAGCGTACACCTTAATAAGTTTACTACCTCTACCGCCAACGGCGCTCAGGTATTTTATTCTAAGAATCACATAAAAAGCAGTGAATTAGGTCTAAATATACAAAAATCAATAGTTGAGCTTTTACAGCCCCGTAATGAAAGGGTAATTAAACAAGCTACTAAAAGCACTTATTTATTACATAACGCTAAAATTCCTTCGGTAATTGTGGAATGTGGCTTTTTAAGTAATGCCGCAGAGCTTAAAAAACTAAAGGATGAGAATTATCAAAAACAGATGGCGTATGCTATTTTCTGCGGTATTATAAACTATCTTAACTAAAGTAGGAGAATAAAATGACACCGAAAAGTAAAACATTATTCGTTTGTACATCTTGCGGATATCAGAATGTAAAATGGTCGGGTAAGTGCCCTAACTGTAACGAGTGGAATACACTTGAGGAGCAGGTAATAATAGATAGACCTAAAATCGGCATCTAATGTTATTAATACTAATATTACTGCGGCTACGCTAGATAATATACATATTGTAGATGAACACCGATTTGTAACGGGAATCTCGGAATTTGACAGAGTTCTCGGTGGCGGTATTGTTAAAGGCTCAGTAGTTCTTTTAGGAGGAGACCCTGGTATTGGAAAATCAACTATACTTCTTCAGGTCTGTAAAGCACTCAATTCTCTTAAAATACTTTACGTTTCGGGCGAAGAATCTGCAGTGCAGATAAAACTGAGGGCCAACCGTTTGGGAGTTTCAAATAATAATTTGTACATAATGTCGCATACCGATACACAGGAGGTTTGTGAATACATAAGAATTAATAAACCCGATATTGTTATGATTGATTCTATTCAGACGATGAGTGTCAGTGAATTATCGGCAATGTCTGGCAGTATTGTTCAGGTAAGAGAATCAGCGAAGCTACTTTTAAATGTTGGTAAAAGCCTTGATATCCCTATTTTCTTGGTAGGGCATGTCAATAAGGGAGGCGATATCGCAGGGCCTAAAATTCTCGAGCATATAGTTGATACAGTTCTATATTTTGAGGGCGATAAAAATCAGTCATACCGAATTTTGAGAGCGAATAAAAACCGTTTTGGGTCAACGAACGAAATCGGAGTTTTCGAAATGGAAGAAACGGGACTCAGAGGTGTTGAAAATCCCTCTGCAATGCTTTTGTCAGGCAGAATTGCAAATGTATCGGGGAGTACAATTACCTGTGTTATGGAGGGTTCACGGCCAATATTAGCGGAGGTGCAGGGGCTTGTGTCTTCCTCGGGATTTGGGAATCCAAGGCGTATGGCAGCCGGTTTCGATTATAATCGATTAAATCTGCTATTAGCCGTGCTTGAAAAACGTGAGGGACTTTATTTTTCAAATCTTGATACCTATATTAACATTATCGGTGGACTGCGTTTAGATGAGCCAGCAGCCGATTTAGCAGTGGCTATGTCGCTTGTATCAGCGCTTAGAGATATTCCTGTTGATAGTGAAACTATCGCCTTTGGTGAAATTGGTTTATCAGGTGAAATACGGTCGGTCTCTCGTGCAGCTGCAAGAGTGAGCGAAGCGGCAAGACTTGGCTTTAAAAAATGCATTATACCTAAAAGCAGTCTCAAAAACATTCCCGAAAATATTTCAATAGAAATAATCGGTGTAAAAACCTTAAAAGAAGCACTCGGCTTAATAATATGACAAAAAATCCTAAGTGAAACTTCACTTAGGATTTTTAAACTATTTAGCAAATTTTTGATACAGGGAAAAACCTAATTTGATTAATTCATCACCGACAATAAATATTAAAGTGAGGAATATCACTGTCAATACACATTCTGATGGAAGTGCAACCAAGCCTAACAGAAGACCTATTGGTGTTGTAAGAGCCAATATCATAACCACGGCACTAATAAGGGTTGTTATAAGTATATATTTATTTTTTGTAATCCCGCTTTTGAAAAGATAAGATTCTGAGTAGCAGGAGCCGATATGCAAAATCTGCGAGAATCCAATTACGGCAAAAACAACAGTTCTTGCTACATCCGGTGAATATGCATTACCCGATGAAAATCCAATCAAACAAAGCGCTGCTATTAATACAGCTTCAATTATCAATTTAACAGAGGATTTAAGAGTGAAAATTCGTGATTTATTATTAGTAATTTTAACGGTATCAATAGGAGCCATTCCGATAGAGAGCGCAGGGAATATGTCAGTAACTACATTAACAAATAATATCTGAACGGCTAATAAAACAGGAAATCTGAATATGATAAATCCAAAAAGCATAGCTAAAAGCTCGCCGAGATTACTGCTTAGAATGTAGTGTAGAGTACGCTTAATACTTGCATAAATGTTTTTACATGTAGCAATAGCGGTAAGAATCGAACAGAGCGCTGGATCCTCAATAATTAAATCTGAGGCATTTTTGGCAACGTCAGCAGCAGTGGATTTAAGGGCGATTCCAAGAGTGGCTTTTCTCAGTGCAGGAGCATCAAAAACAGTACCGCCTGTGATAGCAACCTTTTCATTATTATGCTGCAAAGCCTTTACAATTCGGAAACGGTTTTCAGGAGAAATTCTTGCAAAAACTGCATATAAAGTAACCTCTTTGTCGAGTTCCTCATCACTTAATGCTGATAGTTCCTCATCGGTAATACATTTTAAATTTCCCTTTAAAATTCCGACCTTTTCAGCGATTGCCTTCGCGGTAACAAGATTATCTCCTGTTATTAATACAGATCGGATATTTGCGCTTTCTAATGCTCTGACAGTAGCCAACGCATTGAAACTAAGATTTGTCTCAAATCCGATAAATCCTGCAAAGGTAAGGTTGTTTTCAAGATCGACGGTATTGGGTATTACGGGTACTTCATCAAGCTCTTTATAACCGATTCCTATTACTTTAAGAGCATCAGCAGCTAATAAATCATTTACTTTAAGCGCAGCTGTACCGTCAATTCCTGCGCATTTTGCAACTAAAACTTCGGGGGCACCTTTAACTATTGCAAAAGGTTTTCCGTTAACCATTTTAACCGCTGTAATAAGCTTTCTTTCGTTATCAAAAGGAATGAGCGATAGGGTGGGGTAAAGATTTTTTATATCTTCTCGGGGAATTCCTCCGATTGTTTCACAAATATCGAACAGTGCATTGTCGGTAGGGTCAGGATTTTCATCATCGTTGCACAGGGAAGAAAGTTTTAGTAACATTAAATCTTCATCATCTAACCCTTCGTTTATGTCGGTAATTTTTCTTCCATTAAATAATTTAGCAACGGTCATTTTATCGGTTGTGAAAACTTCACCTTTATCAGCACAAATAACCGAAATTTTTGATGCTTTTTTAATAACTGACGGATTCAAAACAATAATCCCTGCTGACTGCAATTTTTTAATTCCCATTGATTTAATTGCAGTTACGATACTTGGAAGACTTTCGGGATAACAGGCTATTGCAATCGCTGTACAGTTAATTACAGCATTAATAACTGTAATTGCGAAATTGTGTTCAGGAGAGTTTCCCGAGAAGATAATATTAAGAATAAAGATTACTGCGCAAACAATTGAGATAATTATTCCTGAATATCTGCAAACCTGTGCAATTTGTGATTTTTTATCTTCATAAAGGTAAGATTTATTGATTTTCTGTTTTTCAAGTTCAGTTTCATTTCTGATTTCGGTAACGACAGCAAGGGCTTGACCTGACATTACGCTGCAGCCTGCAAAAACCATATTTTTGCGGTCCTTAATTTCTGAAATATCATCCGTAATAGCATCGGCATCTTTATCAACATATATTATTTCGCCGGTAAGTACATATTCATCGCAACGCAGATTAACTGTATTTATAAGTCTGGCATCGGCAGGGATGAAATCTCCCGCATTTAAGCAGATAATATCTCCTGTAACAATCTCATCAGATTTTACTGTAAGTTTTTCACCATCTCGTAAAACGGTGGCGGTGTATTTTTTATAGGTTTCAGCAGAACTATCAAATCTTTCCAAGAAATAATTTTTTAAAAGTGATAAAACGCCGAAAACTGCCATAACAGCAATTATCATAAGTGTTGCAAGACTGATTCCTGTATTGGCAATTAATGATACTATAGCACACAATATAACCGCTAAAAGCAGAAT
Organism: Acutalibacteraceae bacterium; assembly: GCA_045646145.1. Lineage (GTDB taxonomy): Bacteria > Bacillota > Clostridia > Oscillospirales > Acutalibacteraceae > SIG565. The sequence continues at coordinate 9,460 of JAZRKE010000053.1, read as the reverse complement.
AATGGTTGTTATATTGTTGAATTGTTTAGTAAAAGTTTTTAAGAGAAGAGAGAATTTGCTTTCACTATTGGCTGAATTAATTTCATCTAAAATTAGTTGAGCCTTAGTGGTGGACAAACCTTTTTCTTCATCAACGCAAAAGTAATTTAGAACCGCGTTTTTATCGGAGCTGTGCCAAATCATATAGTTCCTCCAAATTTTTTCTTTTTCATTATAATACATTATTTTTACAAAATAATCAATCTATTTGTTTAAAATCTTTGGAATATTTAATAATTTCTCTTGACAACTGCTCAGATGTTATTGTATAATCGTATCATATTCGTAACCTCTAAGAATATTCAAAAGGAGGGAAATTTAATGAGTCAGGTACGTCTAAAAGAAAACGAATCTCTTGATAATGCTCTTCGCCGTTTTAAAAGACAGACAGCGAAAGACGGTATTATTCAGGAAGTTCGTAAAAGAGAGCATTATGAAAAGCCCTCTGTTCAGCGCAAAAAGAAGTCGGAAGCAGCACGCAAGCGCAAGTTCCGCTAAGCGATATTTTTATCAGTAAAAAGCGGTTTTTAAGCCGCTTTTTTTATTTCGGAGTTGTTCTATGCTTTTTAAACCAAATTATAAATTTAATTGTATTACCGACATTAAGCCGGAATTTTTATTTAAAAATAATATTAAAGCACTTATCTTGGATGTTGATAATACTCTGTCAACACATCACGGTATGAACTTAACCGATGGCCTACCTGAATGGCTTAATGAAATGCTTAGTAACGGGATTAAACTTATTATTCTTTCTAATGCTAAGAAAAAAAGGGTAAGGCCTTTTGCTGAAAGCATTGGTCTTGATTATATTTCTTTAGGATTAAAGCCCCTACCATTTAAATTTTTAAAAGCATTAAAAAAGCTACGCGAAAAACGGAGACATACCGCCGTTGTCGGAGACCAGCTATTCACCGATTCTCTTGGTGCTCATTTAGCAGGTATGAGGTCTATAATTTTAAACCCGATTTTACTTGAAGAAAAGTTGGGGTTTAAAATTAAAAGAAAGCTTGAAAATGTTCTTTATTCAATTTACAAATTTTAAGGGGGATAGTTTATGTCGGCAAAATTCGGTCCTGCAGGAAATTCTCTAAGCTTTTCTCAAATGGGCTACAAACACAGCCTCCAAGTTCCCGAATATATCGAAATAATGGGACTTGATGCTTTCGAATACCAGTGTGGCAGAGGTGTCAATATAGGACTAGAAAAGGCACAACTTTTAGGAAGTAAGGCTAAGGAAAAAAATATCACTTTGTCTCTTCATGCTCCTTATTATATTTCTATGTCTTCGGTTGAAGAGGAGAAAAGGCTAAATTCAATTAAATATATATTGGATAGTGCTGCTGCCGTTAATGCTATGGGTGGTAACCGAATAATAGTTCATACCGGCTCTTGCAGTAAAATATCCCGTGAATATGCTTTGGAGCTAGCTGTTGAAACTATGAAATTAGCTATTAAGACTCTTAAAGATAACGGATTATCTCATATAAGAATTTGTCCTGAAACTATGGGCAAAATCAATCAATTAGGTACACTTGATGAAGTGCTTACTTTATGTGAATTGGATGAAAGCCTACTTCCGTGTATTGATTTTGGACATCTAAATGCCCGAACTTTAGGAGGATTAAAATCATATCAGGATTTTGAGGAAGTTTTTAATAAAATAGAAAGCCGTTTAGGAATTTCTCGTTTAAAAGAATTTCATTCGCACTTTTCTAAGATTGAATACACAACGGGTGGTGAAAAGAAGCATCTTACTTTTTCCGATGAGGCTTTTGGTCCCGATTACGAGCCTGTTATGGAACTATGTGTTAAAAAAAATTGTTCTCCTATTTTTATATGCGAATCGGACGGTACCCAGGCTGAAGATGCTAAACAAATGAAAAATTATTTTTGGGGGTTAAAATAATGAAAAAGGGAAGAATATTAATCATCAACGGACCTAATCTTAATATGATAGGTATCCGTGAACCCGCTATCTACGGTGCTAAAACCATTGTTGATATTAACGCCGATATTAAGGCTTACAGTGAGGGTATGAAAATTGAGTGTGATTTTTATCAGTCGAACTGTGAGGGTGAAATTATTACTAAGATACACAGTGTTTTAAGTGAATATGACGGCTGCATTATCAATGCAGGCGCCCTTACTCATTATAGTTATGCTGTGCGCGATGCTATTGCTTCGGTTAACAAACCGTTTATCGAGGTGCATATGTCTAATATACACGCTCGTGAGGAATTCCGTCATAAATCAGTAATATCTGCAGTATGTGTCGGTTCAATTTTGGGATTTGGCGCAAACAGTTATATTTTAGCCGTTAATGCTATGCGTGAATTAATTAAGGATTAACTTGACAAATCGGATTAAAAACCGTATACTTAATTTATAAAGAAATTTGTAATATTTTGGAGGAGATTTTTATGATTAGTGCCGGTGATTTCAGAAACGGTGTAACTTTCGAAATGGAAGGCAACGTTTATCAGATTATAGAATTTCAGCACGTAAAACCCGGTAAGGGAGCAGCTTTTGTTCGCACCAAAATCAGAAACGTAATTGCGGGCTCGGTTGTTGAGCGTACCTTTAATCCCAACGACAAGTATCCGACTGCATTTGTTGAGAGAAAAGATATGGAGTTTTCTTATTCGGATGAAGGTCTTTACTATTTTATGGACCCCGAATCATACGAACTTGTGCCTGTCAATGCTGATCAGTTAGGTGATAACTTCAAGTTTGTTAAAGAAAATATGACCTGCAAAATTTTATCCTATAAGGGTAATATTTTCGGCGTTGAACCGCCCACATTCGTTGAGCTAGAAGTAACACAGACCGACCCCGGCTTTAAGGGTGATACTGCAACCAATGCTATGAAACCTGCTACTCTTGAAACAGGCGCAGAAATTCGTGTTCCGCTTTTCATTAACGAGGGCGATATGATCAGAATTGACACCCGTACAGGTGAATATATGGAGCGCGCATAAATTTAATTTTGGAGGAATTTTCTATGACTATTTCTGAAAGAATTTCTTATGTTAAAGGCTTAGCGGAGGGTATGAAGCTCAATACTGAGTCTAATGAGGGTAAACTTTTTTCTGCAATTATAGATATTTTAGCTGATATTTCTGAGGAAATTGATGCTATTAATGAAGAACAGTTTAATATCGCTGACCAACTCGACGAGGTTGATGAAGATTTATCAACACTTGAAGAAATTATTTATGATGATGAGTGCGACGGCGACTGTGAGTGTTGCGATGAGGATTTTGATTTCGATGATGACATTTATGAAGTTACCTGTCCTAACTGCAACGATGTAATTTATCTTGATGCTGAGATGCTTGAGGAAGAGGGCATTGCTTGTCCTAATTGTGGCACCGACCTTGAATTTGAGTTTGACTGCGATTGCGGCTGTGATTGTGATTGCGATTGCACTGAAGAAGAATAAACATTTTTATTACAGGGGCGAATGTTTCATCCGCCCCTGATTTTTTAAGGAGTTATATGCAAACACTCGCCTTTAATCTTAACTATACAGAAAACGAAACTAATGATAATGCCTTGCCTGTAATAATAGTTGCGGCAGGCTCTTCAACAAGAATGAACGGTATTGAAAAACCCTTTGCTTTATTGAAAGGTATACCGGTTATTGCAAGAACCTTGCGCAGTTTTCAAAATTCTCCACACATTTCAAATATAATTCTTGTTACCAAAAAGAATTATATTCCAATTATGCAAAATCTTTGTGATGAATATATGATATCTAAAATTTCAGATATTGTAGAGGGTGGCTCTAATCGTCAAGAATCGGTTTTTATGGGACTTAAGACCGTTAAAAATTCCGACAAGGTTTTAATTCACGACGGTGCCAGACCTTTGATTTCAAAACAATTAATCGCTCGTATAGCCACAAAACTACTTTTATGTGATGGAGTTATCTGTGCGGTAAAATCTAAGGACACCGTTAAAAATGTAAGCTCTGAGGGTGTTGTTAATTTAACATACAACCGAGATGAGCTCTACTGCGTTCAGACGCCTCAGGGTGTAGATGTAAAAAAATATCTTTCTTTACTTGAAAGTGCAAATTTAGCTAACTTTACTGATGATGCCTCTATCTTAGAAAGTGCAAAAATACCTGTATATGTTGTAGATGGAGAGTATTCCAATATAAAAATTACAACACCCGACGATTTGGCACTCGCAGAATTTTATTTGGAAAAGATGGAGGATAATATATGAGAATTGGTTTTGGTTACGATGTTCATCGATTAGCCGATGACCGTCCTCTTATTATCGGAGGAGTAGAAATACCTTATGAAAAGGGGTTGCTTGGTCATTCTGATGCCGATGTACTTCTACATGCAATATGTGATGCCTTGCTAGGAGCGGCAGCCCTTGGAGATATCGGAAAGCATTTTCCCGATACGAGTCCGGAATTTAAAGGTGTAGATAGCAGGATTTTACTTAGAAATGTCGTACAGCTTCTTAGTTTACAGGGTTGGCACATTGGTAATTTGGATGCAACTATTATCGCACAGTCTCCGAAAATGGCGCCTTTCATAGAGCAAATGCGAAAAAATATTGCAGAGGACTGCAATATTGATTTTAACGACGTAAATATAAAGGCAACAACCGAAGAAGGCTTAGGATTTACCGGCAAAAAGCTTGGAATTTCAGCAAATTGTATTTGCCTACTTAAGTAATAAATTTTTTTCACCTTTAATATAAATTATTGGGTGTATAAATTGAAACTTATAACTGTTAAGGTGCGGAGTTTAAAGCTTTTACTTTTATTTTTTGTTCTTCTAATAGCATTTTTATTGCTTTTAGAGGTTTTATCGGTGGCTTCTGTAGCAACCTCCCAAATTGTCGATAATTCTTCGCGAATAGATTTTATTAAAAGATTGGGTGTAACTCCAGATGAAAATTTATCCGAGGAAAAAGAGATTTTTATTCCGGAAAAATTTACTGATGTATGGGAGAGGTATAATCAGATGCAAAAGTCAGTAGGCTACGATTTGTCGCTATATTCCGGAAAAACAGCGAAGCTTTTTAAATATAAAATATTGAATTTTAGTGGAAATTCCAGTGCCTATGTTAATCTAATAGTTTTAGAGGGCAAGGTTATTGGCGGAGATATTTCTTCTGCTGAGTTGAATGGCTTTATGTTACCGTTGAAGGAGCTTAAAATTGAGAATTGATAAATTTATTTCGGTTAATACTGCTTTTTCCAGAAATGAAATTCGTTTTGCTGCAAAAAATGGGAGGATTTCTGTTAATGGGAGAACCGAGAAGAAATATGATAAACATATTTGTCCTGAGACTGATATTATTAAGATTAATGGAACATTAGTTTCAGAAATTGGAAATATATATATTCTTCTGAATAAGCCATCAGGTGTGATTTCGGCATCCTCAGATAAAAATAAAAAAACTGTAATAGATTTCTTACCTGAAAAATTCAGCCACCTTGATTTGTTTCCTGTTGGAAGATTAGATAGGGATACTACAGGACTTTTGTTGATTACCAATGACGGTGATTTTGCACACAAGGTTATTTCCCCTAAAAACAATGTGCCAAAATGTTATTTAGTGGAGCTCGACGGCAGTTTAAATGAGTCTCTTATTTCAGAATTCTCAAAAGGTGTAACCTTGGCCGATGGCACTTACTGTAAGCCGGCGGTATTGAAAATTCTTAGCGATAATATTGCAAAACTTACAATTACTGAGGGTAAATATCATCAGGTTAAAAGAATGTTTGGAGTTTTCGGTTTGGGAGTTAATTCCCTTCATCGTTTAAGTATCGGTGGACTTTCTTTGCCTGAAGATTTAAACGAGGGGGAGTATGCCGAAATTCCACGCAACGAAATTATGAACAAAGTGTTAAAAAGCCTTTAAAAATGCAGAATATTAGCAAATTTAAACAATTTAATTTTTATATTTTGGATGAATAGACAATAGTAATTTTAAAAACGAATTGGTATAATATACACATACTAATATGTAGTTTTTTAATTTTTCAGGAGGTTAATTATGGCAAGTCTTTCACTTCGCAATGTTTACAAGAGATATCCCGGCGGTGTTGTAGCTGTTTCGGATTTCAATCTTGAAATTAAGGACAAAGAGTTTATTATTCTTGTTGGTCCTTCAGGTTGCGGTAAGTCTACAACACTCAGAATGGTAGCAGGTCTTGAAGAGATTTCAGACGGTGAGGTATACATCGGCGATCGTTTGGTAAACGATGTAGCACCTAAGGATAGAGATATTGCAATGGTTTTCCAGAACTATGCTCTTTATCCGCATATGTCAGTTTTCGATAATATGGCTTTTGGTCTTAAGCTTCGCAAGGTTTCTAAGGATGAAATCAAGCGCAGAGTTGAAGAAGCTGCACGTATTCTCGATATTGAACATCTCCTTGAGCGTAAGCCTAAGGCTTTATCAGGTGGTCAGCGTCAGCGTGTTGCTTTAGGTCGTGCAATTGTTCGTGAACCGAAGGTATTCTTACTTGACGAACCCCTTTCCAACCTTGATGCTAAGCTTCGCGCACAGATGCGTACCGAGATTTCTAAGCTTCATCAGAGACTCGGAACAACATTTATTTATGTTACTCATGACCAGACCGAAGCTATGACTATGGGTACTCGTATCGTTGTTATGAAGAGCGGTATTATTCAGCAGGTTGACACTCCTCAGACTCTTTATCTTCGTCCGTGCAACCTCTTTGTTGCAGGCTTCATAGGCTCTCCGCAGATGAACTTTATCGACTGTGTAATCATCAACGAGAACGGCGAGTATTACACCGAGTTTGGCTCGGAAGATACTAAGACTCGTGCCGGAGTTAAGTACAGAATTAAGTTACCTGCTTCTAAAAATGAGGGAGACAGACTTAAGGAGTATATCGGCAAAGAAGTTATTATGGGTATTCGTCCTGAAGATGTTTACAACGAAGAAGATGTTATTGAAGCTAATCCCGATAGCATTGTTGAAGCAAAGGTTGAGGTTACAGAGCTTATGGGTGCTGAAACCTATCTCTATATGAACTGTGAAGGTCAGGACATTAATGCACGTGTTTCGCCGACCTCTACAGCTAAGCCTGGCGACACTATCAAAATCGCCCTTTCAGCTGAGAAAATTCATCTTTTCGATAAAGATACCGAGCTTACAATTACCAACTAATGTTATTAAAAACGCCCCTTTTTTTAGAGGGGCGTTTTTTTGTAATAAATTTGTAACTTTTTTGTGAAATCACTTGAAAAAATTGTACTCATTGTGTAAAATAGATGATGAGGTTTTGTTTTTTTACAAAAGCAAATTTTTAAGGGGGAATATAAATGGCAAACCGACTTTTCCAAGGTGTAATTCAACAAATGAAGGATGTTATCGACAGGACTATCGGTGTACTAAATTCGGAGTTTGATATTATTGCTTGTAGCGATTTAAATCATATTGGTGAAAAACTTAATATCAATTACATTTCGGGAGAAAAAGAGTTCTACACAGATAATTATTATACTGTTCGATCCCTTGGCGCAAACAATAGCAATGAATATTACATTTTTGTTGAAGGTAACGATCCGATTGCTGAAAAATATTGCTCGATTTTATCGGTATCACTTACTAACATAAAATTTTATTATGATGAGAAATATGACCGCAAGAATTTCATAAAAAATATCATTCTTGATAATATTTTACCTGGGGATATCTATTTAAAGGCAAGGGAACTGTATTTTAACGGTGAAGTTTCTCGTGCAGTAATTTTAGTTCGCCTGCTTGATAAAAACGAGGTATCGGTTTTTGATGTTGTTCAGAATCTTTTCCCGGATAAGAATAAGGATTTTGTAATTGGTATTAACGAGTATGATGTTGCTCTTATTAAAGAAGTTAAGAGCGATACAACCTCTAAGGACATTGAAAATCTTGCATCTTCAATTGCCGACACACTTTCAGGTGAATTCTATTGTCATGTTGTTATTGGAATTGGTAGCACTGTTGAAAATCTTAAGGACCTTGCTAAGTCATTTAAAGAGGCTCAGGCAGCGCTTGAGGTTGGTAAGGTGTTTGATACCGATAAAACCATTATCAATTATGATAATCTTGGTATTGCACGACTTATTTATCAGCTTCCAACAACTCTCTGTGAAACATTCTTGCGTGAAGTGTTTAAGCGTGGCTCAATTGAAAGTCTTGATCAGGAGACACTCTTTACAATTCAAAGATTTTTTGAAAATAATCTGAATGTTTCGGAAACCTCGCGTAAGCTTTTTGTTCACCGCAATACTTTAGTTTACCGTCTTGAAAAAATTAAAAAGATTACCGGTCTTGATTTGCGTGAATTTGACCATGCAATTGTTTTTAAAATCGCTCTGATGGTTAATAAATATCTTAAATCTAATCCGATTAAATATTAGCCAAAGCATTTAAGCCCAAACCAGCCTAAAAGGGCGGGTTTAAAGGCGGCTTTTGGTTCTTTGTCGCATATAGACGACAGCCTTATATGCTTCGCATCACCAAAATCTACACATAAATTCTCCCTTTTAGGCCGGAGTATTTTGTTATTAAAGGATTTTTTGATAGGCGAGGCAAAAACACAGCAAATCCTGACGGATTTGCGAGTATTTTAACGAAGCCATAGCGTAAAATCCTTATCCCAAAATCTTATTCGGGTTTAAATGTTTTGGCTTAGAAAGGTTAAATTTTAATGGATTCGAATATAAATCACGATATTCAGGTTGAACCGATTATTGAGTTCAACGGCGTATCCAAAACATATAATAGCGGTACCCACGCTTTAGCTGATGTTAACATTAAAATTAACAAAGGCGAATTTGTTTTTGTTGTTGGCTCTTCGGGAGCAGGTAAGAGTACCTTTATGAAGCTTATTATGCGCGAAGAAAAAGCTAATTCTGGCGTTATTAAAGTAAATGGATTCAATCTTACTAAAATGCCGCGTAAACAGGTTCCGCTTCTTCGAAGAACAATGGGCATCGTATTTCAGGATTTCCGATTAATCCCAACAATGAACGTTTTTGATAATGTAGCTTTTGCGATGCACGTTGTAGGAGCCCCGAGTCGTATTATTCGCAAAGAGGTATCAAAAGCACTCAGCATGGTGGGGCTCGGTCATAAAGCTCGTTCTATGCCAAATCAGTTGTCGGGCGGTGAGCAACAGCGAGTGGGTCTTGCGCGTGCACTTGTTAACAATCCCGATTTAATTATTGCGGACGAGCCCACAGGTAATGTGGACCCCAATATGTCCTATGAAATAGTTACTCTTCTTACCGAGATAAATAAGCGCGGCACCACCATTTTAATGGTTACTCACGACCATAATCTTGTCCGTGACTTTAAGCATCGCGTTATTATGCTCGATTCGGGAAGAATAGTGGCTGATAATGCTGCAGGAGGTGTTGACTGATGAATA
>JAZRKE010000052.1:0-6904 GCA_045646145.1 Acutalibacteraceae bacterium | reverse complement strand
CTTTTATTACTTTTCCTATGTTTATTTTCCGCAATAGATTTCTACCGCAGCCGCAACAAATTCGGCTGTGTCGTCGCCATATTTATCGATGTTCTGCTTGAAACGCTCATCGGCGACATACATTTTTCCAAGACCTGCGAGAATTTCTTTGGTGCAAGTATAGTAATTTTCGGTTATATAGTTTTGCAGTTCAATTACTAGTGCTTGTGCCTCATCTGAATTGGAAGTGTTACAGTTCTTAATACACTCTGCAAATTTGGTGAAGATGACCATTAGTCCATCGTTTACAGCCTGCCATTTATCTTTAGTGTATTTTGCAGTCTTTTCTGCGTGTTCTTTATAGGCATCAGTTTCTCCCCATCGCTGTTTTGCCTCAACTTCATACTGCTTACGTGCAGTTTCATAATCACTGTTATCAAACGCTGCCATTGTAACCTTTCCTTTCGTGGCACCGTCAAAAGCATCGATAATTCTCTCTAATCGTTCCTTTTTTAACTCTAAGAGTTTTCGTTGCTCGGCGAGTGCTTTTTGCTTGTCATAATCGGGAGATGACAATATCTCTAAAATGCTCTTAAGCGGGAAATCAAGTTCGCGATAAAACAGTATCTCTTGCATACGCAGGAGAGAATTTTCGTCATAAAACCTATAGCCGTTTTGCTCGTCAACAAAGGCGGGTTTTAAGAGACCTATTTCATCATAATAGTGCAGTGTGCGCACACTGACACCTGTAAGTTTTGCAAACTCTTTTATCTGCATTTTCACAGTAATCACCCCTCATTTGACAGTATAAGGTATTACGTTACGTCAGAGTCAAGTGTTTTATTTTATAACTTCATACGGCCAGTCGATGATGCCACCGAATTCTTTTACGTTGTTGTAACCGAGTTTCACAAGTTCCTCAGATGCGATTTTACTTCTTCTGCCACTACGACAGTAGACTAATATCAGTTGCTCTTTGTCGGGCAGTTCTTTTTGGGCACGGTCTTTAATTTCGTATTCGGGGATTAAAATTGCGTTTTCGATATGTCCCTCGGCGAATTCTTCCTCAGTTCTCGCATCGATAATTCTCTCTAATCGTTCCTTTTTTAACTCTAAGAGTTTTCGTTGCTTGGCGAGTGCTTTTTGCTTGTTATAATCGGGAGATGATAATATCTCTAAAATGCTCTTAAGCGGGAAGTCAAGTTCGCGATAAAACAGTATCTCTTGCATACGCAGGAGAGAATTTTCGTCATAAAACCTATAGCCGTTTTGTGCGTCCACAAGGGCGGGTTTTAAGAGTCCTATTTCATCATAATAGTGCAGTGTGCGCACACTGACACCTGTAAGTTTTGCAAACTCTTTTATCTGCATTTTCATAATAAAATCACCCCTCATTTGACAGTATAAGGTATTACGTTACGTCAAAGTCAAGTGTTTTGAATCATTTATTTCTAAAAAATATTTTTTGATTAGATTTTATAATACTGTCGGTATCTAGCGTTATTGCCAAAGCTTTATTACCCATAAGAAAGCATATTACATGATAATCTAAAACATTATATTCCACATTATCAATAACAACTGATTTTAAATAATCTATATTCGTTTCATTGCTTATTGTACAATAAATAGCAATTTTGAATTCATGCTCAAAAGAAGCTATTGTTGTATTGTAATTTTTACTTTGTTCTATTTGTTTCCATAAAGGTATATATTTTCCGTTGGTATAATTCTCCCAATTTTGATGAAAGTAACTTCTTTCATAATCATATTCCTCGGGTTGCATGTCTTTACGCCAAAACGGAACTTCTTTAAGTGTTCCTCTTGCCCAATCTTTTTCTTGCAATGTTTATCACCTCTATATTGTTACTATACGGTATTAAAACGTTTTATTTTACAATTTCATACGGCCAGTCGATGATGCCGCCGAATTCTTTTACGTTGGTGTAACCGAGTTTTACAAGCTCCTCAGATGCAATTTTACTTCTTCTACCACTACGGCAGTAGACTAATATCAGTTGCTCTTTGTCGGGCAGTTCTTCTTCGGCACGATTTGATATTTCATATTCCGGGATTAAAATTGCGTTTTCGATATGTCCCTCGGCGAATTCTTCTTCGGTTCTCGCATCGATAATTACATAATCCTTTTCAGTATCCATAATGTTTTTTGCTTGTTCGGCGCTAATTTGTTCGTAGGTCGATGTTTTATTATTTTCGCCATCACAAGCGGTCATTCCAAATAATGAGAGTGATATTAAAAGCATTATAATCAATCCTTTAACTTTTTTCATAGTATCTGCTCCGTTTTGTTTATTATAAGGCGAGTATCCGTTTTTTAATCTCGGCAATTACAGATTTGAACACTTCATCGCTTTTTCCCGTGGGATCGGGCAAGTTCCAATTATCGTCAAATGCTCTGCCGATATAGGGACAACCGACATCGCAACCCATTGAAATTACCACATCGGGTGTGGGAATTTTATCAATGGTTTTGCTATACTGTGTTTGCTCCATATCAATACCGTAGAGTTGTTTCATAAGCCGAACGGCATCCTGATTTATTTGTGGTTTAGTTTCAGTTCCTGCCGAGTAAAAATCAAACTCATTGCCACGCAGGTGTTTACCCAGTGCCTCGGCAATTTGACTGCGACAGGAATTATGTACGCAAAGAAAGGCTATTTTCTTCATCTGAACGGACACCTCACACCGATACATTGATTATTCTGTGATGAGTGAACGCATTTAATTTCATCAAGTTCCATCTCAATACCAAAATTTTCTTTCACAAACTCCACCGCTTTAATTATGGCAAGGTAAGAATCACGCTTACAACAACGAGGGCCGCCGACCTCACCGATTGCACCAAGAGCTTTTGAGGTCATTTTGTTGGAAAGTCCCCACGCTTCGTTGGCAAGGGGTGTTGAGCCGGTTATGATAGAAACAAACATACCGGCACTGATTCCTGCACCGCAAGCGCCCCAAAAACCGCAAGCTCCGCCGGGAACTTGTTTACCACGTGACTGCATTTCAACCAAGGATTTCGGCAAATCAATATTACCGCCTGCGTTTTTATAGGCGGTCAGCAATGCCGCACCCACCATAATATGATGCTCGGGGCCGTGCATATGGCAAAAAGGTAGTGCCATCAACTTTTGCAAAATCAGAAGAGGATTTTTAGAGGTTTCAGCAAGGCAAACAGCGATAATGGAATCAATTCCGCCGGTATGACATTCGTTACAAACATAATGTCCCTTTTCACAAGCAGTCTTACTGCTTTCTTTTTTATGACAAATGGCACACTCCATTTGCGTTTCGTTTTCTAAATATGTAAGTGGTGCACCGCAAATTAAACATTCGTCTTTCATAAATCTTCCTCGAAAATTAAGAGTTTTTTGAACCGATTACATTAAAAATAATTAACCGCCAAGATTACGATACTCGTAATAATCATAACAACACCGACCACGCGGTTTAAGGTTTTAGCGTTAGACTTGTTGGCGATTTTTGCAGCGATTCTTGCCCAAAGCAGAGTAAATACAACGCACAACACGAGGCAAAGAATATCCGGAACTCCACCGATCATAAAATGGCTGATACCGCCTGTAAGAGCAGTAAACGCCATAATGAACACGCTTGTACCGACAGCCAAATGCATAGGATAACCGAGGAAAGAAGTCAAAACAAGTAACAGCATCATTCCACCGCCCGCACCGGCAAAACCACAGATAAAGCCAACGAAGACGCCACCGATGATTGCCTTAATTAGTCTGCTTTTCGGAGAAACTGCCTCCAACTGCTCTCTTGTCTTGTTTACAGGTTTTAATATAAAACGCAAGCCGATAATGATCAATGCTATCTGCATAGTACCGCTCATGGCTTGCTCGGGCAGAAAACTTGCCACAAAGCTGCCGATCATCGTTACTATAAGAACGCTCACGAGCAGCGGTAAACTGTTTTTAACGTCCAAATTTCCGCTTTTCTTATAGGTATATGCGCTGACAAGGCTTGCCAAAACGTCGCTGATAAGTCCTATTCCGACCGCATCGTAAGCAGGTACACCCAAAAATGTTATCAGCATAGGGCCGATAACGGCGGCAGCACTCATTCCCGCAAATCCCGTTCCAATGCCTGCCCCTGCTCCTGCGAGAAAACAGACAAGTATTTTAATTAAAATATCTCCCATATCGTATCACCATTAAATAACAATTCATTTAGTTGATTATAACACACAATTATGAATTTTTCTACCCAATAGTAAAAGGACGCTAACAACTGAACAAGTCCGTTAAAAACGAACAATGACAAAAAGGAATACCTGATACACCACAAAAAACAATTGATTAGATTGTTAGAAAGCGAATCAATAGAATCATTAGCAGCAAGGTAGTTATCCTTTGCATATCACCATAAAAAATGGAAAGAATATCTAATACAATATTAACGGAGGTAAGTTTATGTTTAAACACGAAAAGATGCTATTTCATCCTGTAGCGGTAGAAAAACCAAACCCGCAGTATGCGGCGCTTTTGCAAGAACAGCTTGGCGGCGGTAACGGTGAGCTTAAGGCGGCTATGCAGTATATGTCCCAAAGTTTTAGAATTAAAGACCCTGAAATTAAGGATTTATTTCTTGACATTGCCGCCGAGGAACTTGGCCATATGGAAATGGTAGCGCAGACCATCAATTTGCTTAACGGACACGATGTAGATGTCCAGCAGGTGCCGTCAGGTGAGATCCAGTCCCACGTACTTTTAGGTCTTAACCCCGGACTCATAAATGCTTCGGGTTACTCCTGGACGGGCGACTATGTAACAGTTACGGGAGACCTGTGTGCAGACCTGCTCAGCAATATCGCCTCCGAACAACGCGCAAAGGTGGTTTATGAATACCTTTACCGCCAGATTGATGACAAAAAGGTGCGTGAGACCATCGACTTCCTTTTAAACCGTGAAGAAGCGCACAATCAGATGTTCCGAGATGCTTTTAACAAGGTGCAGAACTCAGGCTCTAACAGAGATTTCGGCACAACAAAGGCTGCTAAAATGTATTTCTCAATGTCTGATCCCGGTCCAAACGCATTTGCGACAAACGATACAAATCCTGTTTCTTTTGATAAGTAACCAAAAGCCGATGAGGAATCGCAAGATTTCCCATCGGCTTTTCTTATAACCATATTTATTTACAGTCTTTACAAGAGTATTCAGGGACGGTGCGTTCGTTTATGACCGATTCATAAAGCCGCCAACCGCCTGCAAGGTTATAGCAGTTGTACCCGTTGCCTGTCAGTATTCGACAAGCAAGATAGGAACGAAGCCCCGAATGACAATGAACATAAATAGGTTTATCTTTTGGAATTTCATCAAGTCGTTCACGCAATTCATCAAGCGGAATATTGACAAAGTCATCAATTTTACCATACATTACTTCATACGGTGTTCGGGTGTCGAGCAAGAAAACACTGCCGTCACGGGGGAGATTTTCCACATCGTGCCAGAAGAACTGTTTTAGCTTTCCGCTGACGATATTTTCGGCAACGAAGCCGAGCATATTGACGGGGTCTTTCGCACTTCCAAAAGGCGGCGCATAGCAAAGTTCAAGGGTGGTAAGGTCGGTGATTTTAGCACCGAAACGGATAGCGGTGGCAAGCACGTCCATGCGCTTGTCCACACCGTCAAAGCCAACAATCTGCGCACCAATGATTTGAAATGTTTTCTTATCCCACAGAGCTTTTATTGACATCTGTGCAGCCCCCGGATAATAAGTGGCGTGGGATGCCGAATAGGTATAGGTTTTATCGTAATCAATGCCTGCCGCAGTAGCCGACTTTTCATTAAGACCTGTGGTAGCAACTGTCATATCAAAGAGTTTTAACACCGCTGAGCCTTGCGTGCCGGTATAAACGCTCTCGTATCCCGCGATATTGTCGGCGGCAATTCTGCCCTGCTTATTGGCAGGCCCTGCAAGAGGAATAAAGGCAGGTTTTTTTGTTATAAAATCCTCAACCTCAACTGCATCACCGACAGCATAAATATTCGGTATATTGGTCTGCATTTTGTTGTTTACAATAATGCTTCCGCGCGCATTGAGTTCTATTCCGCAGTCTTTTGCGATAGCCGTCTCGGGACGGACACCCACCGACATAATAATCATATCGGCGGTAATTTCGCCGTTTTGCAAGACGACAGTATTTCCGTTTATAGACTTTACACCGTTATTAAGGTGCAGATAAATTTCTTTGGATTTAATATAGCGGTGAACGTCTGCTGCCATATCAAAATCGAGGGGTGCGATCAGATGGTCGGCAAGCTCGACGATCGCAACCTTTAGCCCTGCTTCGGCTAAATTTTCCGCCATTTCAACACCAATATATCCGCCGCCGATCACCACAGCCGAGCGTGGTTTTGCGGTATTAATATAATTTTTAATTTTTAAGGTATCGGGAATGTTACGAAGTGTGAAAACATTGCTACCGTCAGCACCTTCAATATTCGGGCGTATCGGTTCAGCGCCCATAGACAAAATAAGGTTATCATAGATTTCTTCATGGGTTTCGCCTGTACGAAGATTTTTGACGGTAACAGTTTTGGTATCGGGGCTTATCTTAACCGCCTCGTTTAACACTCTGACATCAATATTAAACCTTTCTTTGAAACTCTCTGGAGTTTGGAGAGTTAAGTCCTCGCGGTCAGTGATGACACCGCCGATATAATACGGCAGACCGCAGTTGGCAAAGGACACATATTCGCCACGCTCTAAAATAATAATTTCGGTTTTTTCATCCAGCCTGCGAAGCCGCGCCGCCGCAGTTGCGCCGCCTGCAACACCGCCTATAATAATGGTTTTCATTTGTGTGCCCTCCTAAAATTTAGTTTATATATTAATTATACCATTTCGTATGATTTTTCTCAATCCCTATTCTTTGGAT
>JAZRKE010000051.1:0-2657 GCA_045646145.1 Acutalibacteraceae bacterium | reverse complement strand
AATAGGCTCGCCATCAATTTCTGTGGGGATTACAACCACTCCGCCTGGACCAACATAATCCTCGATTACGCCATCAAAAGCCATAAAGTCGCCTTCGGGGCTTGGTTCGAGTGCCGATGCTGTTACATTAAAGCCGATAAGACAGCAAGAAAGTAACAATGACAAACAAACCAATAGTGATAATAGTTTTTTCATTTAATTTTCTTCCTTTCCATTTTTATGGTACTTATACTATAACACATTATTTTCGTAAAATCAACTAATTTTTTTCTTTTTTTTATAAATTTCTTGCAATATTTCATAAAGTTTACTATTGTAAAATTAATTTTGTTTAAAATTTGTTCCGTTTAGTACATTTTATGTAAAATGCAAAATCCGCTATAAAAATTACAACGGATTTTATGCTTTACGAATTGAGTATATAAATTCCAAGATTTAAATATCCTGCAAAGGTTACCCAGATTAAATACGGAATCATTAAAAGCCCTGCCGATTTTCTTACTTCGTAAAATCTGACGGTGGTAACGATTATCAGCACCCACATAACAACAAGCCATATAAATGCAAAAAGGTAGGCTTCAAAGCGGAAGAAGATTATCGACCAGAAAAAATTAAAGAAAAGCTGAACACAGTAAAAAAGCAGTGCTGAATTCTTTTTATAGGTTGGCGCGTTGGCAGTGTAGACAAGATAAGAGGCAAAGCCCATCATTAAATAAAGTATTGTCCACACCACAGGAAAAAGCCAACCAGGCGGGCTGAACGGCGGTTTTTGGAGGGTTTTAAAGGCTTCCATTCCTCCTGCGAGTAGAGAGGATAGTCCTCCGACAAGCAAGGGAATCACCAGCGCAATAATAAAGTTTTTAACACTTTTTCTCAAATCATATCACCTATAATAACTTATGTGGAATTAGCTGTTTTTATGCAAAAAGGATGCTGATTAAATCAGCATCCTTTCAATTACTTGAATAACGGTGTGGAAAAATATCTTTCGGCTGTATCGGGTAAAACGGTAACCACGGTTTTACCCTTGCCAAGATTACGAGCGAGTCTTATGGCCGCCGCAACATTAGTGCCGCTACTGATGCCACATAGTATCCCCTCTTTTACCGCTAAGTCGCGCGAAACCTGTAAAGCTTCTTCGTCCTTAACGATGCATACATCGTCATAAATATTCTGATTAAGTATTGCGGGGATAATACCGTCGCCTATTCCCATCTGGATATGTGTACCGATAGAGCCACCTGACAAAATTGCGGCATTTTCGGGCTCAACCGCCCAAATAGTCATTTGCGGATTAGCCGCCTTTAGAGCTTCGCCAATGCCTGTTATGGTACCGCCTGTACCTATTCCCGAGCAGAAGCCGTGAATCTCACCGGACACCTGTTCTAAAATTTCTTTTGCGGTAGCAGAACGCTGAATAGCAGGGTTTGCAGGGTTCTCAAACTGCTGAGGTACAAACACATTAGTGTCTTCCGCCTTCATTTTAAGGGCGAGTTCAAGACATTCTTCAATACAAAGACCTATATTACCCGCATCGTGAACTAAAATCACTTCAGCGCCGTAATGACGGACAAGTAATCTGCGTTCTTCGCTTACCGAATCAGGCATAATTATCTTTGTTTTATAACCACGCACCGCACCTACAAGTGCTAAACCTATACCCTGATTTCCGCTTGTCGGCTCAACAATGATAGTATCTTTATTGATTATTCCTTGTTTTTCTGCCTCTAATATCATGTTATACGCTGTGCGGGTCTTGATTGAACCGCCTACATTCAAGCCCTCGAATTTGACTAAAATTTCAGCGCTGTTTTCGTCTGTTATATGATTTAGACGTATTAAGGGTGTATTTCCTAACGCGTCTAATATATTATTGCAAATCATTTATTTCACCTCAATTTATGTTATGCCAACAACACCTAATGTTAGCATATTTTTAAAGATTTGTCAATAATTACAAAAAAATAAAAGCCATCATATGATGGCTTTTAAAAAATTATTTCTTTAAATATTTTGCAACTTCTGCTGCAACAAGCTTTGTAATCATTTCGATATTGTCAGGTGTAACTGAAGAGCCTACAACATCTGCTTTTCCGTCACTGCTAAAGAGCTGCATTTTCTTCATACTTTCCTGTTTAACAGCTTCAACTGCTGCAGGAATGAGGTCGATAAGACCTTTGTCCATGCTGTGGAATTTCTGGAATTCTGCTTCAACAGCTGCTACGTTGATATCTGTAAAGATGTTAACCTTGCTGATACCTTCCTGAATAGCCTGTTTGAAGTCGTTATCTGTAAGACCTGAACCACCGTGCAAAACGAGAGGAACATCTACTGTGTTTGCAATTGTACGAATTCTTTCGAAATCGAGTTTAGGTGGGAGTTTGTATGCACCATGTGCGTTACCTACAGCAATTGCCAAAGCATCAACTTTTGTCTTTTCAACAAAGTCTTTAGCAAGTTAGGATCTGTAAAGAACTGTGATGGGTCTGCTAAATGAGAACTTCCCTCCGCAGAACCTTCGTTGTCGCCTACATGACCAAGCTCACCTTCAATTGTTGCACCATATGAATGTGCAATTTCTGCCATTTCTTTAACTCTTCTTACATTTTCTTCGTATGTATCTGTAGAGCAGTCGTACATAACTGATGTAAAGCCTA
>JAZRKE010000050.1:0-12099 GCA_045646145.1 Acutalibacteraceae bacterium | reverse complement strand
TTTAATATAATCCTCCGGAATATTTTTTGATATATCATAATAAACTGCATTTTCCATTACAACAATTTCATTTTTTTGCATGCGGAAAGTGATACAAAAAAGTAAAACACCTATTAGCAATACGCATAAAAAGCATTTTAAAAATTTCTTAAGTAAAAAATTCATTAGTTACACCACCACGACACACCGTAATCTATCTGACTATTTGAATTCACGTAGTTAAATTTTTCTGCGCCATTTAAATAAAGTACACAGGTGCAGTTTTATTAAAAAACAAAACGCATCAAGAGCCTAATACACTCCCGATGCGCTTATAGTTCATTTTTAATTTTTAAGTTTAAAATTAAATCTGCCCGCACCGAGAGTGTAAAAAATGATTATCTATCATTTCGTCCACCTCCAATACGGTTTTTACAACTTTAATGTACCATATTTTTACAGTTATGTCAAGTGCATCTTTGTGCCGTTTTGTTCTTATGAAAATATTTAAGCGGCACAAATTCTTGTGCCGCCAAATTTTTACAGTGAGTTAATCTGTAAGCCGAGTTCTGTCGTGAACGACTATCTATCTAGGCACTCGGTCGCCCGCGTGCTCAAGCCGCTTTTCAGGGCACATCGGACAAATGTATCGCCCTATTCAGCGTTGCTCCGGATAGGGTTTGCAGACCCGTTCTATCTCTAGACGGGTGGTGAGCTCTTACCTCGCCTTTCCACCCTTACCGCAAAAATGCGGCGGTATATCTCTGTTGCACTTTCCCTAAGGTCGCCCTCGGCAGCCGTTAGCTGCTATCCTGTCCTGCGGAGCTCGGACTTTCCTCAGATGTTAGGTTGACCCAACATCCGCAGCCGTTCAATTAACTCACAACGGTATTCTACCATAAAACACTTTTCGTGTCAAAGCCCAGTTTTTTGAATAATATAAATAGAAAAGTATATTTTGGAGGCTTTTATGGAAAATACTGTATTTAACGAATATTTTTTAGGCGCGAACTCCGCCGAGGGATTTTACTCGCGGTTTGCCGAAAACTTTGCACCCGATTGGACGGCATACATAATTAAAGGGGGTGCCGGTACAGGCAAATCCACACTTATGCGCCGTTTTGCAAAAAGAGCTTATGAAAGTGGCTTTTCAGTGGAACTCTGCCCCTGTTCATCCGACCCTGACAGCCTTGACGCAGTTATTTTACCGAGTGAGAAAATAATCATTCTTGATGGAACAGCGCCGCATATAGTTGAGCCTAAATACCCTGGGGTATGCGAACAGATAGTTAACACGGGAGATTACTGGGATAGCGCGCGCCTTAAAGAAAATTCAGCCGAAATTCTGGGCGCAATGAAGGAAAATACGGCATATCACAAGAAAGCCTCGGCATATATAGCCGCCTGCGGACAGCTCAAAAGGTTTAATTTCTCCCATGCACTGAATAACACCGATATTAATGCCTGTTTCGACTTCGGCGCAGGTCTTGCAAAGCGCCACATTAAAAAAGGGGGAAAGGCAGCTCGGGAGTGGGTGCGATTTTTAGGAGGAATAACCCCGAAAGGTTACATTTTTTTACAGAACACAATTGAAAATTGTGCCTTAAAAATAATTCTTAAGGACGAATTCGGCGCAGCGGCATCGGTTATACTATCGGCTATCAGGGATTACGCGCTCCATAAAAAGCACGAAATAATAACCGTTAAAAACCCAATTTTGCCGGACGATATTACCGATGCGATTATTATTCCTGCTTTAAGCATTGCTTTTGTAAGAGAAGAATATGAAAAAATGGGCTCTGAGAAAAGAAAGCACAATGCCCACCGATTTTATAACGCCGAAAGGCTTAAAAATGCAAAGGAGAAAATGAAATTTAATAAGAAAGCCTATTTCACCCTGCTGGATGCGGCGGCACAAACCCTTTCCCGTGCCAAAGCCACCCATGACCGCCTCGAAAAATACTATATTGATGCGATGGATTACACTTCACTCAATAAATTTTTTGATGCTTTTTTGGAAAAGGTTTTATAAAATCAAATGCGCCCTTTCGGGCGCATTTTGTTATCTTTTGCTTTTTGGTTTTATCTGTTTGTACTTAACCCAGAGGGGAATTGAAACAAAGAGTGAAGATGCCGAGCCTGATACAAGACCGAACGCCATTGGAATTGCAAAGCTTCTGAGAGTTGCAAGACCGAAAAATTCGGAAACAACAATTATTGTAATAACCGCCAAAACGGTTGTAATTGTTGTAATAAGAGTTCGGGTTTTAACTGCATTCAGACTTTCATTTGCAAGTTCAGCTATCTTCTTTTTCGGGAATAAAACCTTGTTTTCTCTGATACGGTCGTAAATAACGATTGTATCGTTAAGAGAGTAGCCGAGCAATGTGAGAATTACCGCGATAAGATTGGAGTCAACCGGCAGACCGAACATTGTACATGCAAGGAATGCCACGATACAGTCAAGAATCAGTGCGGCAAATGCCGATAATGCAGCCGAAATACCGCCTATCTTCTTAAAGCGGAAGCCAACATAAATAACAACGCCTATGCCTGCTATAATTACAGCTACCAGACTCTTTATAAAGAATGACCCTGCAACGGTAGGACTTACTGAGTTTGAATCGTAAAGGGTGATGTTGTTGTCGGGATATTCTTTTTGAAGTTTTTCGGTAAGAGCCTCCTGCGACTCGGCAGACAGTGAATTATTACCTATAACGCTTATAACTACCTGTTTGGAAGAGCCTGTCATATCCGAAGCGGTTGAAACCTCGGTTTTTTCAGAAAGCGCCTGTTCGGCAAGGTCTTTAACCTTTGCCTCATCCACATCACCCGTGTAAGAGTATGAAATACGTGCGCCACCCGAAAAGTTAATATCAAGGTTTACACCGAAAATAGAGGTAAGAACAATACCAACCGCTATAACGGCTGCATAAACAATAAGTGCGGGTTTTAAGAGCTTGTTGAAATCGAGTGTTAAATGGAATTCTTCGGTTTTGCGCTTACCGTAGAGCCACGGATTTCTGAGTGCCTTAAAGCGTGAAATGCTCTTGAGCATTTTGCTTACCGCCCAAACACCCATAACTAAGTTGAATATCGTTCCGACTAACAGTGTGTAGCCGAAGGAATAAATTGAACCTGTAATAGCCGAGCCTAAGAAAGGCATTATAAATGTGAACACTTTGGCGAGGAAACTATCAGGTGTACCGAAAGCGCCCATTAAAACGAGGGAAATGATGATAATGGTAACATTACCGTCGACAACAGCTGCAAGGCTCTGAGTATAGCCCGATGCTATTGCACCGTCAATAGTTTTGCCATTTTTGAATTCCTCACGAATGCGCTCAAATGCGATAACATTCGCGTCAACACCTACACCAATTGAAAGAATAATACCCGCAATACCCGGAACGGTCAGAGTAAAGCTGCTGGCCGATGGTAAATATCCTGAAATACAGGCAATCATACCTGCTATCTGACCGATAAGACCGATAGATGCGATAACACCAGGCAGACGGTAGCGTATAATCATAAGTACACAAATTGCCGCAAAGGCTATGGCTCCTGCAACAAGCATTACATTAAGAGCATTAGAGCCAAGTGTTGGGGAAATTATCTGAAGCTTGCTATCATCAACCGTCAATGCAAAGGGCAGTGAACCCGCATTAATTTTATTTGCAAGGTCGGTAACGGCTTCGTCATCAAAATCGCCCTCGATATATACATCTGTAATATCCTTACCCGATTTAAGATCCTCTGAGATGCTCGGAGCAGAAAGCATAATATCATCCATCCAGATAGAAATCTGGTCATATTGGGTAACAGCGCTCGCGAACTTTGCTCTGCCCACATCGGTGAATTTAAGGTTAACTACATACTGATTGGTCCCCTCTAAAACAGCGGGTGAAGCATTAGCAATATCGGCACTACCTGAAAGCAAAACGTTACTGCTATCCTGATTTCCGCAGAAGGTGAGTAGTGCTGTCTCACCAAGTTCAGATACTGCTGCTGCGGCATCAAAATCACTCTCTCCCGCGCTCCAGGGGAAGCGTACAATTATCTGATGGTTAGCCTCATCTGTGTAAACCTCATAATCGGTAATATTCTGACTTACAAGACGGGTTTCAATAATGGCTTTAGCCGATGCCATATCTTCGGTAGTAATATCTGCATCGGTTTTGTCGGGTGAAAATACTGCCTCTACACCGCCCGAAATATCAATACCCCAGCGAATATCCTCAGCACCCTTAATGTAAACATTTCGAGTATCTCCATAATAACTGTCAATTCCGAAAAATGCTGTAAACACAAGTGCTGTTATTAACACCAGCAACACAAAAAAGGTAAGTTTTGAGGTTTTCTTGGTTTTCACTTTTCATTCCTCCGTTTTTAAATTTCAAGCAGCTTTTCAAGTGCCGCTAACTGTACAGTATTTGCTAAGATGTGAGAAGCCTGCATTACCTGTTTTGCCGCAGGATATGAGGGTGCAATACGGATAGTACTGTCCTTCGGGTCGTTGCCGTACGGATAGGTTGCTCCCACCGTTGTAAGCTTTAGTCCCGCCATGGCACAAAGCCTTTCAACACGCTTCGCGGTGCCCTCCATTACATTAAGGCAGATAAAATATCCGCCCTTAGGCTCGGTCCAACACGCAATTTCCTTGCCACCGAGTTCACTCTCAAGCACATTAAGTACCGCCTCGAACTTGGGTCTGAGAATTTCGGCATGCTTTTTCATATGGTTTTTAAGCACATCAAAATTCGGGAACATCCTCGCATGTCTTAACTGATTTAATTTATCAGGACCAATTGTCTGGTATCCCATACGTTGCTTTAACATCGCCACATTTTTGGCACTTGCGCCCTGTGCCGCAACACCGGCGCCGGGGAAGGTGATTTTCGAGGTTGACGTAAACATTATAAAGTTGTCCTCGTTGCCGTATTTAAGCGCCTCTTCGTAGACATTAAGCAGGGTGTCGCCCACATCGTAAATATCGTGTATTGCGTAAGCGTTATCCCACATAACCCTGAAATCCCGAGCAGCAGGCTTCATAGCGGCTATACGGCGGACGGTATCGTCGGAATAGGTGATTCCTTCAGGGTTAGAGTATTTCGGAACACACCACATACCCTTAACCTTCTCATCCTTTATAAGCTCCTCCACTATATCCATATCGGGACCGTTCTCGTTATTCGGAACGGGTATCATCTCAATCCCAAAATGCTCACAGATTGAAAAATGTCGGTCATATCCGGGACTCGGGCATAAAAACTTAACATTTCCCTGCTTCATCCAGGGCTCGCCGCCCATACCGTGTGTCATCGCCTGGGCAATGGTATCAAACATCATATTAAGCGATGAGTTTCCGCCAACAATAATCCCGCTGTGGTCGATACCGAGTATATGCGAGAACAGGTATTTAAGCTCTATAAGCCCGTCAAGTCCGCCATAGTTTCTGCAATCGGTCCCCTCACAGTTTTTAAAGCCCGTTTTATTTCCCACAAGGTCGAATATTTGGGAACTTGAGTCCATCTGGTCAAATCCGGGTTTTCCGCGGGTCATATCAAGGGCAGTGCCCATTGCCTTAAGACCTTCATACTGCGCCTTAACGCATTTATATTCAAGCTGTAATTCTTGCCTGCTCATCTTTAAATAGCTTGACATAATTTCCCTCCATAAAGATATACATTAACTATTTTACTATACTATAAAAGCCAATATTTTTCAAGTACTTATTAAAAATTTAATTGCTGCAAAAAGAACGCTTGGCTTTTAAACCAACCGTTCCTTGTCTGCTCTTTATGTAAAATCCACCTTGAGCATATCAAGGTGGATTTAATTTAATCACTCACCAACTTAAATGTGTTGCCTTTAGCTGTGAAATATTTATTTATTTCGCTCATATAATCATCCTTCAAGGTTTTACCACCGAAAATATTTGCTCTATCGGTTTCTAAGAATAGATTATTCTTTAAAATGATTTTTGCCTTGTTCCACTGGGGTGTTTTAATGCCAAGACATCTCTTTCTGGAACGATCAAATATATTATTTTGTATATACAGAGGCTTTATATGGACATTCGTGTCATTTTCACCCTGAGCATCATACTTAAAATGAGCATAAACATTTTTATCGGGGCGATCAAGACTTCCCCAACCCCATCCTGTATAACGGCATATATTTCCTACAACATATACATCGTTATATGTCCAGGTGCCGTTTGGTGATTTTTTCTGTTCGGATATTGAACTTTGAGAGAATGCCTCTATATCATATGTGCAGTATTCAATAAGATTTTTTTCATAATGAATGTTGGTGTAATTCGTAGAACTTCGTTGCTCCAAAAAGGAATAAACCTTTGATGGTCCCTGATGGGTTAGAGCAGCATCATATGCCTGGAAGAAATAGTTGTCGTGAATATTTATATTTACCGCAACACTAATAACCTCGACACAGTTGCCCAAGGAAACTACGCCACCCTTATATAAATCTCTGCCGCCGCAATAACCCATTATGCAGCCTTCAATCTCCAAATTATATGTACTTCCGAGCTGACCCAAAAAATGCACTCCTGTATACATCATACAAAGATTTTGGATTTTAACATTTTTTAAGCCCAGATTATTGGTTGTTAGAAGGCACTCTCCCTCAACAATTTCAATCGAGTCAAAAATATCTTTGGGATTGCCGTCAGGACTATACATGGTTACACTGGAGCCATCCGAATACACATTATAGTTTCGCTTGGTAATATCCGACATCCTCTGAACAGGTCTGCCTATTGCCTCACCATTATTGAGAACAATATTCGAGTATTTATTAATGTATTTATTGTACTTATAAACATTCTTTGTCGAGGTCTCTACCCATTCACCGACCTTGCCGTCAACAGAGCCATATAAACGAGGTTTTATGCCATCTCCGTAAGCACCATATGTAACACCCGACACAAGTATAATTTGTCCTCGGAAGATTTCTCCGCGTTTAAATAAAACCGCATCTCCCGATTTTAAGGAGTTTTTTATAGACGCGTATGTTTTTTAGGCTTTTTAGGAGACAAACCTTTATTTGAATCGTCTCCACTGTTTGAAATATAGTATGTCCTGCCCGATACATTTATATTATCCGGATACTCTTCAATTTTCTTAAGCATTGCGTCGGCTTTTTGATCCACCTCTCTTACGGCGGGGTCATTTGATAAAATGTTAAATCCGGTAACATTACGATAAAAAACACCCATAACCATAGGGTTATTTGATCTTGTTTCATCAGGCGTGTCCTGTGCCGAGCCCTGTTCGGTGGTTGCTACTGAATCGGAAGCATCCTGATTTGGTTGTTGCGAGACAGTGCCCTGATTCTGAGTTTGAGTTTGAACCTGCGTTTGATTCTGGCTTTGCGTCGGACTCTCATCCTGCACCTGCTCATATCCAATGCTGGCATCTTCACTTATAAATATTCTGGGTTCAGAACCGCTACAAGCCGACATTATAAATATCAGTGCAAAACATATCAAAAAACTTATAACCCTCTTCATAAAGTTTCTCCTTTCAAGGTTATCCTAATCGACATTTGGGGCACGATTTTAACAATAACAAATATTTACTATTATTATACACTGTTTTTCATATTTTTCAAGAAATAAAGATCGCACAGGGGAAACACAGGAGTACACAGAACTGTCAGAAAATGACGTACGCTAAATTTCTTAAAAAATCGAATAGCCATACCCACAATTAAATTTAAAAGGGAGTGTGTTATGCAACCTATTTTAGAATGTTGTTGCGGTGTTGATGTTCACAAGGATATGATCGAGGCTTGTATTATAAAGGGTTTAGAAAATCGCCAATTTATTCGTATGCAGTTTTCTACTTTTCCGAGCTCATTAAAAGATTTTGTGGAGTGGTTGTACAAAAATGATTGCTACCACATTGCTATGGAAAGCACAGGCGTGTATTGGAGGCCCGTATACGAAGCTATTGAAGCGAACAGTCCTTATTACGAAAATATTGTCGTAGCTAATGCTCACAATATGCGAAATCTTCCCGGAAGAAAAACAGATATTAAAGATGCTGAATTGATTGCCACTTTACTACAGCACGGACTTCTCGAACCGTCTTTTGTACCTGAAAGAATGATTCGGGATTTGCGTGAATTTTCCCGTACATACAAAAATGCTGTAAGCGACAAAATAAGATGTTTAAACCGATTGGAAAAATTCCTTCAAACTCACGGCTTTAAGCTTTCAAGCGTTTTGAGCGACATTAACAGTGTCAGCGGTATGAATATTCTATGTTTACTTGCTCAGAAAGGTAGTCTTACTACAAATGAGACTTTATCTGCATTAAGGGGTACACATAAGCATACCGCAGACGAAATCCAACAAGCCATCTGCGGTACACTTAACGCTAATGAATGTTTCTTGCTCCAAGATTTCATAGACGAAGTCAAGCACATCCAAGAACATATTAGCAAAATTCTTAGGAAAATGCAAGAGATTGCTGAGCCTTATTCTGAAATTCTCCAAAGACTTGATTCTATTCCGGGAATTGATTTAACTGCCGCTTTACTTATTTTGGCTGAAATTGGAGATTGTCCTCAAAACTCTTTCAAATCCTCAAAACATCTTTGCTCCTGGGCAGGTCTTTCACCAAGAAATGACCAAAGCGCTGGGAAGATTAAATCTAAAAAGATTATGCCTGGTAATCCTTATGTAAAGTCCATTCTTTGCCAAGTAGCTTGGGTAGCGGTTAAAAACCGTAAAACTCCGTTAGGCAATTGGTTTTGGTCTCATCAGGCACGTATCGGTAAAAAGAAAGCTATTATTGCTATATCTAGAAAATTTTAACCCTTTCTTATGCTTTAATCTCCAACAACACCTTTTACGACATTGATTACCTTACTCATCATTTAAACGAGTGATTCCTTTTGGAATTTAATATTTCTATTTTAAGTTGGGGATTTCCTCGGCTTGTTTTAGTGTACCCTTTTTGCTTTTTTCTTGCTGTTTGGTTTCACGCTAACCGTCCCCTTGTGTTTATGTCTCCTGTCTTTGATTGAATATTTGATTAAAATAATTATAATATTCTTTTTTTCGGAAAAAACTTTTTATATTTTGCGGAGTAGAATAAATACTTTTATATACTATTCTTTCGCCGTGATTTTCTAAAAGTTCATCAAAAGTCTGTAGATTTTTTTCATTTCTAAAGTAGTTAAAAAAAATCATTTCATGACTATATAAATTTATTTTATTTTTAGAGTTGAATGTAATATCATATTCTACACCATGCTTGATTGAAACTTCAAAAGTCACAACATCCGAATAACTATATTTTTCTTTTGAAACACCAAATATATTTGTCTTACGTATGTATTCATCATCAATTACAATACCTGATTTTAAGAAAACAATAGGATACATAAGTAATATACATACAAGAATTATAACAAGAATTTTCATATTATAATTTCTTAACCATTTTAATGTTCTTGATGATATTAGAAATGAACATAAAATTATTATTGAACTGTTAATAACAGCGGCAATATATGTGGCTCTTGGCGAAAAAAATATACATTCGCGATAAATATATCTGCTCAAAAAAATAATTATAAATAAATAAACAATAGCAATTAAAAAGAAAAATAATAATTTTAACAATATAGCATTATTTTTAGACAAAGAACAAGACCTCATTTCCAACAGAAATAAAACACAGTTTATAGGGCAACTTTATAGACACAGGGGACGGTTCTGTGTGCACCTTTATATCCGACTCGGTAACGCGGATAATTTTACCATCCTCGTATTGATAATTATACTCTTTTAAAGCCTTTATGTCAATCGAACTCCTTATATTTAGACAAAGGAAAAAGCGGTCAGCTTATCGCCGACCGCCCTTTTAATTAAGGAGTAATTATAAAATGAATACATTTAAAAATAGAAAATTTTGTTAGGACAGAGAACCGACTTCTGTGATCAAAGCTCAATCTGTCATAGGAGACAGGAGAACCGTCCCTCTGTCTCCATTAGGACAGAGAACCGACTTCTGTGATCAAAACTCAGTCTGTCATAGGAGACAGGAGAACCGTCCCTCTGTCTCCCACTGAATCAATCATTGCTTGACACTTTTTTGATACTGACAACGATATTTTCTTTTGTCTCATATGATACTGCATATATTTCTCCTTCTTCCATACCATTTGGATAAAGAATATTCGCAGAAATACTATCTGAATCCACATACTTTTTCTGGTTGCCTACTTCAAAGCAATATTCTAACGAAAAAAAGTTAATGCTTGTTGCCTGGCGTAAAAAACCATGATATTTACCGATAAATGTTTCTATTGACGGTTTTATAATTGCTTGTGATACTTTGAAAATTGAGAAAGTAAAAAATAAAACAATTACAATCGGTACAACCCATTTTACATATAATGTCTTTTTTAGGCAAATATATGAAATAACACCTGCTAAGCACATAATAATGATGAGAGAAACGATTCTCAACCATAAACCAATGTAATTCATTTTAACAACTCCTCCTTAATTTCAATAAGCTCCTAACAACGCATCACAAAAGAATGTAAAGACATTAGCGGTTTTCATGCCAGCTCTAATAAGATTTTTCATTCTTTGACGTATCTGATTAGGCGTAATATTTGCGTTTTTCATATACTGCGAATGAGCAAACTTAGAATAATTTCGTGGTGTCAATGACATTACACTTGAAAAAATCAATTCTGCAATAAATTCACTAACCATTCCTATTGCAAAATCTTTAATAAATGTAACAATACGTCTCCATAAAGGCGTCTTTTCTCTCTTTAAAAAATTCTCAATTGCATTGGCTACACTATTTATTAAAGCTTTTGCAATCGATTTGAATATTTTTCCGCCTTTTATTATTGCTGAAATTGCCGCTGCAATATATTTCCATAAGCTCGAACGAGGTTTAAAAACTTTCCAGCCTTTCACCTGAGAAATGATGTTACTTACAATATCAGAAGCATATTGATTTAATGCACCTAAAAAAGCTTTTCCAATTGTTGCCCAAATAGCCTGACCAGTTTTATCAGTATAGTTTACAGGATTTTGCTCACAGTATGTAAATAAGTTGTGCAACGGATGATTGCTAATTAATTCAATATTGTTGCTATCATCTGCATTCACAAACCTACCCACAATCGGGTCATAGTACCGTGATTGTAGATAACACATACTTATTTCTTTATCGAAATAATAACCTCTGTAACGATACGGGTTGATTTGAGCAATGCCGCAATCTGTCAAATCTTGCGTGATAGTAGGAACACCCCATGCATCGTAAGTATAGCGTGCAACTTCCTTACCTGAGTTATTGGTAATAGCAATAATATCGCCTTGTAAATTTTTGAGGAAATAGTATGCTGTACCGTTATATTCAATACCACAAACGGACTCTTCGTTATCGTAGAGAGGAACTAAAACATCTCTA
Source organism: Acutalibacteraceae bacterium (assembly GCA_045646145.1). Lineage (GTDB taxonomy): Bacteria > Bacillota > Clostridia > Oscillospirales > Acutalibacteraceae > SIG565. Next base: position 646 of record JAZRKE010000050.1, on the reverse strand, counting down.
TAAGTCTTAGTAACTTCATCATAGTTCCAACATTCTCTTAATATTTTAACACCGTCGAGTACAAAATCGTGTCGAATTCCGTCAACAGTCTTACTTGTACGAATACCATTTGCATTGTAGGTGTACTGAATATCATCAAAAGATTTAAGCTGCCTACCCTTTTCCCAGGTCAAAGTATGACCAAGGTAAGTTATCGGGTTGCCCTGTGAATCGTAGGTGATGGACTGACCGTTATATGCAGTAAGCAGGTCTTTCCAGTTCTCATCACCGTAGGTATACTCTACACCCTTCTTGGTGCTAATATTACCATAACTATCATAGGTCATAATATTGACCGTGGTATAGCTTTCGATATCTGTTGCCTTGTGCTTTTCCTCAACCAACTGACCTAAAGCATCATAGGTATATTCGGTAATACCATCTACGCTATCGTCAACCTGGGTGATGCGTTCTTCCTCGTCATATTCATACGAGATAGTACGACCGCCTGAAAGTACGATTTGGCTTACAAGCTGTGTTGTTGCAGATGACTTAAGCTTCTCATTATTTGTATGCTCCTCAGTAACCTCACCTGCATGGTAACTGAACTGACGGGATACAAAGCCTTTTCCGAGCTGAAGCTCATCAAATACCTTGCGTCCGAAAG
>JAZRKE010000049.1:0-6022 GCA_045646145.1 Acutalibacteraceae bacterium | reverse complement strand
GTTATTAAGTGGCAGAAGCTTATGGGCCTTGTTGCTGACGGTATTGTAGGCTACAACACCTGGAAGAAGATTCTGGGGGTGTAGGGTAATATGAAGAAATTAATTTTATAAAGTAATATAAATATAACCGCCTCATTTCCGCTGGGAAGTGAGGCGGTTTTTTTGTGTGCATTTTTGTGTTATGTAACAGGCTATGTAATAGAAAAGAATTTTGCAAAATAGAACGGAATAATTAGAAAAATAATAAATCCGTGAATCCCGCATAAACAAAGGGAATTCACGGATTTATTGTGGTCCGAGTGACTAGAGTCGAACTAGCGGCCTCTTGAACCCCATTCAAGCGCTCATACCAAACTGAGCTACACCCGGTCAACGAAAAACATTATATCACTAATGTGAATAAAAAGCAAGATAAATTTTTAAATTTACTGATTTTTATTTACAGTAGAGAAATCTATAAGATTAACGGCATTATCGGTATTGAGATTTTTAAGTGCGCTACTGTATCCGATAACCGTTCCCGAGTAGGCGATAGGTAGGGTGTTTCCGTTTAAAATCCTTTGCGAAAGGTCGGCGGTACCATCTATTCCAAAGAAGTTAGCATACTTTGTGAGATTTTGTGTGTTAATCTCCTGCGAGTAAACAGTAAGGCTATAATAATTTTCCTCGAGCTTTACCTGCCCAGCGGTGCAAAGCCCCGCAATATTTATGTAAGCCCCTAAATTCTGTTGCCAATGACCTGCAACTTTTTTAATTAAATCGGAAGCGCCCTGCTTGTCTTCAAAATAAAGGGTGGTTTCGGGTAGTTCACCGCCTGAGAATGCCTTAATTTCTTCCTTGTAGGTAGCCTTTGCAAAATCAATGTTATAAAGGCCTATTTTATCGTCCCTTTCGAACATATCGGGGTAAAGCTTCAGTGCGGGTGAAAAGCCCTCGGGATAATCGGTAACAGACGGATTATAGGTAACAACCGAACTGAAAAGCGCTCTTTTTAAGGCGGGGGAATACCCGTTTCCTATTTTTAAGAGCCAAACGGTATTAGGAATATTAATTACATTAAAGCCGTTTTGCTGAGCCTTATTGATTTCATTACTCTCAATTTCGGCAATGTCCATCTTGCCCTTTATTAGTCGTTGCAGATTACTTTGCTCTTCATCAATAGATAAAAACACCGCCGAAACCTTTGCCGAAAATGCGCCCTTGTAAGAAGCACTGCGATATATTCTCATAGCAAAGTCTTCGGTTGCCCACTTTGTAAGCTTAAAAGAGCCGTTAGAGAGCATAGTTTCCTTTGACATACCGTATTTACCCTTGCTGTCACCGAAAAACTTACGGTTGCAGGGCATGGCAACGTTGAGGGTCAGCGTCTCGTAAAGATTATCATTTTCGTTGTTTGTTTCAATTATAAGAGTTTTTTGGTCGGGAGCGGTTACACCCAATGAGGACTTTTCCTTTAGTCCTTTATGAACCGCCTCCGCGTTTTTTATTATGTATAAACTTGAGGCATCAGTTGAACCTGTAGTGCTGTCTAAGGCACGCTGAATACCGAATAAAAAGTCTTCGGCAGTAACGGGCGTGTTATCACTCCAAAAAGCGTTTTCGCTGATAGTAAAGGTGTATTGGGTGCCGTTTTTCTCGACAGTTTTTGCGGCACCCAAAACAATACTGCCGTTTTCGTCCTCACGCATTAGCCCTTCATATAAATTTTTAACAAGGGTTAATTCCGTAATGGTAGAGGCAAGCTGAGGATCAAGTGTTGTAGGCGGCGTTTTTACACCGTAATAAATAATAGCCGAATCCGAATTATCGGAACAGCTGCAGAGTAATACTATATTCAAAATTACTAAAATTAAAGCAATTATTCGTTTCATAAAATATCTCCTAATCCATTAATAAAATTATAGTATATCTTCAGCGTTTTTTCAAGAGGAAATTGGTGTAAAGAAAAATGCTTGACAAGGCAGCTCTCTTGTGCTATAATACCGTCTGTAAAGTAATTCACTTTGCAGACGAGGTGTTTTATTTGAAGGATTTGTCTATATCGGTGCTTTTCGATTATTATGGGGAGGCACTTAGTGTTAAACAAAGGCAGATATTTGATTTTTATTACAATCTTGATTTATCTCTTTCCGAAATTGCGGAGAATATGGGAATTACCCGTCAGGGTGTGCGAGATTTTATAAAGCGCACCGAACAACAGTTGCTCGAACTCGAGGCCAACTTAAAATTTTCCGAAAAATGCGGCGAAATTAAAAAGTTGGCTGAGGAAATTGAGACAGACGACGCTGCAGTTTTAAAATTAAAAGAAATGATAAGTAATTTGTAAGGAGTGAGTTTTTTGGCATTTGATAATCTGTCCGATAAACTATCGGCTGTCTTTAAAAAACTGCGCTCAAGAGGAAAACTTTCCGAAAGCGATGTAAAATCGGCAATGCGTGAAGTGCGTTTAGCGTTACTCGAAGCCGACGTTAACTATAAAGTAGCTAAGGACTTTACAAATTCACTAACTGAGAAATGCGTAGGTGAAAAGGTTCTTGAGAGCCTTACTGCACCGCAGATGGTCGTAAAAATTGTTAAGGATGAACTTACCGCTTTAATGGGAAGTTCACAAACACGCCTTAAAACTGCATCTAAAATTCCAACAATTATTATGCTTTGCGGTCTTCAGGGTTCAGGTAAAACTACCCACGCTGCAAAGCTTGCTAAATTTTTAAAGGCTCAGGGACACAGACCAATGCTCGTCGGTTGCGATATTTACCGTCCTGCCGCTATTGAGCAATTAAAGGTTTTAGGCGGTAGCATTAATGTTCCTGTATTTGAAAAGGGAACACAACCACCTCAAAAAACCGCGTTAGAAGCAGTTAAAATGGCTAGGGATTACGGAAATGATTATGTAATTCTGGATACAGCAGGTAGACTCCATATTGATGAGGTTTTAATGGAGGAACTTTCCACCATTACTAAGACGGTTGAGGTTAACAATATTTTACTCGTTGTCGACTCAATGGTAGGTCAGGATGCTGTTAATATTGCAAAAGCATTTAATGAGCAGCTTGAGATAGATGGTATTATTTTGACTAAGCTTGACGGTGATACCAGGGGGGGCGCTGCACTATCTCTCAGGGCCGTTACCGGAAAACCGATTATGTTTACGGGTGTCGGTGAGAAAATCGACGATTTAGATGAATTCCACCCCGAACGTATGGCATCACGTATTCTTGGTATGGGAGATGTATTGTCTCTTATTGAGAAGGTTGAAAGCGAGATTGATGAAAAACAGGCAGAACAAACCGCTAAGCGACTTGCTGAAAACAAGTTTGATATGAATGACCTTTTAGACCAGTTCCGTCAGATAAAAAAGATGGGTTCACTTAAAAGCATTATGTCAATGATGCCTGGTATGGAAAAACAGTTGAGGGATGTCGATGTTGACGACAAGCAGCTTTACAGAATTGAGGCGATTATCACCTCAATGACTAAAAAGGAACGAGCTAAGCCCGACATAATAAATGCTTCACGCCGAAAAAGAATTGCGGCGGGTTCGGGCACGAGCGTAGAAGAGATAAACCGTCTTCTTCGCCAGTATGAGCAGATGAAAAAAATGTTTAAACAGCTTAATTCTAAAAAGGGTAAAAAGGCATTTGGCAGAAACTTTGGAATGCCGGGCGGCTTCGGTTTTTAAAAGATTTTTCTTTTTAAAATATAAAATAATATATGGAGGTGTATTTTTGTGGCAGTAAAAATCAGACTTCGCCGTATGGGTGCTAAAAAAGCTCCTTTCTACCGTGTAGTTGTTGCAGATTCAAGATATCCGAGAGACGGTCGTTTCATCGAGGAAATCGGTTATTATGATTCTACTAAGGACCCTGCAGTTGTAAACATCGATGCTGATAAGGCAAAGAAGTGGATTGCTAACGGTGCTCAGCCTACCGATACTGTAAAGGCTCTCCTTAAGAAAAACGGCGTGCTTTAATCAATAGTTTCGGAGGAAATCAAAATGAAAGAGCTTCTTATTTCTTTAGCAACGGGCCTAGTTGAAAATCCTGATGCCGTAACCGTTACTGAGGACGAGCCTAACGAAGAGGGCGTTATTGTATACCATCTTCACGTGGCTGAATCCGATATGGGCAGAGTTATCGGTAAGCAGGGAAGAATAGCTAAGGCTATCCGTGTAGTAATGCGTGCCGCTGCTAACAGAAACAACACTAAGATTTCGGTTGAAATCGACTAATTATAGGTCGGGTTATCCGACCTTAACGCTAAAAATTACCCCCAAAGCATTTGGGGGTATTAATATATAGGATGAATTATGAAAAAAGATTTTTTAGAGATAGGTAAAATCGTCGGCACCCACGGTGTTCGAGGTATGGTTAGAATTCAACCTTGGTGTGACGGTATTGAGTTTTTAAAGGGTGTAAAAAAATACTATACCGATAATTTAGGCGTAAACTCTTTAACAGCCGAGCGAATGGCAGAGAACGGAAACGTTTTTATCGCAAAATTCGTTGGTGTTGACACTATCGAAAATGCCGAAGAATATCGTGGAAAGGTGCTTTATATCAGCCGCAATGATGTAAAACTCGAAAAAGGCAGATATTTTATTCAGGATATTATTGACTGTAGCGTTTACGATGCCGAAAATGGCACACTTTACGGTGTTGTAAGCGACGTTTCTTCTACAGGCGCAAACGATGTATGGCATATTAAAAAGGACGATAAGGAATATCTTATACCCGTTATACCGCCTGTAGTAAAAGAAGTTAACGTTGATACAGGTGTGATTAGAATAACTGCGCTTCAGGGGATTTTTGACGATGAGGATTGATATTTTAACTCTCTTTCCCGAAATGTGCGAAACCGTAATGAATGAAAGCATTATCGGCAGAGCGAGGAAGGCTGAAAAAGTCGAAATTAACTGCGTGAATATCCGTGATTTTTCGGGTAATAAACATAATAAGGTGGATGACACCCCTTATGGCGGCGGAATGGGGATGATTATGGCGGCTCAGCCGATATATGGTGCCTTTAAAAGCCTTTATAACGATGGCGAGGAAAAGCCTTATTTAATCTATATGTCCCCAAAAGGTAAGACATTTAAGCAGTCAGATGCCGTAAGGCTTTCTAAGAAAGACCGCATAGTTTTGCTTTGCGGTCATTACGAGGGCGTAGACGAGCGAGTTATTGAAGAGATAGTTGATGAGGAAATCTCTATCGGTGATTTTGTGCTCACGGGTGGGGAACTACCTGCACTTACCGTTGCAGATGCCGTTTGCAGAATGTTACCGGGGGTGCTTAGCGAAGACATTTGTTTTGAGGAGGAAAGTCATTTTGGCGGTCTCCTTGAGTTTCCACAGTATACTAAACCTGCCGTTTGGATGAACAGGCAGGTGCCCGAAGTATTGCTTTCAGGTCATCATGCAAATATTTCAAAATGGCGGCGTGAGAAATCTTTAGAGGAAACCCTAAAGCGTCGCCCCGATATGCTGGAAAATGCAGAGCTGACCGATAAGGATACAAAATATATAGAGTCTTTAAAGAAAATTCAACACGATATATAGTCATTTTTGAGAAATCGTTAATTTATATGTCAATTTTACCAAATCAGGACAAAACATTTTGTGGCTATTTGTTGTAAAAATAGAAGTTTTTACATAAATGTTGACACAAACTCACAAATGGATATAATAAATAGTGCAAGTTAAAATAATTTTTCTTAAATTTAGAAGGAGTTATCAATATGTGCGTTAAAGAAGTATTAGTTCAGAATCAGGTAGGTTTACATGCTCGCCCTGCGACATTTTTCATTCAGAAGGCAAACGAGTTCAAGTCTTCCATTTGGGTTGAAAAAGATGAGCGCAAAGTAAATGCAAAAAGCTTACTTGGTGTTTTATCGCTTGGTATTTTAGGTAACACCGAAATCCGCATCATTGCTGACGGTGTTGACGAAAAAGACGCAGTAGACTCTTTAATCAAACTTGTTGAATCCGGTTTTGCTGAATAATTTAAATATACTGATTTAAAT
>JAZRKE010000048.1:0-4845 GCA_045646145.1 Acutalibacteraceae bacterium | reverse complement strand
AAAAATATTTAGTATACTTGTTTTAAGTATACTAATAACATTATAACACAAAATAATCTTAAAATATACTTAAATTAAGATTTTAAGGTGATTATATATGAGAAATAAAAACAATAAACATTTAGGAATAGAAGTAGAGCCTGAACTTCATGCTAAAATACACTATATCTCAAAATATGAGGGTCGCTCTGCTAATGGGCAAATTTTATATTTAATCCGCAAATGCATAAAAGAATTTGAAGATAGCAACGGAGAAATTAAGGTTGAAATTAAATAAAGTCAATTTATTCCTTTTTCCAAAAGAATAGAAATAAGAGTCCGCAAGGACTCTTATTTTTGTTCTTTTAATTTTGAAATCTTATCACGAAGATATGCCGCGTGTTCAAATTCGAGCATTTTTGCTGCTTCTCGCATTTCACTCATAAGGATTGCAATAAGCTTTTCGCGCTCCGGTTTAGACATTCTTTTATAATTTTCCTCTCCGTCTTTCGATTTAGGGGTAATCTCAATAATGTCGCGCACATCTTTAATTATGGTCTTTGGAATTATCCCGTTTTCCTTATTGTAGGCATCCTGAATACTTCTTCGTCGCTCGGTTTCCATAATAGCCTTTTCCATAGAACGAGTAACCGTGTCGGCATACATAATTACCTGACCATCAGCGTTTCGGGCCGCTCTGCCCACCGTTTGAATTAGTGAGGTTTCACTTCTAAGAAATCCCTCTTTATCGGCATCAAGTATAGCCACAAGTGACACCTCGGGTATATCAAGGCCCTCTCTGAGTAGGTTAATGCCGACGAGCACGTCGAATTTACCGAGGCGCAAATCTCGGATTATTTCCATACGCTCTATCGTGTCAATATCATAGTGCATATAGCGGACCTTAATATCAAGATTCTCAAGATACTCGGTTAAATCCTCTGCCATTTTTTTGGTTAAGGTTGTAACAAGTATCCTCTGCCCTTTTTCGGTACGAATATTAATCTCGGAAACGAGGTCGTCAATCTGTCCGTCAGATGGGCGCACCGATATTTTTGGATCCAAAAGACCTGTCGGGCGGATAACCTGCTCTACAATTTGTGTTGCCTTTTCCTTTTCAAATTCACCGGGTGTTGCCGATACAAACACCACCTGATTTAAATGCTTATAAAATTCTTCAAAATTAAGCGGGCGATTATCGTATGCGGACGGTAAACGGAATCCGAATTCAATAAGATTTTCCTTCCTCGCTCTGTCTCCGCCATACATTCCACGCACCTGAGGAATTGTTACATGGGACTCATCAACGAAAAGTAGAAAATCATCAGGGAAATAATCAAGTAATGTAAATGGTGTGCTGCCCTTTGGTCTACCTGAGAGTACGCGCGAATAATTTTCCACTCCCTTACAGGTGCCGATTTCCCTTAACATTTCGATATCATATTCCGTGCGCTGTCGAATTCTTTGAGCCTCAATTAATTTGCCCTGCCCGTTAAACTCATCAACGCGCTCTTCCATCTCATTCTCAATATTTTGAAGCGCATCCTCCATTTTGTCGGGCGGTACAATATAGTGCGAGGCGGGATAAATTGCGATATGCAAAAGCAGGCTCTTTACCTCACCCGTAAGGGTGTTGATTTCGCAAATTCTGTCAATCTCATCGCCAAAAAACTCAATTCTAATTGCCGAACCATAGGAATAGGCCAGATACACTTCAACCGTATCTCCGCGAACACGGAATTTGTTACGGGTGAAATTAATATCGTTTCTCTCATACTGCAAATCGACTAATTTATGAATTAAATCGTCTCTGCTTTTTTCCATACCTACCCTTAATGATATAACCATATTTCTGTAATAAATAGGGTTACCTAGTGAGTAAATGCAGGAAACCGACGCCACAATTATAACATCGCGCCGTTCAGATAAGGCGCATGTAGCACTATGCCTTAATTTATCGATTTCATCGTTGATTGCGGAATCTTTTTCAATGTAGGTATCGGTACCCGGAATATATGCTTCGGGTTGATAATAATCGTAATAGGATACAAAATATTCTACAGCGTTTTCGGGAAAAAACTCTTTAAATTCGCTACAAAGCTGTGCCGCAAGAGTTTTGTTGTGAGCGAGAACGAGTGTCGGACGATTTACTTTTTCAATAATATTTGCCATAGTAAAGGTCTTACCACTACCTGTAACACCAAGCAAAACCTGCTCTTTATCGCCTTTATTAATGCCTTCAACCAGCTTGTTAATCGCCTGCGGTTGGTCTCCGCTTGGCTTGTAATTTGAATGTAAAATGAACTTATCGGGCATGTTCTCACTCCTCTCTTTTTTGATTATTTTCTGTCTTTTTATTGTCTTAAATTCACTGAAATTTTGCTCAAAAAGTTGGCGAATAGTAAATTACACGAATTTAGGTCACAAATTTGTAATCGTAAGTGGTTACAAAATATTCAGCCAAGTATTCTGGTGTGGTTATCACACTATTTTAGAGGGAAAATCGCATTTTGACAAAAACTAAAATTCGTGTAAAAATGCTTAATTTTGAAAAGTCAACAGGATAGCACTAAACGGGACAAAACAACACGAAATAACACAGTCTAAACTTTATTAATATATTATAGCATAGAATCGTCAACAAGTAAACACCAAGACATATGTAAAAAGCATCTATCTTTTTTCGTATTAAAGCTATTAATAAGACATTTTCGTATAGAAAAACCGCCTGCATTATTTAAATGCAGACGGAAAACTGTATGTTTATTTAAATAAGAAAGAAGGAAAGTAATACCGCTTAAAAAGGGGTATTTGAATAAAAACTATTTTAGATGTGGTTTTCAATTAATCAATCATTTGCTATATTTCTTTACTAGCTTATCGTATTTATCAGAAGTGATTTGATTCTTTTTATCTGCTTGATAAACTTTAAAGCCCTCTTCCTCTGAAATTCGAACGCCTATGTTACCGTCTTCCATAACATATAAAGCAAACACTTTTTCATCAATGCTTATATTTATAAGTTTATTTGTTGGAAAAACTATTAACTCATGCAATTTATCAGAAGGATAATTGCCGTTGTATCGATATTTTGCAAAAAGATGAAAATCACTTTCGTCAATAATTATCTCCGGAACAACTCCATCATCAATTATCTTGCAATATTCGATATCATCCATTGAGTTTGCACCCATATCAAAGAGCAAAGAACCTTCTACAAAATCATTATTGGCAACAGTCGGATTTCCACAACAGCATAATATTATAATAAGAACAAAACCAATAACAAATAATAGTATTCTTTTCATAGAAACCCCTCCGATATTTTTTATAATTATACCACATCAACAACTATAATTCAAGAATTATTCTAACGGTATAGAACCACCAAAATATATACTTGTCTGACCGCCAGAAATTCTGGTTACCGTTGTTTGCACTTGACAGAAAATTTTGCTTGTTGGGTACACAGTGACGTTATTTAATATTGCACGTAACTTTAGCAATGCATATTTTTTATTCAATGCTGATTTGAAAGTTGAACCCACTTGTTTTGTCACCAAATTGCATTCGGGATAGAGCATATACTCGTTTTTGTTTTTATCGAACATATAATTGCTAAGCGTATTTATAGTGTCATTCAAGAAACTAAACACATCTAAAAGATTCGAAACAGTATCACCTAACAAACCCAATAATCTCTCTAATACCCAAGAGTTATTTGAACCATTACTTCCTCCCAAACTCATTTCAAATGAACAATTTTCAATATATGCAGTTTGACATCCAGTAAGTTTTATGGAAATTTGGGTATTTGTATTCGTTATGTAACTACTATTATCGTCGATGAATAGTACATGAATTTCATTTGAGTTTGGATAATAGTACGTAAATACATTATATGCCTTTTTGAATTCTAATGTTGCTACTCGCTTATTTGCATGTGTAGTACTATTTGATAAATCCGGTGAAATATCCCAAATAGCAATTGTTGTTGCATAATAACCGTCTTGATATATAGTATCTTTGTAATACGCTAATGAGGGTTCTCCATTCACATTTTTTAAGGTACAATATTGATCGCCAACATTTTTAACAATTGATTCAGGTATACTTTCAAATATATAGTGTGTATCTCCGATAATATTTGAACGTGCTAACATAGGTGAAAGTATTTCAGACTCAAAAATATTTTCATTTGCTTTATAAATAAAATTCTTAACGATGCTACTATTCTCATTATTGTTTTTAGCAACATTTGAAATATTTTCTTTGAAGAATTTTGTCGCCCACATTTCCTGGTTAGAAAGATTCTGTACTTCAGCATTTTCTTCAATCGACTGAATATCTTCAACAATTTTTTTCAAAACATCGTTTTCATCTAATGCAAGCAACATTCTAAGATTATATACACAAGATTTTTCATTTGAAACAAAAGCCAACTTGATTAACACTTTTCCTTTTGTAACCACATATTCAGGGCTCAATAAATCGTTATTTTCGCAAATGATAAAATCTAAAATCTTATGATCTGAAACAATGTTTTTAGCATATGTCTTATTATCAACAAGCAACGATTGTGATTTTACCTTGCTAAAATCACAATTAATTGAAACCGTTTCGAAGGCATTATCACTTTTAATACATGCGTCAAAAGTGCATTTTTCATTTTTTGTGAAATTAAAATTCACTACTTCGACGTCTTTAATATCAAAAACATTATCCGGTTCGATAGTAAGGTTTAAATTGAAATCTGCTCGGTCTCCCTTGTAAGTGTTTATGGGATGACACTTTCTGCCATATTGCCAAAAAGAAATTTGCTCTTTTGAAATGCAAGACGGTGCAAACGGACCCCAGATATCTGGC
>JAZRKE010000047.1:0-5416 GCA_045646145.1 Acutalibacteraceae bacterium | reverse complement strand
GTGTACAGGCGATAATAGGTTCCTTTTTCGGAAATTAATTTTTCGTGGTTACCGCGTTCAATAATTCTGCCCTTATCAAGCACCATTATAACATCGGAATTTTTAACGGTTGAGAGGCGGTGGGCAATAACAAACACCGTCCTGCCCTCCATCAGTTTATCCATACCCCTTTGAACTATCGCCTCGGTTCTGGTATCTATGGAGGAGGTTGCCTCGTCAAGTATCATAACCGGCGGGTCGGCGACTGCCGCACGTGCTATTGCTATTAACTGACGCTGCCCCTGAGATAGATTTGAACCGTTACCCGTAAGCATTGTGTTATAACCATCGGGCAGCCTTGTAATAAAGCTGTCCGCACCCGAAAGGCGAGCCGCTTCAATACAATCTTCATCGGTAGCATCTAGCTTTCCATAACGGATGTTATCCATAACCGTACCTGTAAAGTGGTTTGTTTCCTGAAGCACTATTCCGAGCGAACGGCGAAGATCAGATTTTTTAATTTTATTGATATTAATTCCGTCATACCGGATTTTACCGTCCGCAATATCGTAAAAACGGTTAATAAGGTTTGTGATGGTGGTTTTGCCCGCACCTGTAGCGCCCACAAAAGCCACCTGCTGACCGGGCTCGGCATAAACCGTTACATTGTGAAGCACATCCTTACCCTCTTCATAAGCGAAATCAACATCGGTCATACGGACATCGCCTTTAAGTTCGGTATAGGTCAATGTGCCGTCTGAATGCGGATGCTTCCAAGCCCATTTGCCTGTGCGTTTATCGGTTTCGGTAATATTTCCGTTCTCATCAATTTGAGCATTTACAAGGGTTACATAACCGTCGTCTGCCTCAGGCTGAGCGTCGATTATATCGAATACTCTTGAGGCGCCTGCCATACCCATAACAACCGAGTTAATCTGTTGCGACGCCTGATTTATGTTGCCCGTAAACTGCTTTGCCATATTAAGAAACGGTATAATAATGCTAATTTCAAATGCCATACCAGAAATGCTTACATTTGGTATATCGGTAAGTAGAAAAACTCCACCCATAACGGCAACGAGAACATAGAGGATATTACCTATATTCTGAATAATGGGACCTAAGGTATTGGCATAGGCATGAGCCCGCCACGCATCCTCAAAAAGCCGATTGTTTATTTTATCAAAATCTTCTTTACAATGTTCCTCATGGCAGAAGACCTTAACAACTTTTTGACCTGTCATCATTTCCTGAATAAAGCCCTCGGTTTTTCCAAGAGATTTTTGCTGACGCATAAAGTATTTTGCACTGCCGCCGCCTATAGTTTTTGAAACAAAAATCATAAGAATAACGCCCAAAAGCACTATAAGGGTCATAAGAGCACTATAATAAAGCATTACTCCAAGTACACAAACCACTATGGTTGCCGACTGCAAAAGGCTGGGGAATGCCTGAGATACGAGCTGACGCAGTGTATCGATATCGTTAGTGTAAACACTCATAATGTCGCCGTGCTTATTGGTGTCAAAATATTTAATGGGTAAATTCTGCATTCCGCTGAATGCCGCCTGGCGCATCTTATTTAAAAATCCCTGAGTCATATACGCCATTAACTGAGTTTGCGTTACTATGGCACAAATCGAAACAAGATAGAAACTAATAAGTATTAATACCTTTGGGATTATTTCTTTTGAAGCCGACGCCCAATCTCCCGAGAGTGTCCAATCCTCTATTGCCGCTATAACTTTCTGTAAAAAGATTGGAGGAATTGATGCAGTTACGGCTGCAAAAAGTATGCAGCAAACCGTAACCGGTGCTAAAACGGGATAAAACTTGAAAAGCATTTTTATAACTCTGGGCAGTGTTCCTTTTTTTGCCTTACCCATAGGCCCTTTAGGAGCGCGCATAGCCATTTTACTCATTATTATCCCCTCCGTTTGTCTGTTGTTCATATACCTCTTTGTAAATATCGGAGGTCTTAAGTAACTCAGTGTGTGTACCGACAGCCGAAACCCTGCCGCCGTCCATAACAATAATCATATCCGCATCCTCTACAGAGGCTATTCGCTGAGCAATTATAATCTTTGTGGTTTCGGGGATATACTTTTTAAAGCCTGCGCGTATTAATGCATCGGTCTTGGTGTCAACCGCGCTTGTAGAGTCATCCAGAATAAGAATTTTCGGTTTTTTTAGCAGTGCACGTGCAATACACAGGCGTTGCTTTTGTCCGCCCGAAACATTTGTACCGCCCTGTTCTATCATAGTATTATAGCCATCGGGGAAAGAATTTATAAACTCATCTGCCTGAGCAAGCCTGCAGGCTTCTGTTAATTCCTCATCGGTGGCATTTTCATTACCCCAACGTAGATTTTCGGCAATGGTACCTGAGAAAATAAGGTTTTTCTGCAACACAAAGGCAACGGCATTTCTGAGCGCCGTTATATCATAGCAGCGTACATCCTCATTTCCCACCAAAACAGCACCCTCGCTTACATCGTAAAGACGGGAAATAAGCTGAACGAGTGTTGTCTTACTCGAGCCTGTTCCGCCGATTATGCCGACCGTCATACCCGATTTTATATCAAGATTAATTCCTTGCAGCGCGTCAGTTTTAGCGGTTTCGCTATACTTAAAGTTAACATTTTGGAAACGGACCGAGCCATCAACAACGTTGTAAATCGGTTTTTCGGGATTTTTAATGGTAGATTCTTCAGAAAGCACCTCGCTGATTCTGCGCATAGCCTCAAGTGACATTGTAATCATAACATAAATCATCGAGAGCATCATAAGAGACATCAGTATCTGCATACCGTAAGTAAGCATAGCCGAAAGCTGACCCACATCTATAAATGCAGCTTTGGTGGATATTATAATTTTTGAGCCTACAATCAGTACGAATGCCATATTAAAATAAAGGCACAGCTGCATAAGCGGCTGGTTAAAGGCAACAATACGCTCGGCCTTTGTGAAATCTCTGCAAATATCATCAGCAGCAGAAGCAAATTTATTTTTCTCATAGTCCTCACGCGAAAAACCCTTAACGACGCGCATAGCTCGAACATTTTCTTCAATCGATTCGTTCAAACGGTCATATTTTTTAAAGACGCGTCTGAATGCTGGCATAGCTTTCTTGCCCACCATAAAAAGACCGAATGCTAAAAACGGCACAATAACCACAAAGGATGTCGCGAGTGCACCGCCCATTGTGTATGCCATAATAATTGAGAAGGTAAGCATTAAAGGGCTTCTGATTGCGGTTCGTATAATCATCATATAGGACATCTGCACGTGCGAAATATCGGTGGTAAGACGGGTAACCAAAGAAGAAGACGAAAATTTATCAATATTAGAAAATGAAAAATCCTGAATCTTTGAAAATACATCATGTCTTAAATTTTTGGCAAATCCTGCAGAAGCTTTCGCACAGGTAAGGCCGGCAATGCCGCCGCAAGCGAGTGAACAGACCGCCATAACAACCAAAATTACTCCTGTGTTTATTACCTCACTCATTGGAACGCCGCTTTTTATCTGATTGATAAGGTCGGCGGTTAAAAAAGGTATCAGACATTCGAGAATAACCTCACCGATAATGAGAACCAAGGTGAAAATCGTGGGCTTTTTATATTCTCGCACACTTCCTAAGAGCTTTTTGAACAATTTTGACATTCCTTCCTGAATTTAACATTTATATAATTATACCTCTTTAAAAATTAGTGTTCAAGGGGTAAATTGTGAATTTTATTAAAACAAACATATAATATACCATCGTTTTTTTCAAAATGCGCCCATATCATAGCGCCCAATGTTCGAATCTTCTACTAAAAAAATAAACAGCCACACCTGAAGGTGTAACTGTTTATTTGGCGCGCTGAAGAAGATTCCCGCCGTCGCTTACGCGACTCTCAGGCACGCGTCGGCAAAAACAGTCCACCGGACTGTTTTCTTCCGCTTCGCTCCCTCCTGTTCGAATCTTCTACTAAAAAAATAAACAGCCACACCTGAAGGTGTAACTGTTTATTTGGCGCGCTGAAGAAGATTCGAACTCCCGACCTTCTGGTCCGTAGCCAGACGCTCTATCCAGCTGAGCTATCAGCGCATCTTGAGGCTTTTTCCTCGCGTTTTACTATAATACCACAAAACATTTCAAAAATCAATAGGAAAATTTTTATTTTGTAAAACTTTTTATTTTTATTGCATTAAGGCCTTTTTTAAAGTATAATATCATTTGAAATTACTATCTTTTCAGGGGGATATTGGGATGATTAAAAAGGCTTTATCTTTGATTTTATGTTTATGCTTGTGCGGTGCTTTTTGCGGCTGCACGAAACAGCAAACACCGGAAGAATCGGATCCGATTATGGAAAACACTCCCGTTGAGGTTGTGCCAACTACAATAACAAACTTTTTAACCGGTGTGAGTGATTTGAATCCCGATAAAGCTACAGCCCGTCCCGTTGCAATTATGATAGACAACGACTCGGTTGCCCAAAAAAATGCACAGGCAGGGGTTCAAACGGCTGACATTGTTTATGAAACCGAGGTTGAAGGCGGTATTACACGCCTTATGGCAGTTTTTGCTGATATATCTAAGGCGCCGCAAATAGGAGACATCCGTTCGGCACGAGAACAATTTGTTCAGTTGGCCACCGCGCATAACGCGATTTATGTTCATCACGGTAGGGACGAAGTGTACTGTGCACCCGTTATGAAAACACTCGGTACCGACAACTTCGTTGTTGGCACTAATAACTGTGGTTGGCGCCATACATACGGAAAATCTACCAACTGGCAAAACCTTTACACAACAGGAGAAAAGCTTTACAAATCCTTATCCGATAAAAAGTGGAAATTAACTCAGGATGCGGCTAAGCCTTGGCAGAATTTCGTAACAAATACCGTTATCCTTTCGGGCGGTGAGGTAAATAAAGCAACCGTTGCCTTCAGCGGTACTGCAAAATCTTATTTTACCTACGATGCCGCTTCGGGCAAATATATTAAGACCAGCCGCAGTGCTACAAACAAGGACGTTGTTACGGGGGATGCCTATTCCTTTAAGAATGTATTTGTGCTTAAAACCTCTATGACATATTATCCCAACGGGGTTCACCGAAAAATCAGCTTTACCTCGGGTAGCGGATACTATATTGTAAACGGTAAATATGAGGAAATCAATTGGAAGAAGGGTCAGGCCAAAGACCCGCTTATTTTCACTAAAAAAGACGGTACAACGCTTTCTGTTGAAGCTGGAAACAGTTGGGTTTGCTTCGCCAAAACCGACGCTACCATTACATTCGAATAGTCAGGACCTCCGGCTAAGCCGGAGGCTTGAATAGCCCTTCAAGGGCATTTTACAGACGAAACCCCTAAAGGGGCGCCGAAAAGGTTTGCCGACTGCATTTCTTTTTCCGGCTACCCCTCAAGGGGTTTATTTTTATGC
>JAZRKE010000046.1:0-20361 GCA_045646145.1 Acutalibacteraceae bacterium | reverse complement strand
ATAAGTGCCGACAGACACGAAACACCAACGGTGTGCCGTGTTCGTGTGCTAAACAATATAACTGCAAAGAACTGGATGAAGAATTTATCAATGCTATCAAACTTTGCTTATTGACACCTGATATTATAGATGCGGTTTTAGAAAAGATAAACAAAGAATTTGATATGAGTGAACTTGAAAATAAACTCAAAGAGTTGACCGCAAGACACAGAGAGCTTTTACTTATACAGAAAAAATACGAACAAGCACAACGGAGCATAGATATTAACGATAAACACTATGACCGTAAATTTGAAAACTATTCACGGCAGTTAGAGGAAATCTATGAGCAGTTGGATGAAATAGATGCCCTTATCTTTGCCACGGAAATGAAAATCAACAATGCAACCGCAACCAAGAAAAGCAAGGAAGATGCCATCAATCTTATAATGGCATTTGGTATGGACTTTGAAACTCTTTCACCACTTGCACAGAAACAGTTTGCGAATATGCTTGTTGATAGCATTGAGATTTTCCCGACCAAACGAGAAATGGGATACCTCAAAGCGATACATTTCAAAATCCCTGTTCTTCGTGATTACGGTGATTTTACTGATGTAATGACCATCTGGGATTATTACCCCGACATACTGGATGAAGATGGTAATTTCAACGGTTACAGCCCAGAGGATGATTTACCAGATAGAGATATGCTCAAAGAGAGAGCAGATGCAGATGGTAACATTCCTGTAATTGATGAACAGGGCGAACAAGAGAAGATTCGCCTGTTCAAGTTAAGGTTAGCAAGAATAAACACTTTACGTGCAGAACAAGGACTCCCAGAACTAACTGCGGAGGAGTTCTTGGCTCGTTGCCGACCTAAAGAAATTACAGACGAGGCAGTTGCTTTATTAATGCGTAATTCGTAATTATTTCCCCTTTCCCTATTCCCATTTTCCTATCTGAAAGGAGGGCAATATGTTAGATATTACTTTGAGTTTAATCGAATGGCTTGGTATTGCCGCCTTTGCCGTAGCAGGTGCAATGGTGGGAATCGATAAAAAGCTCGATATTTTCGGTGTTATTATCTGCGGCATCACCACCTCAATCGGTGGCGGTATTATCCGAGATGTTCTTTTGGGCCTTACGCCACCGAGAATGTTTGTCGACTTTACATACCTCGTTTTTTCAAGCTTCTGCTCATTTGCAGTTTTTGTTATAGTTAAATCTCTGAAAGAGATCTACATTAAAAATCACCGCCATATTGAAAATATAATCAATGTGTTTGATGCACTGGGTATCGGTGTTTTTGCCGTTGTCGGCTCACAGATAGCAATAGAGTCAGGGCACCTGAATAACCCGTTTATTGTAATTTTCTCGGGCACAATTTCCTGTATCGGTGGAGGAATGCTAAGGGATATAACCTGTGCTAATATCCCCTTCTTTTTCAAAAAAAGGATTTATGCATTGGCATGTATTGCAGGCTCGCTTACCTATTATCTAGCCTATGTTTATTTAAATGACATAACAGCAATTATTTTAGGCTTCGCGGTAACGGTAATTATCCGACTGCTCGCAACCTTTTTTAAATGGAATATGCCAAAAGCAATAGACTAAGCAATTTAATTCATGAGCATTAGCTCAATTCATGAACCGAAGATTCAAATCATTATGGCGCAGCCGCAACTCATAAATCACAACTCAAAAGAGCTCGTTCGCCACGACGAACGGGCTCTTTCTTTCCCCTTTTCCTATTCCCTACACTAATAATTGACTTTTTAACTCACTTGTGTTATCTTTATAATAAGTATAATTATATCTATATTTAATATAATATAACAAAAACGGAGGGTTAATATGAAAAGAATGTTGGAAGCCATAACGCATTATCGTTTTTTGCTAAGCCAATTGGTTATACGAGATTTTAAAACTCGATATAAACGCAGCGTTTTCGGTGTACTGTGGAGTATGCTTAATCCGCTTTTAACAATGTGCATTCAATATCTTATATTTTCCAATATCTTCCGCTTTCAGATTGAAAATTATGCGGTTTATCTGCTTATAGGTACAGTAACCTTCAACTTTTTCTCAGAATCTACCCAAACAGCGCTCGGCTCGATTACCGAGAGCGCCTCACTTATTACAAAGGTGCGTATTCCAACCTGTATCTTCCCCATTTCAAAGATTATTTCTTCGGGAATTAACCTGATTTTCTCAACCCTTGCGCTCTATGTTATCATTATCGTTCAGCGCCTACCATTAAATTTCTGCCACCTGTTAATTCCCTTTCTTTATATAATGCTTGCGCTGTTCAGCCTCGGTATTGGACTGATTCTTTCCTCTGCAACAGTATTTTTCCGCGATATGCAGTTTATTTATAATGTTTTAATCGTACTGTGGACATACCTTACCCCTCTTTTCTACAGTGCCGATATTATCCCCGCAAAGTATCTGCCAATTTACATCCTTAATCCGATGTACCATTATGTTACATTCTTCAGAACCCTCGTATTAAACGCTCAGGTACCGCCGCTCAGCGAATTCCTTTGGTGCGCAGGTTATGCGCTGGGTGCACTGGTAATCGGAATACTTGTATACCGAAAGCTTAAGAAGAACTTTATCCTGTATATATGAGGTGAATAGGCTTATGTGTGATAATATGATAGAAATTCGCAATGTGGTTATGGACTTCCATACCCAGCACGATAATATTAACAGCCTTAAAGAATTTGTGCTGAATGCCCTTAAGGGAAAGCTTAAGGTTGACCATTTCCGCGCGATTGACAATGTGAGTATTGATATAAAACCGGGTGAGGTTTGCGGAATTATCGGCAGAAACGGTGCCGGTAAAAGCACCCTGTTAAAAATGATTTCGGGTGTTCTGACCGCTACTGAAGGTAGCATTAAGGTAAACGGCAACATAGCACCTATGTTAGAGCTTGGCGCAGGATTTGACTCCAACCTTACTGCTAGAGAAAACATCTACTTAAACGGTGCCATTTTAGGCTACAGCAAAAAATTTTTGGATGAGCGCTTTGATGATATAGTGAAATTCGCCGAGCTTGAGGGCTTTATCGACCAACCTATACGCACCTTTTCTTCGGGTATGATGATGCGCCTTGCCTTTTCTATTGCCACACAGGTTAACCCCGAAATTCTTATAGTTGATGAAATTTTATCGGTGGGCGACAGTCATTTCCGCCAAAAAAGTGAGGCGCGAATGAAGGAAATGATGAGCGGCGGCACAACCGTTTTAATGGTCTCCCATGCACTCAACCAAATTCGCAGTATGTGCAACCACGTGGTATGGCTTGACCACGGAAAGGTAGTGCTTGACGGGGACCCTCAATCTGTATGCGATGCATATGAGGGTGTTGTTGATTTCGATAATGCGCCGCAGTTTGAGATAGGCAGAACGATAGACGATATTCAGAGGGTTAAAATGTTCTCTAACAACTGGCTTCCGCAGCATGGTGTGTATAAAATTAAGACGGGACCGCTTGGTATTGTTTCGGTTAATCTATACTGTCCCTTCCGAGACCTTAACGGTACCGAAAAGGTCAAGGCGTATATTGAAGGCGGCAGCGAGGTTGAGCTTAAAGTTGACGCTGAATATATAAACTTTGAGCTTACAGGACCAAAAAACAGCATAGTAACCGTTAATATTGAATGTAATTTCTTCCGCATAGTTCCGCCCGAT
Organism: Acutalibacteraceae bacterium; assembly: GCA_045646145.1. Lineage (GTDB taxonomy): Bacteria > Bacillota > Clostridia > Oscillospirales > Acutalibacteraceae > SIG565. The sequence goes on along the minus strand of JAZRKE010000046.1, from coordinate 16,682 downwards.
GTTCGCGAGCTTTCAATAGTTTTAGCCGATACAGACGGTAATTAATTAATTGGAGACCGATAATGAATAACGATAATTTTAAAGCCGAACTCGAACAGCTCCGAGAAGACTTTGCCGATCTTGAGCGAAAATATGAGGAATGTAATAATTCCTTAAACGCCTCCAGAGTAATGGTAAACCGCCTGAGTGAAAGCTATATAAAGCTCGAGCAGCAACACCACAAGATTATAAATTCAAGAGGTTGGCGCTTAATAAATGTATTTTACTCTTTAAGAAACATCTTAATGCCGCTTGGCAGTGTGCGTTGGGCAATCATAAAAGGAATTTTAAAGCCCATATTAAAGCCTTTTTTATGGGCATTTAAAAAGGCAAACGCGGCGCGCAAAAAAAGAAACGGATTTTCCGAGGGGAATTTCATCTCAAGTGAGGCGGTATATGAAAAATTACGGTGCTGCAACCGAATTGATATCGTCGCAATAAAGCACACCCATTATATAGCCGAGCTTTTAAGAGGAATTCTTATATCGGCGGGAATAGTCTGCAATATTCATTTGAGTGAACCCGCAATTTATGAGGATATTCCATATATTATGATTTGTCCTCAGAATTTTAAGCGCTTTCCTAAAGCCTATATAGCCTTTCAGATGGAGCAGACAATTAATCCCCGTTGGCTTACCGATGAATATATCAAAATTCTGCATAACGCATATGCGGTGTTCGATTATTCTATGATGAATATCGAATATTTCAGCTCCGACCCTATTCTCGCGCCCAAGCTTTATTATATGCCCATTGATGTCTGCGCCGAAAAGCTATCAGAGAATAAGATAAATGAGCAAAAGGAGTATGACGTTCTTTTCTACGGCGACCCGTATATTGAAAGACGGCAGGAAATCTTAGAGAAAATCAAAGAAAAGTTCAATCTGCGCATATTATCCGATACCTTCGGAGAGGAACTGTACAGTGAAATGCGCAAGGCTAAAATAATTATCAATGCACATTATTATGAAAACGCCCTGCTTGAAACCACACGCCTTTATGAAGCGTTGACACTCAGCGACTGTCTTATTATTTCCGAGAGGAGCCACGATAAGCGCGAAGAAGAGCGCTGTGAGAATATTATTGATTTCACCCAAATCGGCAATATAGAGCAGATGCTCACCCGCATAGAATATTGGCTGAGCCACGAGGAAGAACGCAAAGTGAAGGTTAGTGAAAATCTTGCTACCCTTAAAAACCGTGCAAATGCCACCAAGTTTTTCTTCTATCGCTTTCTACTGGCTAACGATACCATCAGCTTTGATGACTTTTATTCAAATTGCGGTGATTTCATAACCTTTGAGGGTAGTCGCATTTGCCTGAGTCTGCCTGAATGTGTTTCACGCAGAAAGGCATTCGATAATGATAATAAGTACGGTTTTTCCTTCTTCCCCGGTCTTAAGCATAAGATGGGTTGGGTTGGTTGTGGTATGAGCTATAAGTTCATACTTAAAAAAGCAAAGGAGCTGGGCCTTGAGCGTATTCTTGTGTGTGAAGACGACGTATATTTCCCACCCGAATTTGCCGAAAAGTTCCAAAAGGTATTAGAATTCCTTGAGAAAAACAACGATTGGAATGTCTTCTCGGGAATTATGGCAGATGTCGGCAGGGTTAAAATCCTTAAACACCAACTTGATAGCGAAATAGATTTTGTTTATCTTGATAAAATGATAAGTATGGTATTTAACCTCTACGATAGTTCGGTGTTCGATTTAATTTCGCAGTGGGACGAAACAAACCGCGATGTTACAGTTAATGCCATCGACCGCTTTCTTGAAGATAAAAAATTGCGTATTGTAACCACCTGCCCCTTCCTTGTAGGGCATAAAGAGGACCTTAATTCCACAATTTGGGGACAGCAAAATACCATTTACTCCACGCTGATTTCCGATAGCAGCAAAAAACTCAAGGATATGACCGAGGCATATAAAAACGCAAACTGAAATAATTAAGGCGTAATGAACCAAAACGCTCATTACGCCGTTATTTCACCTTGACAAAAAACAAAGTTTGTTATAAAATACTAATCGTATCTGCCCCCTTAGTTCAATGGATAGAATAAACCCCTCCTAAGGGTTAGATGTGAGTTCGATTCTCGCAGGGGGTGCCAAAAATCCTCATTCGTAAGAATGGGGATTTTACTTTTTCACTATTCACTTTTCACTCTTCACTAAAATTCGCATCCAGGATTTTTGGAAAGTAATTAGTAAAAAGGTGTGTGGTTATCCCACACACCTTTTTAAATTTAGTTTAAAGTATTTTTGTTTAGATTTTATTTCATCCAGTCTTGAAGATTTTTCTCAAGATAGGTTTCTTTCCAGGTGTCATAATGCGGATTTTCGTATACCGTGTCGCCTGTTTTGTAGGAAACAACTACCGCCTTGGCGAAGCCAATTTCTCCACATTCTTCCGCCAGATAAATACCCTTACTCTCGCTCCAGGTCTCCCCTGCTGCTACCGTTACCTCGGTAACATTCATCTGGAATTCATAAATGGTATTTTCGGGGTTTCTTGCACTTTTAATGGTCATGGGAACGCCGTTTGCATCCCAGATAGCAAAGCATAAAATAACCTCGCTGATGGCATCAGTGCCGCTATTTTTGATATCGGCAGTAATCATTTTGTCGCCGTTTGCATCGGCTATAATCCTTGCATTTAATGCCTGAACGCTTTCAGCTTCGGAGTTTGCAATAAACTCGTTGTACGCCTGCTGCTCACTTGCTAAGCGTTCTTCTTCGGTCTGACCGCAAGCTGCGAGAGAGAACAATACACAAAGGCAAAGGAAAATGGCTAATAATTTTTTCATAATAAAACCTCTTTTCAATTATATTAAACTGCTTTTTACAGTTTTAGTTCAACGGTGTTTTTTGTCTGCTCGTACTGACGATATGTAACCTTTGCAACATCGAACATACGCTTTGCAGCTATTACGCTTTCGGTAGCTGAGTACTTATCGCACATATAAATAACCTCTTTAATTCCTGCCTGAATAATCGCCTTCGCACATTCATTACAAGGAAAAAGAGTTGTGTAAACCTTGCAATCTTTGAGTGTTCCTCCACGGAAATTGAGAATTGCATTAAGCTCGGCGTGGCAAACGAAGAAATACTTGCTATCGAGTGCGCCGCCTGTATTATCCCACGGAAAAACATCATCACTGCAGTGCATAGGCATTCCATTATAGCCGAGCGACATAATCTTATTTTCGCTATCAACTATACAGGCTCCCACCTGCGTTGAGGGGTCCTTACTGCGCTGAGAGGAAAGCAGAGCTATGCCCATAAAATACTCATCCCAGGTTAAATAGTTATCTCTTTTCATTTTTTCACCTCAAATATAGGCTGTGCAACTATTTTAACATATTTTTCTGCCTATTGCAACTATATTTTATAAAATATAACGCACAAATCACAATTATAAGGGGGAATATACTACAAACAAGAAATCCGTTCTGCATAGTACTGCGGTCGGTCATAATTCCCATTATGTAGGGTCCTATCGCACAGCCGCTATCCCCAAATGCCGCCGCAAGACCAAAAAGCAACGTTCCGCCACCTGCAAAATGCTTAGCACCAATGCTGAGTGTACCCGGCCACATAATGCTTACAAATAAGCCACTCAAAGCACAGGCAATAAGACTCAAAACGGGGCTTTTGCTTAAAAACAACAGTAAATAACAGCCAAAAAGCATTGTGCCGAACACAAGCACCGCTATTTCAATTTTTACTTTGTTTCCGATAACTGCATATAAAAGTCTGCCCGTCGCCATAAAAACTGCAAAGGCGCAGGGACCTAAAAGGTCGCCCAAGGTTTTACTGAGCCCGAGACCCGCTTCCGCAAAGGCAGAAGCCCACTGTGAAACCGCTATTTCACTCGCCCCGGCAGCAAACATCAAAAGCATTACTGCATAAAATACTGGCGATAACAAAATATCCTTTTTAGAGAATGCGTGCTTTGTTTTCTCGGGGTCTATTATGGGTGCTCTTGTAAAAAGAAGGGCGTTCACTATACCTAATGCCGCCCAGATAAGCGCTATATATTGCCAGTTTTCCCTGCCAAAAAGAACAAAAAACAGCGTTGTAATAACCACAGTCAGTACCTGACCAATGCAGAAAAATGAATGCAGTAGACACATTTGCGCCGCCTTGTTGCGTGTCGGCAAATACTCGATTATCGGGCTCATAATAACCTCAATCAGACCGCTTCCCAACGAATAAACAACCGTTGAAAGTATAACCGCAAGATAGGTGCTATTCATACGGCTCGGCAAAATCGCCAACATTATAAAACCTACGGCACTTAAAATATTACCAAACAGCGCTGCCACCCTGTAGCCAATAAGCCTTAAAAGAGGTACAGAGATTAGATCCACGCCTAACTGCAGCACAAAGGAAAAGACCGCGAGGGCTCCGAGGCTCTCATAGGAAATGCCGTAATTCTCATTGAAATTTACAAATAAAAGCGGAAGAAAGCTTATGTTCACCGCCTGAATAAAGCCGCTTAAATAACAAGCAATTTTAGTTAATCTGTAATTCATTATTTCACCAAACCGAGCAATTCTGAAGGCGCATCAATTATATACTTTGCGCCGTTTTCCACTAATTCCTCTTTTGTTCTGAATCCCCAGGTAACGCCTACCGGTGTAATACCGCTGTTAACCCCCGCCTTCATATCCATACCCGAATCGCCAACAAAAAGGCATTCTTCGGGCTTTAAGGAAAGCTCTTCGAGTGCTAAACAAATAATCTTAGGATCGGGTTTTGTGGGTATACCATCTAACTGACCGTAAACCCTTTTTATTCTCTCGCCAAAAAAATGATTCGATATTTTCTCGGCTGCAGCGTGTGCCTTATTGGTTACAATAATTGATTCAACACCCATTTCACAAAGAGAATCCAAAAGCGCGTAAACATCGCTGTATGGTGCGGTTTTAATTAGAGAGTGCGCCCTGTAATAGGACATAAAATCTTCCAGCACCTTATTATGTATCTCGGTATTACGATGAATTTCAGGTATGGTTCTCTCGATTAACTTTCGCATACCGTCGCCCACAAAATATTTATATTTTTCGGTTTGGTGTGTAGGGAAGCCGTACTCGGCTAAAGTATGATTAACACCGTCTGCCAAATCGTCAAGGGAGTTTATAAGTGTGCCGTCTAAATCAAAAAATATCGCCTTAATCATAATAATCACCATACTGTATTCTAACATTAAATAAACTTATTTTCAATATTTTTTAAAAAATACTTGCATTCTGTTATGTTTTGTGTTATTATATCATTTGCTAATGTGATTTAAAGATTTAAAGGAGGTGCAGACTCATGGCAAAATGTGATATCTGCAATAAGCAAATTGCTTTCGGAATTAAAGTTTCTCACTCACACAGACGTTCTAACAGAACCTGGCAGCCTAACGTTAAGAGAGTTAAGGCTATTATCAACGGTACACCGTGTCGTATAAATGCCTGCACCCGTTGTTTGCGTTCAGGTAAGGTTACCCGCGCCATCTAATATGTAAGGCATTAAAAAAGTATTTAAAAACGGTGTAGTCAGGTATGGCTATACCGTTTTTTATTTGAAAGGATATTAAAATATGTATGATTTGGTAATTATCGGTGGTGGCATCGGCGGAATTATGGCGGCATATAAAATGAAAATTAATAAGCCTGATGCAAAGATTATAATTATTGAAAAGGGCTTACCGCTAGAGCGTCGCCACTGCCCTGCAGGGCGACACAAAAAATGTATACATTGTAAAATCTGCAGTATCACAAGCGGATATGCCGGTGCCGGTGCATTTTCAGACGGTAAATTTAACATAGGCACCGCCTATGGCGGCTACCTTGCCGATGAACTCGGCGAGGCTACCGCAATGGATTATATTGAAAGCGTTGACAGGGTGCTTGAAAGCTTTGCCGACGACTACCCCGAGCTTTATAGGTCGAATGAAGAATTAAAGCTTAAGTGTCTGCAGAACAATTTAAGACTGCTGGATATGAATGTGCGCCACCTGGGCACCGATAAAAACTATAAAACAATGTTAAAACTTATCGAGTGGTTAAGGGATAACGATGTCGAGCTTAAAAGCCTTACCGACTGTAGCGATATTGAAAAAAACGAAACAGGCTACCGTATTTACACAAATTCGGGTGAAATTGAGGGCAAAAAGCTCATAATTGCAACCGGACGCAGCGGCGCCGATTTTGTAAAAACGATATGTGAGAAATTCGGCATACACATCAATGCAAATTCGGTTGATATAGGTGTAAGGGTTGAGATGAAGGATGCTATATGGCGAGAGTTTTCGGAGAAGATTTATGAGCCGAAAATCCTCTATCGAACCAAAACTTTTGAGGACAGAACCCGTATGTTCTGCTTTAATCAGGGGGGACTTGTGTCGGCAGAAAATAACCACGGCGTTATAACAGCGAACGGGCACTCCTTTGCAGAACCTGAGAAAAAGACCGATAACTGCAACTTTGCAATTCTTTCCAGCATTCACTTTGCGGGGGACTTTAATAAACCCACGGAGTACGCCGCAAATATCGCTAAGAATATGAACTTTGCGGGTGAAGGCAATATAATTGTACAGCGCTTTGGTGACCTTATCCGTGGGCGCAGAACCAACGAGCACCGCCTCTCAGCCAATAGCGTAATACCCACCCTTAAAGCCTTTGCGGGAGACCTTTCAATCGTTATGCCCTACCGAGCACTGACTAATATAATAGAAACCATTTATGCACTCGATAAGGTAGCACCGGGCTGTGCTAATGATGACACGCTGCTTTACGGCTGTGAAAATAAATACTATTCGATAAGACCTCAGCATAACGGTCATTTTGAGGTGGCAGACGGTATGTATTTAATCGGCGACGGCTCTGGAATTACAAGAGGACTATCCCAGTCGGGCGCTATGGGACTTTATGTGGCGGACCATATTTGCAATCTGCTAACCGAATAAATCACTGTTGCAAGAGCCCTTATTTGTTGACAAAATGCTTCAAAAGGAATATAATCTTATATACTATAGAAAATACTTAAAGGTGATTTAAATGTCTAATATCTGGCACGATATTTCCCCAAAGAGAATTATGCCCCATGATTTTATGTGCGTAATTGAAATTACTAAGGGAAGTAAGAAAAAATATGAACTTGATAAAGAAACGGGACTGCTTATGCTCGACCGAATTCTTTACACCTCAACCCGTTATCCCGCTAACTATGGCTTTATTCCAAGAACCTATGGCGACGATGGAGACCCAATGGATGTACTCTTATTATGCTCTGAAAAAATTGAGCCGATGTGCTTAGTAAGGGCATATCCTATAGGGGTAATCTCTATGATTGATAACGGCAGAAACGACGAAAAAATTATAGCAATACCCTTTAATGACCCGAACTACAATCAGTATAAGAGTATTAATGAACTGCCCTCTCACATATTTGATGAAATGCGCCACTTCTTCCAGGTTTATAAAAACCTTGAGAATAAGGACACCGCTGTAAATGAGGTCAGCGATAGGGATGCCGCCATCAAGGTTATTGAAGATTCAATTAATAATTATGTGGAAACATTTTGCAAATAGGAGATAAAATGTTACTTTCAACGCAAACCGAATTTTTTGCAAAAAAATACGGATATGAGCAGGGCGTGGACAGACTGTGTAAAATTGGTTACGACTGTCTGGATTTGACCCTTACCCATTTAGGCAAAGAGAATTCCGACCCTATGCTGTCGGATAATTACCGTGAAATTGCTTTAAATATGCGAAAAATCGCCGAAAACCAAGGTGTTCATTTTAATCAATGCCACGCACCCTACCGATTCCATAATTATGATTTTATAAATAACGAAGAGGCAAAAGCCGATATATTATTTAAAATACGCCGCTCTATAGAGATAGCAGGGATTGTGGGCGCTCAGGCTATAGTTATTCACCCATGGCACCATAAAAATTTCAACAGCGAAAGCCCCGAATATTTTTTCGAGATTAATATGAATTTTTATGGGCAGCTCGTCGAATATGCAGCAAAGGCGGGTGTGAAAATTGCGGTTGAGAATATGTGGCAGAAAAATATTTTCACAGGTCGCATTATTGCCGATGTTTGCTCTAATCCGCACGAATTTGCCCGTTATATAGATGCTCTGAATGAACGATACAGCGGTTTTATCGCCTGTCTTGATATAGGCCACTGTGCGCTTACGGGAGTACGCCCTGAGGATAGTATAAAAATTCTTTCGCACCGCCTCGGAGCATTGCATGTTCACGATAACAACACCGAGGATGATGAGCATCTGCTACCGTTTTGCGGTGAAATCAATTTCTTAAATGTAATGAAGGCCCTGAGCGATATCGGATACACCGGGCAGTTCACCTTTGAGGCGGATAAATTCCTTAAGAAATTCCCCGATGAATATGACACAGCCGTTAGTTCTTTTATGGAAAAAACAGGAAGATTTTTGATATCTCTTGCAAGTAAGTAGGATAAAAAGCCGCTTGAATTTATGCGGCTTTTTGAATTGATATATTGACAAATCACCCCAAAACCTTTATTATTATTTTAAAGTGGATTATTATATATCCATAATAAAAAACAGAACGGAGTTATTTAAATGGACGGCGACCCTGCCAATTTAGTTTACAAGCTTATTTTACTTTTTGTACTTATTTTAGTTAACGCCTTTTTCGCTATGAGCGAAATTGCAATTATCACGCTTAACGATTTGAAACTGCAAAAGATGGCTGAGGATGGAGATAAAAAAGCCCAAAAGATTTTAAATCTCACCAAAAACCCCTCAAGCTTTCTTTCTTCCATACAAATAGGCATAACCCTTGCAGGCTTCTTAACCTCTGCTACGGCGGCTGAGCATTTTTCTGCTCCCCTATCCTCCGCCTTAGCAAGATTATTCAGCTTAGCCTATATACCTGTCTGGCTTAATACCTTATCACTGTTTTTAGTAACCATAATTATTTCATTTTTCTCATTGGTGCTTGGAGAATTAGTACCCAAAAGAATTGCAATGCAGAAATATGAACGGATTTCCTTTAAAATCGCCGGTATTCTTTCATTTGTAATGGCTGTTTTTAAGCCATTTATAAAAATACTCTCGGTAACCACCAATATCATCGTTCGTATACTCGGTTTCGACCCCAACGCTAATGAAGAAAATGTTACCGAAGAAGAAATTCTAATGCTTGTTGACGCGGGTGAGGAAAAGGGCGTTATTGAGGAAAGTCAAAAGGAAATGATAAACAACATTTTCGAATTTGACGACCTTTTGGCATCTGATGTTATGACCCACCGCACCGATATTGTAGCGGTTGAAATCGGAGACGATTTCTCAGAAGTTATATCAAAATCCATTATGGCCGGGTATTCGAGAATTCCCGTTTATGAAGAGGACCTTGATAATATTAAGGGTATTATTTACATTAAGGACCTTTTAGGTTATGTAGGTAAATCAATACCTAAATCCCTCGCCATTTCGGATATTATGCGCACCGCCCACTTTTTCCCCGAAACCAAACGCTGTGGCGACCTGTTTAACGAGATGACCGAAAAGCATTTGCAGCTTGTTTTCGTTTGCGACGAATACGGCGGAATATCTGGTATCGTTACAATAGAGGACCTGCTTGAAGCCATAGTTGGCAATATGCAGGACGAATACGATAACGAGGAAGAGGAAATAGAACAGATTAACGATACCACCTATCATCTTGACGGTACAAGTGATATTGAAGAGGTTGAGGAAATTCTGGATATCAAATTCCCTGAGGGTGATTATGACACCGTAGGTGGATTTATAATGTCTCAGCTTGGAAGAATTCCTAGTGAGGACGAAAGCCCCATAGTTGAATATAGCGGCTACTCTTTCAGGGTAGATGAGGTTGATGAACGCCGTATTGAGCGCATAACTGCCGAAAAATTGCCCGAAAATCAAATACCCCAATAAATTAATCAAGGAGGATTCTTATGCAAAAATTAATTGTTTTTTTGCTTAGCATCCTCCTTGTTTTTTCGCTTTGCGGTTGTGAGAATTTTATAACCGACACCTTTTTTTCCGGCGGCTCATCCACACATGCCACATTAATGGAAACCATACAGACTCAGAACGAGCCTGAGAATAAAGAAACGGTTAATAAGGTGGAAGATACTTCAGGCGGCAATACAACTAAGGAGCCCGAGAAAAACGAACCGGAAGTCCCCGCTGAAACTCCGTCTGAGCCACCCTTGACACCGCCTGTATCAGAGCCTGAAATTCCGGATATTAATGAGATTGTTGCAAATCATTCCGCTTTGCCCAAAGAACAATATTACCAATACTCATTTTTAAACGATACCGAAAAGGCGGTCTATAATGAAATTTGTTTGGCAGCAGAAAAATGTCAGAATATAGTTGATTTAACAAAATATAATCTTGATGTAGCGGTTGTCAAAAAAATTTACGAAGCCTTCACTGCCGATTGTCCGCAATATTTTTATATTTCCAAACACTGCGTTTATATTGTTGATTCCTCAGCCCAAACAGTTGCACAGTTCCTGCTTCGGTATACCGACGGCACCGTTATCGACAAGTTTGATGATAATAACAAGCCGATAATTCTTGCTGACAGGCAAAAAATCAATAACCAGATAATTGAATTTGCCAATAAGATTAACGCCATACTTTCTTATATTCCGTCGGATATTTCAGAACTTGAAAGGGAAAGAAGAATTTACGAATACATAACCGATACCGTAACCTATGATGAAGAAGCCGTACCCGCTTTTGAAAGGGATCCTGACTATCTTTCTTATTCCTTTTCAGCCTACGGCGCCGCCTGCAAGGGTACGGCGGTGTGCGAGGGTTATGTTAAGCTTTTTCAGTATTTATGCTATAACTCAGGCATAAATGTAACTCCGGTCGAGAGTGATAAGGATATGCAGCATATGTGGGCTGCCGTTAATATTGACGATAACTGGTATATGGCAGATATAACCTGGGACGATACCGATAATGCACTTATCTGCGCCTATGAATACTTTAATGTAACAACTCTATATTTAAGTGCCGACCACAGTTTCGGTTCAAACCTTATGGTTCCGCCATGTGATTCCGAGGAAGCCTCATTCTATAACAATTTCGCCCTAATTCCCAAACACGATATCTCACTTGATACCTATAAAAAAATTATAAAAGTCGCTATTACTAATTCCGATAAATATTTATATATCTATAGAGGCGCTTCCTCTGCCGATTTTAATGATTTCATAAATGAAGAAATATATTACGGTGAACTGGGTGAGTATATCAAAAGCCTAGGCTATACCCTGGGGGACGAATACTATCATTCCGATAATTATTATTTCATCCCTATAAGCAACGTTCTTGACGACACTAAAAAAGATGTGTGAGAATTTCTCACACATCTTTTTGTTTTATTGTTCGTTATATCCGTTAGGGTTATTTGATTGCCAATTCCAGGTATCACGGCACATATCTTCAATACCGAGTTCTGCCTTCCAACCGAGAATTTCTGCCGCCTTCGAAGCATCAGCATAAACTTGGTCGGGGTCTCCGGGACGGCGCGGGTCGATAACAAAGGGTATTTCCACACCCGATGCACTTTGGAATGCATCCTTTAACTCTAAAACACTTGTACCGTTGCCTGTACCTAAATTGAATTCGTCGCACTTTTCATTTTTAAGCGCCCACTCTACAGCCTTAACATGACCTACGGCTAAATCACAAACGTGAATGTAGTCGCGCACACCTGTACCATCGACAGTATCGTAATCGTTTCCGAACACGTGAAGCGCCTCGCGTCTGCCAACCGCAACCTGAGAAATATAGGGCATAAGGTTGTTAGGAATTCCCTTGGGGTCCTCCCCTATTCTTCCTGACGGGTGTGCACCAATAGGGTTAAAATAACGAAGAATCGCAATTCCCCAACTATTATCCGAAACATAAAGGTCGCGAAGCATCTCCTCAATAAAGAGCTTGGTTCTGCCGTACGGGTTAATAGCACCTGTGGGCATACCCTCTTTAAGCGGCATTTCCTTTGAGGTGCCGTAAACGGTGGCAGAAGAAGAAAATACAAATTTCTTAACGCCGAAATTACGCATAGTTTCGAGCAAAACGAGGGTACTGATAAGGTTGTTATCGTAATACTCTATCGGCTTTGCTACCGATTCTCCAACCGCCTTAAGACCTGCAAAATGGATAACCGCTTCAATATCATTTTCCGAAAAAATCTTTTCAAGCGCCGCCATATCGCGAACATCATTTTCATAAAACTTGATTTGTTTGCCTGCTATGGCTTCCGCACGTTTTAAAGCCTCTTTATTCGAGTTGTCAAGATTATCGATTACTACAACCTCGTGCCCTGCCTTTATCATTTCAATACATGTATGTGAACCTATATAACCTGCTCCGCCTGTAACTAAAATTGCCAATTAAATCACCTCAGAAATTATACTATATTTATTAAATAATATTATAACAAATTTGTCAAGGGAAAGCCAATATTAAAAATAAATTTTTTCTCAATATTTAGTGTTTTTTATATTAAAAAGGAGAAATTGCTTCAATTTATTGTATTATGGGGAAGTTAGAAAAAAATTGCTCGGTTTACTTTTTAAAAAATAAATGTTATAATTTAATAGAAATTTGTTGTGGGGTAGAATTATGGATTATTTTGCCAATATAAAATTTTTTCAGGACACCTTCCCTATACCCAAGGCTGTCGCCGAGAGGCACCTTAAAATTGCAACTCCGACACAACTTAAAGTGCTGTTATACACACTCAGTCATCTTGCCGAAGACCCTTCGGACGAGCAGATAGCCTCTGCTCTTTCCCTTGAACGCAGCGACGTTGCCGACTCTCTTAAATTCTGGGAAGACACAGGAATTCTGGTTGCCAAGTTACCCCCTGCTGCAAAGCCCCCACAAGAGGCACCTGCTAAAAAATTAGTAAGAAAAGAAATAATCAAGCCGTCCCGCGCGGAAATTGCAAGGCGCGGTGATGAAAGTGAGGAGCTGAGATTATTATTACGCGAAGCTGAGGAAAAGTTCGGAAGGCAACTGAATTTTAGCGAAATTTCAACCTTTGTCTGGCTATTTGATGAGCAGGGTATGGATATTTCGCTGATTTTAACGCTTATAGAATTTGCAAGGAATGAAAATAAACTGAATATCGGCTTTATTGAACGCACCGCTACCCATTGGCTGAATAACGGAATTGAATCCATCAGCGATGCCGATAGATACATAAGCGATATGATAGAAAAGCGCACCGCCTGGAAGATTGTTGAGGCAGCCTTCGGAATTGAGCCGAGATTACCAAGCACTAAGGAGCTCGAATATTCTAAGCTCTGGGTTAAAGACTGGGGCTTTGGCAGAGAAATTTTAAAAGCCGCCTATGAACGTTGCGTGGATGCAAAGTCAAAATTTATTATGAGTTACACCTCCAAAATACTTGAGGGTTGGCATAAATCGGGCTTTACAACACTTAAACAAATTGAAGATGCAGAAAATGTTAAGGCCCATCCCGATAACAACTCAATGATTACATACGATATAAGCGCCTACGAAAAACTGATTAATAATTAAGGAGGGGAAACCTTGTCGTACAAGAGCGAATATTATGCAAAGGCTATAAGCCTTATAAACTCAAAGAAAATGCGTCGTGAAAAGGAATATGAGGCAGAATTAAATACACTATTTGCATCAATTCCTGAGTTAAAAAGTATAGAAACGGAACTATCCTCTTTAGGCGCTAAGGCTATGAAAGCGGCTTTAGTGGGTAAAACCGATGAACTGAAGAAATTAGAAAAGCTCTCGCACTCCCTACAGCAGCAGAAAAATGATATTTTGAAAAGCGCCAAAATTAAACCCCTTTCAAGCGAATGTAAAAAATGCAATGACACGGGCTATGACGGCACACATATATGCAACTGTGCTAAGGCACTTGCTAAGGAACTGGTTTTTGCAGATTTGTCCTCAAAAATGCCAATAGCAAATCAGAATTTTTCAAACTTTGATCTGCGCTTTTATGATGGCGATTCCAAAAAAGTTATGGCAGATATTTATAATTTTGCAAAGGAATATGCTGAAAGCTTTACCACGCGCTCGGAAAACCTTTTGTTTTTAGGTGGCGTGGGGCTCGGTAAAACCCATATTTCACTCTCAATTATAAATGTTGTTACCGAAAAGGGTTATGGCGTTATTTATGATTCGGCACAAAACCTATTTTCTCAAATTGAAAAAGAACATTTCTCTTATTCAGGCAGTGGTGAGAAAATCGATGCAATACTTGGTTGCGACCTGCTCGTTATTGACGACCTCGGCACCGAATTTTCAACCTCCTTTACCACCTCTCAATTTTATAACATAGTGAATACACGTATAAATAACGGACTTCCTACAATTATCAACACCAATTTAGGACTTGCAGAAATTGAGAAAATTTATACACCCAGAGTTCTATCAAGAATTATGGGGAACTACAAAACTAAAAGATTCTCTGGCTCCGATATCCGACTTAAAAAAGCATTGGAAAGATAAATAATAAAACCACCTTGCATATTATATGCAAGGTGGTTTTTAATCCTACTACTGAACAATCTTAAAGGTATTACTCTCGGCTGTGAAATATTTATTAATTTCGCTCATATAATCACCTTTTAATGTTTTACCTTTAATAATATTTGCTCTATCTGTTTCTAAGAATAGATTATTTTTCAAAATCATATTTGCCTTGTTCCATTCTGGTGTTTTAATTCCAAGACATCCCCTTCTGGAACGATCAAATATATTATTTTCTATATAAAGAGGCTTTACATGAACGTTGGTATCATTTTCACCTTGGGCATCATATTTAAAATGTGCATATACATTTTTATCGGGACGGTCAAGACTTCCCCAACCCCAACCGGTATAGCGGCAGATATTTCCCCTTACATATACATCGTTATAAGTAAAGGTTCCGTTAGGTGATTTCTGTTCCTCCTCAAAGATCCCACAAGAGAATGCCTCAACATCATATGTGCAGTATTCAATAAGATTATTTTCATAATGAATGTTTGTATAATTTGTAGATCGGAGTTGTTCATAATTGGGGTCAACCGAAAATGGTCCTTGATGTGTTAAAGCCGCGTCATAGGCTTGAAAAAAATAATTATCATGAATATTTATATTTACTGCGACGCTCACAAATTCAACACAATTACCCAAAGAAACTATGGCACCTTCATATAAATCTTTACCTCCACAGTATCCCATTATACAGCCTTCAATTTCGTAATTGTAAGTACAACCGCGTGGAGCTGAGAAAGAAACCCCTGTATACATTAAGCAGAGGTTCTGCAACTTCACATCTTTTAAATGAACAGCAACAAATAAACTGTAATCTCCAACTATTTCTATTGAGTTAAAAATGTCTTTGGGATTACCATCAGGACTATAGACTGTTATATGGGTACCATTATAATATACATTATATTTTTTATTGGTAACATCTGCTAATTTCTGAACCGGCCTACCTATTGCCTCACCGTTATTGAAGATAATATTAGCATATTTAACAGGTGTGTTATAGCGGTAAACTCCCTTTGATGTGGTTTCTTCCCATTTACCTATTTTTCCATCAACGGACCCATAAAAACGTGGCTTGATACCCTCACCGTAGGCACCATATGTAATACCCGAGATAAGGGTCATCTGACCTCTAAAAATATCTCCTCTGCGGAATAGCACTGCATCCCCTGCTTGTAACTGACCTTTAAAGGACAGATAGGATTTTTTTGATGTTTCTGGTGATAGACCGTCAGCCTTATCATCACCGTCATTAGATACATAATAGGTTTTACCTGTTACCTCTATTTTATCGGGATACTCCTCGATTTTCTTAAGCATTTCATCCGCCTTTTTATCCACCTCTTTTACATCAGGATCATCAGAAACAATATCCGCACCCGCAACATTACGATAAAAAGTACCCAAAACTATAGGATTATCGGCTGTTGCCTCAACAATAGGTGTCTGTGTCGAGCCTTGGTTATTACTCGTTTCTCCGCTAGAGCCGGTTTGATTTTGCTGTCCTGAACCCGAAGTGGTACCTTGGCTCACGCCCGTTCCTTGATTTTGGCTTGTTCCCTGATTTTCGCCCTGATTGAGACTCTGTTCGTATTCGGTGGTCGCATACTCAATTATCGACATTCTCGAACCGGTACAAGCCGAGATTGTAAGTATTAAAGTAAAACTTAATAAAATACTTATAATTTTTCTCATAGTCTCTCTCCATTCTATAAATTAAATTTACAAATGCATTTTAACATAAAAAAATATATAAAGCAAGCCTCTTTGGAACCACACGCTTAGCGCGTGGTTTTCGTTATAAACAAATCCACCTTGCATATCACATGCACGGTGGATTTTAATCCTACTACTGAACAATCTTAAAGGTATTACTCTCGGCTGTGAAATATTTATTAATTTCACTCATATAATCACCTTTTAATGTTTTACCTTTAATAATATTTGCTCTATCTGTTTCTAAGAACAGATTATTTTTCAAAATCATATTTGCCTTGTTCCATTCTGGTGTTTTAATTCCAAGACATCCCCTTCTGGAACGATCAAATATATTATTTTCTATATAA
>JAZRKE010000045.1:0-22575 GCA_045646145.1 Acutalibacteraceae bacterium | reverse complement strand
GGTATGCCATCAGCTGCATTTGCCCTTTCAGTCGGGCAATAGCAGGGTGCTTAAAGTCATGAACCGCCACTATGACAGGGATGCCTATTTGAAATTAATTGAAAAGGCAAAGGAATTAATGCCCGATATAACCCTTACGAGTGATGTAATTGTCGGCTTCCCGAGCGAGACCTATGAGGAATTCCTCGACACCGTAAGCCTTGTAAAACGGGTGGAATATAATTCACTTTTCACCTTTATTTTCTCGCCGAGACCCGGTACTCCGGCTGAAAAGATAGAGGACAATGTAACCAGGACCGAAAAGGGAAGATGGTTCAATGAGCTACTTGCCGTTCAGGATGAAATAGGAAAGAAAAAACAACTCTCTATGCTAGGTAAAACCTACAGGGTGCTGTGTGAAGAAAAAACCGAAAATTCGGGCGTATTTACAGGGCACACCGAGGGTAACATAGCAGTAGAATTTGAGGCACAAGAAACCGATTTAGGTGAATTCTTAAATATTCAAATAACAAGCGTAAGCAATGTATGTAAAGGAGTAAAAAAATTATGACAACTATCGAAGCCGCAAGAAAATTAGGAGCCGCTATGCAGGCGGACGAAGCATATGTAAGATATACAGATGCCGTTAAGAAAAACGATAACAACGAGGAATTGCAAATTAAAATAAGCGAGTTCAACCTAAAGAGAATGAACCTCGATAATGAAATAAGCAAGGACGAAAACGAAAAGGACAGTGAGAAAATCACTGCACTCAACACCGAGCTCCGTGCGATTTACGATGATATAATGGCAAATCCCGCTATGATAGAATTCAACGAGGCAAAGGCGGGTATGGACAAGCTTTTACAGGATATTAACTCTATTATTATGATGTGCGCACAGGGCGCCGACCCCGAAACCTGTGAAATTTCTGCCTGTACAGGCAGCTGTTCTACCTGTGGCGGATGCCACTAATTGAAGTAAGAAGTAATAGGTAATAGTGAAAAGGTAGTGAGAAAATGGCTGAATTATCCCCAATGATGCGTCAGTATATGGAAATAAAAGCGCAACATGAAGACAGTATTGTCTTTTTCCGCCTGGGCGACTTTTATGAAATGTTCTTTGAGGACGCTAAGGTTGCATCGGAAGAGCTGGAACTCGTTTTAACAGGCCGCGATTGCGGTCAGGAGGAACGCGCTCCGATGTGCGGTGTGCCGTATCATAGCTGTGAAGGATATATTGCCCGTCTTGTTGAGAGGGGATATAAAATTGCCATTTGTGAGCAGGTTGAGGACCCCGCGAGTGCCAAGGGTATAGTAAAGCGCGAGGTTGTGAAGATTATAACCCCAGGCACCGTGCTGGAAGACACAATGCTCGATGAAACCAAAAACAATTATCTTTGCGCCGTTTCTATGGATAAAGAAAATTACGGGCTTTGCTTTGTTGATGCCTCAACGGGTGAGCTGCATCTTACAGATGTCAGTGGAGATAACACTGCAAAAAGGGTTATCGACGAGCTCGGAAAATATAATCCGCGTGAGATTATCGCCACAGGCGAGATACATAAAAAAGAGGAAATAACCGAGTTTATCAAAAACCGCTTATCGAGCGTAATTACCGAAAGACCCCCTCAGAGCTTTGATGCTTCATATACTAAAAACCTGATTCTCGACCATTTCTCGGTTATCAGTGTGCGCAGTTTAGGTGTGGAGGAAGGCTCTGTAGCCGCCGCCGCACTCGGCGCCGCGGTGGAATATCTTAAGAATACAGGCGTTACGGGAAACACCTCGGTAAAAAAGGTTGATTTCTATACCGAAGAGCAGTTTATGAAGTTAGATATTAACACGCTTAGAAATCTTGAGCTTATCGAAACTATGCGCCAGAAGGCTAAACGTGGCTCGCTTTTATGGGTGCTTGATAAAACCAGAACGGCTATGGGTAAACGTCTTATAAGGTCGTGGACCGAGAAACCGCTTATGAGTATAGCCGAAATCACCCTGCGTCAGAATGCGGTAGGAGAACTAATTGAAAACACATTTATGTGTGGCGAAATACAGGAGAATTTAAGGAATGTGCGCGATATTGAGCGCCTTACAACCAAGCTCGTATACGGAAGTGCCGGTGGCAGAGATTTAAGGGCTGTTGCCACAACGCTTGAGGCTCTACCTGTACTAAAGGGGCTGCTTGACTCTGCTAAATGCAAAATGCTTGTGGGCATTAATGCAGATATTAACACGCTTCCCGAAATTTGTACACTTATAAATGCCGCAATAGTTGACGAGCCGCCGTTTTCGGTTCGCGAGGGCGGAATTATTAAGGATGGCTACAATGCCGAGCTTGATGAGCTGAGAAATATTATTAAAGGCGGAACGGGCTATATTGCCGAGATTGAAGCAAAGGAAAGAGAGCGTACAGGCATTAAAAACCTCAGAATTCGCTACAACCGAGTTTTCGGCTACTATATTGAGGTTACCAATTCCTTCCTTGATAAGGTTCCCGATACTTATATCCGCAAACAGACACTCACAAACTGTGAACGCTTTATAACCGAGGAGCTTAAAACCATAGAGTCAAGGGTTTTGGGCGCTAAGGAGAGGGTTGAGGCGCTTGAGTACGAGATATTCTCCCGGATTAGAAGCACCGTAGCCGAGCAAATTCTCATTTTACAAACAACCGCCGCCGCTATTTCGAGATTGGATGTTCTCTGCTCGTTTGCGGCTGTGTCGGCACAAAATTCCTATGTAAGACCAACCCTTAATACCGATGGCATTATAAGCATTAAGGCGGGAAGACACCCCGTAGTTGAGCAGATGATTAAGACCCCGTTTGTGTCCAATGATACTCTGCTTGATTTGAAAGAGAACCGACTGGCTGTAATAACGGGACCGAATATGGCGGGTAAATCTACATATATGCGTCAGGTAGCCGTGATTTCGGTTATGGCGCAGATGGGCTGTTTTGTTCCCGCACAAAGTGCTAATTTGTGCATTGTGGATGCGGTATTCACCCGTGTGGGCGCGTCGGACGATTTGGCTTCGGGTCAATCGACCTTTATGATAGAGATGAACGAGGTGGCAAACATTGTTAACAGCGCCACCAAAAACAGTCTTATTATTCTTGATGAAATAGGCAGAGGCACCTCCACCTTTGACGGTATGGCTATAGCCAGAGCAGTGCTTGAATATACGGCTGATAAAAAACTGCTTGGTGCTAAAACGCTCTTTGCAACACACTATCACGAGCTCACCGAACTCGAAAACACCCTAGAAGGAATAAAAAATTATAATGTAGCCGTTAAAAAGCGGGGCGACGATATAATTTTCCTGCGCCGTATTGTTCGCGGCGGAGCTGATGACAGCTACGGAATTGAGGTTGCGAAGCTCGCTGGTGTGCCTGATAGCATTATAAACAGAGCCAAGGTAATACTCAAAGAGGTGCTAGAGAACGGCCTTGTTCATTATGCACCCCAAAAAGCTGCCGAAAGCAGCCAAATTTCGCTTGACAATATAACCTCCGGCGAAATTTTCGAAGAACTAAAGAGTATAGATGTTGACACCCTGACCCCCATAGAAGCTATGAAAATACTCTATGAACTAAGTGATAAGGCTAAAAAATAAGAAAGGAAGACCGCTATGCCGAATATAAAGGTACTGCCTAAAAATATATCCGAGCTCATAGCTGCAGGTGAGGTGGTTGAGCGACCGAGCGCAGTTATTAAAGAGCTTGTCGAAAACTCAATAGACGCAGGTGCTACCGAAATCACGGTAGAAATAAAGCGTGGCGGAATTCTATATATGTCGGTGCGTGATAACGGTTGCGGAATTGAGCGCGAACAGGTGCCCGTAGCCTTTCTGCGCCATGCTACAAGCAAAATAAGTATGGCTGCCGATTTAGACAAGATTGGTACTCTGGGCTTCAGAGGTGAAGCACTTGCCGCAATTTCGGCGGTGTCGAGAACCGAGATTATCACAAGAACCGAAAATAGTGAAATAGGAACACACTTTTCGGTTGAGGGCGGTATGCAGTCAATCCCTCAGGATATCGGCTGCGAAAAGGGTACGATTATTATAGTTAAAGACCTTTTCTATAACACCCCCGCGAGAATGAAGTTTTTAAAGAAGGATGTAGCCGAGGGCAACAGTGTTGCGGCGGTAATTGACCGTTTAGCACTCTCCCACCCCGAAATTGCATTTAAGTTTATACGCGACGGTAAGGTAACGCTTACAACAACGGGGGATAATAATTTAAAAAATGTTATCTATTCGGTGCTCGGCCGTGATTTTGCCACCTCACTGTTGCCTGTAGCCGCAGAAAGCGACGGTATAACCGTCAGCGGCTTTACCTGTAAGCCAGTCTACTGTAAGCAAAACCGCAACGGTCAGTTTTTCTTTTTGAATGGCAGACTGGTGCTTTCGCGTACCGCTGCTGCGGCACTCGAACAGGCATATAAAAATTCAAGTATGGTCGGCAAATTCCCGTGCTGTGTTTTAAAAATAGATATGCCATATGAAATGGTTGATGTTAATGTTCATCCCGCAAAAACCGAGGTTCGCTTTGCTGATGAACATAAGGTTTTCTCGGCAGTTTATTATGCGGTTAAAAATGCGCTGAGTGTTGGGGATACACGTCCCGAAATTAAAAAGACCTTTAATCCCTACACACCTGTAGAAGAAAAATCGTATTCTCAGACGGCGATAAGAACCGAGCCTCAAAATAAGCCCGATTATACCTTCTCCTCACCCAAAACAGAGCCTTTGATTCTTAAAAGCCCCAAAATTAATTTCTATAACTCGCAAGAGCAGCCCCAGATAATAGTTCCGCAATCGAAAACCGAAATAGAGATTCAGCCGCAGATGCCTCCGTCAGAGCCTGTTTTAGAGGCAGAAGCCGAGCCCATAACCTATATCGGCTGTGTTTTCAATACATACATTGTGGCGCTTAAAGGCGAGGAGATTTATTTTATTGATAAACACGCCGCACACGAAAGACTGCTCTTTGAAAAATTCAAAAGTGAGAAAATCGAGGTGCAGACACTGCTTACCCCTGTGAGCGTTACGCTCACTAAGGAGGAATACTCGGTTATTACGGCAAATTCTGAGGAAATAAGTAAAAACGGCTTCGAAATTGAGGATTTCGGAGGTGGTACCGTAATTGTAAGAAGTGTTCCTGCCATACTTAAAAATTCAGATATTCCGCTGCTTGTCTCGGAAATTGCCGAGGAGCTTAGTGTTAAAAATAATTTAAAGCTTGAAAAGATTGGCGATATTCTGCACGGGGTTTCCTGCAAGGCGGCAATAAAGGGCGGTAGATATAATAGCGATTATGAACTAAAGGCACTTGCCGAGAGAATATTAAGCAATAACGATATTATGTACTGTCCGCACGGCAGACCCGTAGCCTTTAAAATAACAAAAAAAGAACTTGAAAAACAGTTTGGAAGAATTCAGTAATGGAAAAAAGTAAAATTCCACTTATTGCGGTGGTAGGCCCTACCGCATCGGGCAAAACTGCACTCTCTATAGAACTTGCAAGGACGCTGTCAGGGGAGATAGTATCGGCAGACTCAATGCAGATATATAAGGGTATATCTATTGCCTCAGCTGCCCCGACACAAGAGGAAAAACAGGGCATACCACACCATATGCTCGAATTTCTTAATTTGGGTGATACCTATTCTGTTGCAGATTATGTAAACCGAGCAAAAGAGATAATTTTTGATATATACAGTAGAGGGAAAACACCTATATTAGTAGGCGGTACCGGTCTTTATGTAAACTCGCTTACCGAGGGTATTGCCTTTGTAAGCCAAAAATGCGATGAAAAACTAAGAGAAGAACTTGAAAATGAGTTTGATTTATTCGGCGGGGAAGAAATGCTGAGGAGACTAGGTATGTTCGACGCGCAGTCAGCCGCCGTTTTAAATCCTAACGATAGGCGCAGAATTATCCGTGCGTTTGAAATATTCAGAACCACAGGCATTACCAAAACTCAGCAGGATATAAACTCAAAGTCAGGTGTTAGTCCTTTTGATACCGTTTTTATAGGCATTACCTGCCGCGACCGCGAAAAACTTTATGACAGAATAAACAGGCGCGTAGACTTAATGTGTGAGAACGGGCTTTTAGCCGAGGCTCAGACCACCCTACACCTAAAAAACGGAACGGGTGCGGCACAGGCTATAGGGCATAAGGAACTACACGCGTATCTTTCAGGTCAAAAGTCCTTAGAAGAAGCGGTAGAGGATTTAAAAAGGGAAACCCGCCGTTATGCCAAGCGTCAGCTTACTTGGTTTAGAAAAAACGAAAAGATAAATTGGATATATGCGGATGAATGTGAGGACATTCTTAAACTAGCATTGGATATTATAAACAAGGAGGCAAACAGATGAAATCAAGGCTTATAACCGGTATTTTATCGGTAGTGCTTGTAATTTTTGTGGTATATCAGCTTTTTGCCTCGCTCTATAATCCCATAACCACCGAAATTGTTAATCAGTTCGAAACTACCGACGGTATCAACATTTCAGGTGTTATTATCCGCGAGGAAATTTTAGTTAACAACAACCATTCGGGTACGATACATTTTGAAACACAGGATAGTGAGCGTGTAGCTAAAAACGGTATTATAGCCAATGTTTTCGGCACCGAGGAGCAATCCTATGCGGCAACCGAAATTGAGAAGATAGAAAAAGAAATTGCAAATATTGAGGAAATTCAGAAATACAATGATTTAAACGCCGTTGATTTAGGGCTTATCAACAATAAACTGTACGGTGAGTTAAATGCCATAATTTGCTCGGCGCAGACCGGTAAATACACCGATATAACCGAGCATAAGGAAGCTATGCTTACACTTATTAATCGCAAACAGATAGCAACGGGTGTAGCTGTGGATTTTTCAGCCCAGTTAGAGCAGTTAAAATCACGGCTGACACTGCTGAAAAGCACACTCGGAACACCCCTCGGTTCGATAAAGGCGGAGAAATCAGGGTATTTTCTGTCGGTAACCGATGGCTATGAGGGAATTCTTACCACCGATAAGCTTGAGCGTATTACCCCCGAATTTCTCGAGGGGCTGACACCCGAAAAAAACCAAGACCCTTCGGTAATCGGTAAATTGGTTTCGGATTACAGATGGTATATAGCGGCGAGCATATCAATAAACGATTCGCTCCAGTTTAAAGCAGGGGAAACGCTTAAAATCCTTACAGGTATTAATAACTGTCCCGAAATCAAGGTTACGGTGGATAGGGTTAATATGTCGGTATCGGATGACAGGGCGGTAGTAATCTTTTCCTGTAATCAGATAAACAGTGAACTTTCAACCATCCGTACAGCCACCATGACGGTTGTTAAAAATACATATTCAGGTCTTAAGGTGAACACCAAGGCATTAAGATTTAAAAATGAGCAGAGTGAAACTCCCGACGGTACGGTTTCAAGCAGTCCTGTAACGGGGGTGTATGTGCTCCACGGTATGACGGCGAAATTCGTTCCTGTTAATATCATTTATTCAAATTCGGGCTACGCTATTTGTGAGTTATCCAAAGAGGATGGCGAACTCAAGCTTTATGATGAAATTATAGTGAAGGGTAAAAATATTTATGATGGAAAAATCATCGATTGATATATTCAGCGAAAATTATAAAATAATTCAGGAAAATATTGAGTCGGCGGCCACTAAAAGTGGCAGGAAATACGAGAATATAACATTACTTGCCGCCACAAAAACCGTGCCATACGATGTTATAAATTACGCGATAGACAGCGGAATTACCCATATAGGTGAAAACAGGGTTCAGGAGTTTTTATCCAAGGAAGAATTTGTAAGACGGGATGTGCACAGGCATTTTATAGGTCATCTGCAGTCCAACAAGGTAAAGGATATAGTGGGCAGGGTTGAGCTAATTCAGTCGGTGCACAGTCTGAAACTCGCAAAGGTAATTAATGAGCAGAGCGAAAAAATGGGCATTATTACCGATGTTTTAGCCGAAATAAATATAGGTAATGAGCAAAGCAAATCGGGATTTTCGGCTGATGAGATTTTTGAGGTGTCCGAGCAGCTTAAAGAATTTAAGAACATTCGACTAAAAGGGCTTATGGCAATTCCGCCTATTAGCGAGACTCCCACACAAAACATTAAGTATTTTGATAAAATGTATAAACTGTTTATTGACATTAGAGACAAAAACAGGGATAATAATATCAAGATATTATCTATGGGTATGTCGGATGACTATGAAAGTGCGATAGAGTGCGGCGCCAATATGGTGCGACTCGGTACTGCACTTTTCGGAAGACGGAATTACAACATATAAAGATATAAAGATGTAAAGGAGAAAAGAAAATGGGACTTTGGGACAGCGTAAAAAACATTATGAGCCTTTCGGGTGATGATTTTGAGGAAGAGGCAGAGCAGCAAGCCACAGAACCCGAAACTGCGAGGAGCAATTATTATAATGAACCTGCCCGTAAAACTCAACCGAGAATTTTTCAGGCAGAAAGAAAAACAAAGAATGTAAGCTCTACAACAAATGCGCAGATGCAGGTGGTGCTTGTTCGCCCCGACCGTTTCGATGATGTTACTGCTATTGCAGACCATCTTAATGCGCAAAAGAGTGTGGTACTTAATTTAGAGGCGGCTAACCGTGAAACTGCACGCAGAATTATCGACTTTTTAGGCGGTGTTGCCTATGCTAACGGCGGCAGTATCCGCAAGGTAGCCAACAGCACATATATGATAGTACCCTGTGCGGTTGACCTTTTAGGCGAGCCTATGCTCGAGGATTATTCGGATAGTTCTATTTATTAATGGAGCCTAAATTTTTAAAGGAGCGCCTGTTCTCTTTAAAGGGGCAATGTGAGAATACCGGTAAACCGCAGTTTTTAGGCTTTTTGTCTGAGGAAGAGGCGGCTTTCGCAAAGCAGCTGCTTGGAGAATATGAGAGGTTTATGTTTTTCGGTGGCTATGAGGGTGCGTCTCGCGTTTTTCTCGGCGCTTTTCCTCACAATATTCCTCGGAGTGAAAGGGCATTCCCAATTTCGAGTGTAACCGTAACATACAGAACACTCGATGTGCTTTCCCATCGCGATTTTTTAGGCGCCGTTCTTTCTCTCGGCATAAAGCGTGAGACGGTGGGGGATATCCTTATAGAAAACGGCAGGGCGGTAATCTTCCTATCGGATAGTATCGCTCGGTTGACCTGCCAGGAACTGACAACTGTGGGTCGCGTGGGCGTTAAGGTTATGGAAGGTTTTTCCTTTCCGCTTCCTCGAACAACCAATAGAGTTTTGCAGTCTATTACCGTGTCATCTATGAGGCTGGACTGTGTAGTGGCGGCAATATGCTCGGTATCGCGAAATACCGCTAATGAGTTAATAACTGAAAAACGGGTTAGTGTAAATTCTCTAATCTGCGAAAAACCCACAAAGGCGGTAGTCTCAGGTGATAAAATTACCGTAAGAGGAACGGGCAAATTTACTGTCAGTTCCCTTATGGGAGAAACCCGAAAGGGCAGAATAAAAATTAAAATTGAAAAATATGCTTAGGAGGTTTTCAGGTATGTTAACAGCCAACGATATCAGAGAGGTGCGATTTTCTAAAGCCGTGGGTGGCTATAAACAGGATGAGGTGGATAATCTTTTAGATGTTATCGAAGAGGATTATTCATTTTATGAAGCCCGCATTACCGAGCTTACAAATAAGATAAATTCGCTTGAAGACGAAATAGATTCATATAAGAATTCACAGTCGAGTCTGCAGAGTATATTAATTGAGGCGCAGAAACTTGCCGATAAAACGGTGAGCGATGCCAAAGAAAAGGCGGCAATGATTATAAACGAGGCAAAGGCGGCGGCAGATAATGCGGCAGGCGAAGCCAAATTATTGTTAGATACCTTTGATGTTAAGTTTAGTGAGAAAAAAGCCTCAGCCGAGAATGAGCTTAAGGCTTCTTTGGCGTTAGCCCACAAAAAACAGGAGGCAGTTGAAGCGGCTACTGCCGATGCTGTTAAGCGTCAGCAGGCGCTTTTTGATAAAACAAGAATTGAAATTGCTACATTCAAATCCGAGCTACTTGCCCTTTATAAAAAGCAGCTCGAAATTATCAACGAAATGCCGGATTGTGTTGCTATGGATGCCGCCCGTGCGGCTGAAGCGGTGGCATTAAAGGTAGATGAGGAGCCTGATGTTTCGGCTTTTATAGCGCCGAGCGAAGCCGAGAATGAGGATGTTAAAGTAAATGAAACAGAGTCTTTAGAGCCTAAGGGCTTTGTTTTCAACGATGATACCTTACCGCCCGAAGAAGAAAACGATGAGGGCGAGGAAGTTTTTAAGAATGGTTTTTTTAGAAAATAAACCGTTGGAGGTAAAGTTTTGCTGAGTTATATTTTAGCGGGCGTGGTAGCGGTAATAGCCTTTGCCGCCGACCGTATAACAAAAATTTATATTTCGGGCAGTATGGTACTTGGAGAAAGCGCCCCATTAATACCGAAGCTGTTTAACCTGTATTTCGTTCACAACAGCGGCGGCGCATGGGGTATTCTTGCAGGCTACACATGGGTACTGCTAGCACTTACGGCGGTTATTATGATAATCGGCCTTACCGTGCTTGTGAGCAAGGGACTTCAGAATAAGTGGCTTTTCTGGGCTATATGCTTAATTCTTTCGGGTGGTCTTGGAAATATGTACGACCGTATTTTTAATTCAGGTCGCGTTGTTGATTTTCTTCAGTTTGATTTCTGGCAAACCTTCCCCATATTTAATATTGCCGACTGTGCTATAGTTGCAGGTTGTGCAGTGCTTATAGTGTATTTCATATTGGATTCCGTTCAGGATAAAAAGCTAAGGGGAAATCCTGATGACAGTAAGTGAGATAGTCTGCGATAGCGCCGCACCCTTAAGGGTTGATGCCTTTTTGGCAAAGCAACTTGGCGTTACCCGTTCCCACGCCGAAAAACTGATTGAAGGCGGCAATGTTCTGCTTAGGGGCAAAACATTAAGCAAGAGCTTTAAATTAAAGGCAGGGGATACACTTACAGTAAGCATACCCGACGCTGAGCCACCCGATATTCTTCCCGAAAATATACCACTCGATATTGTTTTCGAGGATGAATTCTTGCTTGTGGTTAATAAACCCAAGGGAATGGTGGTGCATCCTGCCCCAGGAAATTATTCAGGAACGCTCGTAAATGCTCTGCTTTATCACTGTAGGGACAGTCTTTCGGGAATTAACGGCGTAATGCGACCGGGTATAGTTCACCGCATAGATAAGGATACAAGCGGTCTTTTAATGGTGGCTAAGAATGATATTGCACATAATTTTTTAGCCGAGCAGATAAAGGAGCATTCCTTTGTCCGAGAGTATGAGGCGGTAGTTCACGGTGTTATTAAACAGGATAGCGGTACGGTTAATGCACCCATAGGCAGACACCCTGTGAAAAGAAAGCAGATGGCTGTAACGGCGGAAAATTCAAAGAATGCCGTAACACATTATAGCGTCATTTCGAGGGGTAACGCCTTTACCCATATAAGATGTAGGCTTGAAACCGGCAGAACACATCAGATAAGGGTGCATATGGCATATCTGGGACACGCTGTAGCAGGGGACGCGGTTTACGGTCCAAAAAACGTAGCGCCGAATTTAAAAGGGCAGTGCCTACACGCTAAAAAGCTTGGATTTATCCACCCTGAAACACGGAAGTATATGGAGTTCGAAACCGAGCTTCCTCGGTATTTTACCGATTTTTTAAAAAAATGATATTAAGCAATTTTGCTCTATCATATAAAAACAGAAAGGGAGTAAAACATGGATTTACTTAAACAAAAGGAACTTACCAAAATTGCCTTAAATGTTAGAATGGGCATTATTGAGGGAATTCACGCCGCAAAGGCTGGCCATCCGGGAGGTTCACTCTCAAGCACAGATATTCTTACATATCTCTATTTTGAGCATATGAATATCGACCCTACCGATCCCAAGAAGGCCGACCGCGACCGCTTTGTTCTCTCTAAAGGACACGCCGCTCCCGCGCTTTATTCGGTACTCGCTCATCGCGGATTTTTTGATACCGAACTATTATCGGGACTTCGTCAAATCGGCTCTATTTTACAGGGACATCCCGATATGAAGCACATTCCCGGTGTTGATATGTCAACAGGCTCACTCGGTCAGGGTATATCGGCAGCCGCCGGTATGGCTTTATCTGCTAAGCATTTCGGCGATACATATAAGGTTTATTCTATCTTAGGCGACGGTGAAATTGAAGAGGGTCAGGTTTGGGAGGCTGCTATGTTTGCCGCGGCTAAAAAACTTGATAACCTCGTAGCCTTTGTTGATTTCAACAATCTTCAGATTGACGGTACTGTTGACGAGGTTAACTCACCTAAACCCATTGATAAGAAGTTTGAGGCTTTCGGTTGGAATGTAATTGAAATCGACGGTAACGATTTCGGGGCAATTGAAGATGCCTTAAATAAGGCTAACGGCTTAAGCAACGGTAAGCCGACCGCAATTATAGCCACAACTGTTAAGGGCAAGGGTGTTTCCTTTATGGAGAATGCAGTTGGTTGGCACGGCTCAGCGCCGAATGATGAGCAGTACGAAATCGCTATGGCAGAGCTGAAATCTCAGCTTGAAGCTTTAAATTAGGAGGTGGCACAAATGGCTGATGTAGTAAAAAAGGCAACCCGTGAGGGTTACGGTTCGGGTCTTGTAAAGCTCGGAGAAAAGTACGATGATTTTATTGTTTTAGACGCAGACCTTGCCGCCGCTACAAAATCGGGCACCTTTAAAAAGGCTTTTCCCGAAAGATTCTATAACTGCGGTATTGCTGAGCAGAATATGATAAGCATTGCTGCGGGTGTTGCAGCAACCGGCAAGAAGGTTTTCTGTTCTTCCTTTGCAATGTTTGCCGCAGGCAGAGCCTTTGAGCAGATAAGAAATTCTGTAGGCTACCCCCACTTAAATGTTAAGATTTGTGCAACCCACGCAGGTATTTCGGTAGGTGAGGATGGTGCTACCCACCAGTGCAACGAGGATATCGGTATACTCAGAACAATTCCCGGTATGGTAATTATCAATCCTGCTGATGCCGTTGAGGCTGAAAAGGCGCTTGAGGCTATGTATAACTATGATGGTCCTACTTATGCGCGTTTCGGCAGACTTGCAGTGCCTGTAATTTTCGATGACGATTATAAATTCGAAATCGGCAAATCAGTAGAGCTAAAGTCGGGTAATGATGTAACCATTATTGCAACCGGTCTTATGGTAGCAGAGGCACTCGTAGCCTACGATATTTTAAAGGCTGAGGGTATTAATGCTCGTATTATTAATATGGCAACCATTAAACCGCTCGATAATGAGGCTGTTATTAAGGCAGCAAAGGAAACAGGCGCTATCGTTACTGCCGAGGAGCATTCTATTATCGGTGGACTTGGCTCTGCAGTTTGCGAAGTGCTTAGTGAAGAGTGCCCCGTGCCTGTGGTTCGCGTTGGTGTTAACGACCAGTTCGGTATGTCAGGCCCGGCGAATGACCTTCTCGATAAGTTCGGTCTCAGAGGTAAGGATATTGCCGAAAATGCTAAAAAGGCAATTGCCCTTAAAAAATAAAAGGTTACAATGCTGTAACTTGACTTAACTGTAAAAATATGGTACATTAAAATTGTAAAAACCGTATTGGAGGTGGACGAAATGATAAACGATCATTTTTTACACTCTCGGTGCGGGCAGATTTAATTTTAAACTTAAAAATTAAAAGTGAACTATAAGCGCATCGGGAGTGTATTAGGCTCTTGGTGCGTTTTGTTTTGTACAAAACGACACCTCTATATATTTAAGCAAAATAAATTTTTATGGAGGTTTAGTTATGCGTAAATCTAAAATCACAAACACTTTAAAAATATCTTTATCAATAATAATGGTAGTTGTTATTTGTATAGTAACAATGGGAAGCGTTCCCACTAAAATCTATACGGCATATATCGACCCTCAGCTTAAAGAGGTACTTTCGGCGGCAACTGCTACCGATTTAATCCCTGTTGATATCTGGCTTTATGAAATAGATACCAATAAGGTAGAAGAAAAGGTTTTAGAAAAAACGGGATTCAGTAAAGCAAGTCTTGCAAATGAAAAAACTGCTGCCGAGGTTACCCACGCTGAGGTTGATGCCTATATCGAAACAGAACGAGCTGTTTATGCCGAGGCTCAGACTGAGCAGTCCGAAGCATTTTTAAATAAACATTCTAAAGTGTTCGGTTCGAGAACATCTGCAGGTGGTAATTTGCTTTTTGTGAGTCGATATGCGCCTGTAATTCAAGCCGAATTAACACCTGCCCAGATTGCAACCATGGCAAAGGATTTATCAGTTTCGGGTATTTATTATTCACCAGATTTAGAGGCTATACCCGTTAGCAATGTTGCTGACAATGTTACTGAAGCGGGTTTTACTAGAGATTATAGTGGATTAACAGGAACGGGTATTAAGATTGGAATTTTAGAGTATGGAGGATTGCCAGAAAGGGGAAGTTACAACATTCCTCTAAATAAAATTGCTTTTGACCCAAATGTTAATAAAACTGTTTTTTCAGCACATGCCTCTCATGTTGCATCGATTTTAATGGGTAGCGAATATATTACAAATGGCATTACATATTATGGTATTGTGCCTGATGCGATGTTTTATGCAACTTATTTTGATAATAATAATATGAATTGGAGGGAACGTGTTGAATGGTTAATAGGAAAAGGCGTTAATGTTATAAATATGAGTTTTTCCTTGTATTATAATGGCCAGTATTCTGGGGAATATGAAGACTTTGATTTATGGTTAGAGCACGTAGCTATTGAACATAGCGTACATATTGTTAGTGCATCAGGAAATTTAGATAATAAACCAGAAAGTAACACTAATCCCTACAATTATGTATGTTCGCCTGGGTTAGCATACAATGTAATTACAGTAGGTAACTTAAATGATAAGAATACCGTATCATTATTAGATGATGAAATTGCTACAGATTCTTCTTATATTGAGAACAACAATTCAATATCTTTGAAACCAGATTTGGTAGCGCCTGGAACGAATATTTCCACACCTGTTACGACAGACTCGGGTACAAGTTATGCGGCGCCACAGGTCGCAGGTATTGTTGCTCAATTGTGCCAATCTTTTCCTACACTCAAAACGAAACAGGCAGCAATGAAAGCAATTTTAACAGCTTCCATTGATCACCCTATCCATAATTATAAACCATCGGATTCGGCATACAATGTGTATGGCGCAGGGTGTGTAAATGCGGAGGAAGCTTTAGCAACTGCTAATTATCGGTATGTGAATTCCAATTTTTCTGCTACTGCACCGGTTGGAACATATGAAAGATATTATTTAACTGCATCCCCTGATGATTCAAAATTTAGAATATCATTATCATGGCTCAAAAATGTTTGCGTTGTGGGAACTGACCACACAAATTCTTATCCGCCTTCTAATATTGGGGTAGCAGACTTAGATTTAAGAATATATAACTCATTAGGTACCCTAATTTATCAATCTAATCAAAATAGAGGCAATGTAGAAATTGTAGAGATTGACAGTGTAGTGTCGGGAGAAATATATGTAATAGAAGTTTATTTAAAAACAAGTGCTTCGACAACAACTTATTATAGTGTGGCTTGGTGGTGATATATAATGAAAAGAATTATAAGTTTAATTTTATCTGCCTTAATGGTAATTTCTGTTTGCGGTTGTGCAAAAAGCACGGGTAATCTTCAAAGTGGCGGAAATAATATTCAGGGTGAAAAATGGGAACCGTATTATAATATACCCGAAGATTATGTAATACCGCAATACAACGGGCAGGTTATCACCGGAATAGACGAGATATCTAGTTGTCAGCCCATGGCAATGGATACTGCGACAAGAAAAATAGGAGATAGTTACACAAAGCCTTCTGAAAAATTGCGGGAAGCCGTTATATTAAATGACGGTAAAGATGTATGGTTTAGAATTAGATTGTCATATTATTATTTCGACCAATATGATGAGCAATATGAAGGAAATAAAGAGATTCCTAATTATAGGGATTCGCAAGAATACAAGCAATTTCAAAGTGAGCGCTTAGAATATGAAAAAAACTATGCTAAGGCTATTGGTGCACAAAATATTATTGAAAATCCCAACACAACGAGCGATGCTTTAAGCGGTGCTATTATGATGGAAATTACCGCCCAGATGCTTGAAATGATTGTTGAGCGTGGCACCGCTTTTCGCATCCATTTAGCTCCGCCTGATAGGGTGGAAGGGTATAATGATAAAATTTCGGACTATTTAACCAATAAGTTATCAACCATGGATAATGATGACACGACAGAGGTAATTTGTGTAACCGTTGCTGATAGGTATAATTGCTATGCCGGAGAACAATACCCCTCAAGTGCTGATTTCAAGCAGGAGTTATATAAGGAAATACCAAAAAATAATATGGATGAAAAGGAGTATGAAGGGGTCCTCGAAAAATATATTGTTGATATAATCAAGCGCAACAATATTTTAGAGAAAAGGGTAATAGACAAGGTTGTGCTAACTCCCGATTATCCACAACCCGAGCCGAGAATTCCAAAAAACGGTTCAACCTGTTTAGCACATGATCTATCTAAAGCAGGATATAAGGTAGGCTTTAATGCAAATTTAAGCAAAGCCGAGATTTTAGCCCTTGCAAATGATGCCGATATTAAAGCAATCTATCCATATTTACCTAAAGAATAAAAAATGCTTGACTTTTTAATGTTTTAGTAGTAGAATGGTAGAGCCGCATATTGTGGGCTTTTAAAGTTGTGCCTTGGCACACGCCCTCTGTAGCGAGACTGAATTAAGGCAGGTGCGATGAAATGTACGCAATTATTGAAACTGGCGGTAAGCAGTACCGCGTTCAGCCCGGCGATGTAATTTATGTTGAAAAGCTCGGTGCTGAAGCTGAAGAAGAGGTAATCTTCGATAAGGTTGTTGCTGTAAAGAACACAACTTTGAAGGTTGGCAAACCTTATGTTAAGGATGCAGTTGTAAAGGGTTCTGTAATTAAGAACGGTAAGGGTAAGAAGGTTACAGTATTTACCTACAAGCCCAAAAAAGGCTGCGCACGTAAAATGGGCCACAGACAGCCCTATACTAAGGTACAGATTAACGAAATCGGTTAATTTATGACTAAGGTGGTTGTTTTTACTGATGCTGAGCATATCTTGGGCTTTAGTGTCAGCGGTCATAGCAGTGTAAACTACGAAGACCTAAACGGCAAGCTTGTTTGCAGTGCGGTATCTTCCGCGGCTTATATGGCGGCGAACACCGTTTTAGAGGTTATCGGCGATAAATCCACAGTGGATATAAGCGATGCTAAAATGGAGTTAAAGTTAGCTAAGCCGTCTGATGATACCGATATAGTCCTAAAAGGCTTTAAGCTGCATATTGAACAGTTAGCCGAACAGTACAGCAACAATATAAAAATTTCGGAGGTGTAATTCATGTTAAAGATTAACATTCAGTTATTTGCTCATAAAAAAGGTGTGGGTTCTACTAAGAACGGCCGTGATAGTGAAGCTAAACGTCTTGGTGTTAAGCGTGGCGACGGTCAGTTTGTATTGGCTGGTAATATTATCGTTCGCCAGAGAGGAACTCATTTCCATCCCGGCAACAACGTAGGTAAAGGCTCTGACGATACCTTGTTTGCTTTAATTGACGGAAAGGTTAAATTCGAAAGACTTGGCCGTGATCGCAAGCAGGTAAGCATTTATGCTGTTGAGCAGTAATTAAACCATAAAAGGCTCGGGGTACCCGAGCCTTTTGTTATAGGCTCCCTTACCTAAAGGGAGCTGGCAAAACCGCAGGTTTTGACTGAGGGATTTTAGGTTTATTAGCTGATAATTACGGCTGAATCAATTATTTACAGGTGAAGAAATATGTTTGTTGATGTAGCAAAAATACATCTTAAAGCGGGTAACGGCGGTAATGGTGCCGCTACCTTTCATAGAGAAAAGTATGTAGCGGCGGGCGGTCCCGACGGTGGAGATGGCGGCAGAGGCGGAAGTATTGTCTTTTGTGCAGACGATAACCTTTCAACCCTTGCCGATTTCCGCTATAAAAGAAAATATACAGCTGAGGACGGCGAAAAGGGCGGCGGGAACCGTTGCACAGGCAAATCGGCTCAGAACCTCATCATTTATGTCCCGCGTGGCACCCTTGTAAAAGAGGCGGAAACGGGCAGAATTATTGCCGATATTTCAGATGACGAGCCGGTGGTTATCGCTAAAGGCGGTAACGGTGGCTGGGGTAACTGGCATTTTTCCTCTTCAACCCGTCAAATACCAAGGTACGCTAACGATGGTCAAAAGGGAGAAGAACTCGATGTTACACTCGAATTAAAGCTCTTGGCCGATGTTGGCTTGATCGGCTTTCCGAATGTCGGTAAATCTACACTCGTATCGGTAGTTAGCGAGGCAAAGCCTAAAATTGCCAACTATCATTTCACAACGCTCACCCCTGTCTTAGGTGTTGTGCGTGTGGACGAGGGTTCTTCCTTTGTTATGGCGGATATTCCGGGGCTTATTGAAGGCGCCGGTGAGGGTATAGGACTTGGCCATGAGTTTCTGCGCCATATAGAGCGCTGCAGAATGCTACTCCACGTAATTGATATTTCGGGCAGCGAGGGCAGAGACCCTATAGAGGATTTCGAGAAGATCAACCGAGAACTTGCGGTATTTTCTGAGGAACTCACCGAGCGTCCACAGATAATAGTGGGTAATAAATGCGACCTTATTGATGAAGAAGAAATCGAAAAATATAAGACCTATTTCGAAGAAAAAGGATATAAGTTCTTTCCCATTATGGCGGCTATTGCCGAGGGTACCGACGCGCTTATTGACTGTGTTGCGGCACAGCTTGCCGAGCTTCCGCCCATAATTAAATTTGAGAGCGAAATTGAGCCGGTTATTACCGAATTCGTGCCCCGAGAGACCTTTAAAATCAATGTGAGAAACGGCATTTTCTATATTGACGATGCCGATTGGGTAGACGATATTATGAACAAGGTCGACCCTGATGACTATGAGTCGCTGCAATATTTTGAAAGGGCGCTTCGCTCAAGCGGTATTATTAAGGCGCTTGAGAAGGCAGGCATTAAAGAGGGCGATACCGTAAGCGTTTGCGGTGTAGAGTTTGATTATATTCCGTAATTTAAGGGGTTATTAAATGGATGCAAAATTATTAAATCCGTCGGTGCTGTCCTTTGTGGGTGATGCGGTGTACGGACTTTTAGTCCGCGAAAAATTATCGGTTGTCAACCGTCCTTCAGGGCAGTTACACTCACTTTCGGTAAAGCTTGTAAATGCGGTATCTCAGGCGAGGGCATACGCGCTTATTGAAAACGAGCTTACCGAGGAAGAAATCTCGGTTTTTAAAAGGGGCAGAAACTTTCACACAGGTAACACCCCAAAAAATGCAACCAAGGGCGAGTATCATACTGCAACAGGTCTTGAAACCCTGTTTGGATTTTTGCATTTATCGGGCAAGACGCAGAGAATAACCGAATTATTTGAATTAATTTGGGAAAACTTTTCACAAGAACTCTGAAATGAGGAATACTTGTGAAAACAAAAAGGTATATTAAGGATATTTTATATTGGACTCTGGGCTGCGGAATTTATTCATTTGCAGTAGCGGCGCTCATTACACCCAACGAAATATCCCCAGGCGGCTTTACAGGTATAGCTACGGCGTTGTCTTTTTTATTGGGACTGCCCTCAGGCACAATTCTTTTAGCCCTTAATATACCGCTTTTAATCATTGCATTTAAAAAATTAGGCGGCGGTTTTATATTAAAAACCGTCGCCGTTACTTTTATTTTGTCTTTAAGCCTGAACTTATCCGAGAAAATCGTGCCACAATTTCTTGTAAACCCTGTTTTGGCAGCGGTTTTCGGCGGTATAATTTCGGGATTTGGATTGTCCCTCATTTTGCTTCGCGGTGCCACAACGGGCGGAGTAGATATTATAGCAATGCTTGTAAACTCTAAAAAGCGCCACTTTTCGCTTGGCAGAATAATAATGCTTTTCGATTTTGGTGTTATAGCTCTATCGGCACTTGCCTATGGTAATATTGAGAGCGCACTCTATAGTGTAATAACCATATATGCCGCATCTCAGATTATGGATATGGTGTTGTATGGCGGCGATAGGGGTAAAATACTGTTTATTGTAAGTAAAAAAGGCGAAAAAATTGCCGAGCTTGTGGGAAAAGAGCTAGAGAGAGGTGTAACCATAATGTCGGCAAAGGGCGGCTTTACGAGAAATGATAGCAATTTGCTTTTCTGTGCCGTAAGAAAACACGAGGTAGCTTTACTTTTGGAAATTGTAAGGAACGCTGACCAAAACGCTTTTACCGTCGTGTCGGATGCAGGTGAGATAATAGGGCAGGGCTTTAAAAAATATTAATGGTTGATTTTATTTCTAATTGCTGATAAAATTAACTTATAAATTAAAAACAGGAGTTGATTTTATGCCAACCGTTAATATTAAAAAGCTAAGAGAAAATGCCGTAATTCCAACCTATGGCTCACAGTTTGCAGCAGGAGCCGACCTGTACGCCTGTCTGGAAACCGATTTAACCATTAATCCTAGTGAGACGGTTCTTGTTCCCACAGGCATAGCCGCAGAAATACCGGTGGGATACGCCGGGCTTATTTATGCGCGAAGCGGGATAGCCTCAAAAAGAGGACTCGCTCCTGCAAACAAGGTGGGTGTAGTTGATGCCGACTACAGAGGCGAAATTATGGTAGCCCTTCATAATCATTCCGCTATACCTCAGTCGATTGCTAAAAACGAGCGAATTGCTCAGCTTGTAATAGCGCCTTTCCTAAGCGTAGATTTTAATGAGGTTGACGAGTTAGAGGATACCGCCCGTGGTTCAGGTGGCTTTGGCTCAACCGGAACAAAATAAAAAGAAAACCCCGAGTTGAAAACTCGGGGTTAAATTATGTCTATTATTTATGGATATTTCCGCTTTCCTTTGTGATTACGTCGTGGGCGCCGCCCTCAATAATACTTGTAGCACTAACAAGTGTCAGCTTTGCCTTACTCTGTAATTCGGGAATGGTGAGCGCACCGCAGTTGCACATAGTAGAGCGTACTTTAGCAAGGGAGATTGCCACATTATCTTTAAGTGTTCCGGCGTATGGAACATAAGAGTCAACACCCTCTTCAAAGGATAGCTTCTTATCTCCGCCCAAATCATATCTTTGCCAGTTACGAGCGCGGTTTGAACCCTCGCCCCAGTATTCTTTAACATATGAGCCGTTAATCATAAGCTTGTTTGTAGGGCTTTCATCAAAACGGGCAAAATAGCGGCCGAGCATCAAAAAGTCAGCACCCATAGCAAGAGCGAGTGTCATATGGTGGTCGTGAACGATACCGCCGTCAGAGCAAACGGGGATATAAACACCGTGTTTTTCATAATATTCGTCTCTTGCCTTGCAAACGTCGATAAGCGCGGTAGCCTGTCCGCGGCCGATTCCCTTGGTTTCGCGGGTGATACATATTGAACCGCCGCCGATACCCACCTTAATAAAGTCGGCACCCGCATCGGCTAAGAAGTTAAAGCCATCAGCGTCAACAACATTACCTGCGCCGATTTTAATCTTATCGCCGTACTTTTCACGGGCGAACTTAAGTGTTCTTGCTTGCCATTCGCTGAAGCCTTCGGAGGAGTCAATGCAGAGTACATCTGCACCCGCCTCAATCAATGCGGGAATACGCTCCTCGTAGTCCCTGGTGTTAATACCGGCACCGACAACATAGCGTTTGCTGCTGTCAAGCAGTTCAAGGGGATTTTTCTTGTGTAAATCATAGTCCTTTCTAAAAACTATAGACTTTAAGTTCTGTGCCTTGTCAATAACAGGCAGAGCGTTTAATTTATTATCCCAAATAATATTGTTAGCCTCTTTAAGAGTAACATCATCATAGGCAAATATAAGCTTTTCAAAGGGAGTCATAAATTCGCTTACCTTCATAGAGGGGTCCATACGGCTGACTCTGTAATCTCTGGAGGTAACAATACCGAGCAGCTTGCCGTGTGCAGTACCGTCTTCGGTTACAGCAACGGTAGAAAAGCCGTTTTCTTCCTTTAAAGCAATAATGTCGGCAAGGGTATCGCTAGGCTTAATGTTTGAAGCGCTCACAACAAAACCGGCTTTAAAATTCTTAGCACGTGCAACCATAGCAGCCTCGTCTTCAATAGACTGTGAGCCGTAAATAAAGGATACACCGCCCTCTTTAGCGAGAGCTACGGCAAGTTTTTCACCCGAAACCGACTGCATTATAGCAGAAACCATCGGGATATTAAGAGAGATTGCAGGTTCTTCACCCTTTTTGAATTTAACCAGCGGTGTCTTAAGGCTGACATTTGCAGGTATACATTCAGCCGAAGAATAACCGGGCACCAAAAGATACTCATTAAAGGTGTGGGAAACATTTTCAAAATAATAAGCCATTTTATTTGCCTCCAAGTTAATTGTATTTTTACGATTATATAACAAAACAGGGGTCAAAGTCAATAT
>JAZRKE010000044.1:0-76112 GCA_045646145.1 Acutalibacteraceae bacterium | reverse complement strand
GGTGTTTAAAAGAAGTTGTTATGTACTTAAGAAAGGTGATGCAGGATTCGTGTGTATAAACTCATCATCTCTCTTGGTGATGGATTTTGAAGGCAAAATAATAAAAACATATCATATTCAACATCCTTCTCATTTTTGCTTTTGTGAGCATGAATATAGCAACTTAATTGCATTGCTTAACACATCCGGTCAATTGTTTATCGTTGATTTACAAACAGATTTATTAACCGAAATTAAAATTCAAAACACCGGAGAAGGATGCGCACCGGTATTCTTTAACAATTGTGTATATTGGGCAGATTGGAATGGAAAGATTTTTCAGTACGACCTGTCAACACAAGCCTTGAATGTTATTGAAGATTTAACCGAATGTAATGTTATGTTGGAAACACTTGATATCGCTAAAGACAATCAAGAGCTTTATGTTACCTTACTCGATAGAAAAGACAACAAACATTATTTGATATATAGTAACCTTAATACAATAGATTTTCAAAAAATTGAATTGCCAGTCAAAAAAGGAACTATTGTTTTGGGTGTAAAATGCGAAAACGAAAATCTTTTCTTCGTTGACAGCAAAAAATCCATTGTTTATGTTCTTCAAAAAATCGGCAAAGAATTCAACATCAAACAAAAAATCGAAATTTCTAAAAAATATGGAATGTTTGATGGGAGTTTGTGCGTAAAAAATAATTTGTTGGCATTGCAAAACAGAAACAACATCTTGATTGTAGATATCAATACCGAAAAAGTTGTTTTCTCCTTATCCGGTAATTATGTGAGCAATGTTTATATCAATCAAAACAGTTTGCAAATTGGCTGTTGGGACAAGGGATATTCCTTTAAATTGGATTAGATCATATCAATCAACATTATAGGAAGTTAAGCGAAATTGTCATAGTGTGATGGAGGCTTTATGGTGAAACGGTTATTGAGTTTATTGATTTCATTATCATTAACAATTGGTATGTTCTTTTTGAACGGGAGTATATCATTCGTTAGTGCAAATACTTCAAT
This sequence comes from Acutalibacteraceae bacterium, assembly GCA_045646145.1. GTDB lineage: Bacteria > Bacillota > Clostridia > Oscillospirales > Acutalibacteraceae > SIG565. The sequence continues at coordinate 75,095 of JAZRKE010000044.1, read as the reverse complement.
AAATGCAGATGATTTTGCAATTCAAGTAAGCGAAATGATTAGTGAATATGATATTCCCTTAAAAACCACATCAAAAAATTCATCTGTTCAAACTCTTTCAGCGGAAACAAGTAATAGTGTTTCGTGTTTTCAAACAAGGCGTTTAATTGTAAAATCCAAAAGCAAAATAGATACTCTCAATGCTGTGTCGGTTATTTCCGGTTTTAAAAACTTATGGATTTTACAGTTTAAATCTGTTTCCGATACAATTTATGCATACAACTATTATTCTTCGCTTAACTGTGTTGAGTATGTTGAACCCGACGGCATCGTAAAAACATCTGAATCCCTATCAGAAGAAATCAATCATAATGACAACACAAAACATCTTTCTTGGGGTCCGTCTCACACTAATTTTGATAAATTAAAAGACTATATAGTCGATAACAACATTGAATTGCAAACAGTAACTGTTGCTGTTTTGGACACAGGTGTTGACCACACACATAATTTTTTAAAAGGAAGAGTTGAACCGACAGGGTTCAACTCTTCCGGAAGTGGAAAAAGCAACAGTTCAATGGATGATGTTGGTCACGGTACGCATGTTGCGGGAATTATAGCCGATTGTACTACTGACAATGTTTTGATAAAACCTTATAAAGTTTTAGGTCAAGATGAGGGTTCAAGTTCTGCTATTCTTGCGGGAGTTTATAAAGCGATAGAAGATGAGGTTGATGTTATAAACATGAGCCTTACCTGTACTTCATCAATATCGTTAAGTAACGCATTAGCTGAAGCTGATGAAAAGGGAATTGTACTTGTTGCCGGTGCAGGAAACGATGGAACCGATAGCACAAAAAAATATCCGGCAAGTTTGGATTTCGTCATTGCAGTTTCAGCAATTACTGAAGATAATTTAATTTCTGATTTTTCTAATTTTGGTTCGCATATTGATTTGGCTGCCCCTGGCACAAATATATACAGTACAATGCCAAACAACAAATATTTAACCAAAGAGGGCACTTCTATGGCAACACCATTTGTAAGTGCAGCTTCAGCAATGGCTAAAGCATATCATGGAAAAATATCAACGACTGCTGTAAAAAAATTATTATATACTTCTGCAACGAAGATTTCCGATGATACGGATGATTGCAGATATTACGGCAACGGTATTCTGAATGCGTTGGGTATAATTAACGAACTTGATGATTCTCCTGAAAATCTTATACATACCGTTTCCCCGAAATTCAATTTGGAATCCGGAATATATTCGGAACCGATTGAAGTTGAACTATACTGCGAAGATGAAAATGCAGTTATATACTACACAACAGATGGAACAGAACCAAACATAAGCTCATCTATTTATATTGGGACACCAATTAAATTGAAATCCAATACGACGTTAAGCGCTGCTGCTCTTTCAAAGAATCGTAGAATGAGCAAAGTCGTAAAGAAAGAATACAGAATTGTCGAGCCTTTCAATGAGAGTATGATAGAAATTGATGAGAATGGATATATTCTGTCCTGTTCCGCAACAGTCAACGAAATTATTATCCCCGAAACTGTTAATGGTGTTACAGTAAAAGGCATCCGCCAATATGCGTTTTCAAACGCTGAAGAAACAAAAAACGTTTTCACCTATATTAAGTTACCGGATACTGTAACAGATATTGAAAGTTATGCTTTTTACAGCAACAAATATTTGGAAGAAATCGTAGCTAACGGAGTTGAAACCGTTGGAGCTTATGCTTTTTCAAAGTGTTTCGCACTTTATAAAATATCACTGAACTCTCTCGAAACTGCGGAAAAATATGCTTTCAATTCATCCGGTAGAACATATAGCGGAGAATACAGCATAGAACTTCCGTCATTAAAAAGTTTGGGTGAGCGAGCTTTCAGCGATTGTTCTTCTCTTTCAAGTTTTTCGGGTAGTTTATTAGAAGAAATTAGTGAAAAAGCTTTTTATAAATGCAGCGTATTGAAGAATCTTAATATTTACAATGTTAAGAAAATCGGTGCTGAGGCTTTTGCGGAATGCACAGCATTGGAAACTCTTGAACTCCCCGAATGTTTATTCATAGGCGAGTCAGCCTTTGAATCCTGCCAGAAGCTGGAACATACATATTTGCCCAAAGTGTCAACTATGTATACCGATTCTTTCAATTTGTGTGACAGCATCACGGAACTTAAACTGCCGATGCTTACGGAAATAATAACAGGTGAAGAAAACTTTGATGTTCCGAATTTAAAAAGATTCTATGCTGTATCGCTTTTAAGTTTACCTGATTTTTTCTTTGCAAACATTCCTGCAGAGGTTATTTCTATTCCCGCTTGTGAGTCGGTTGACGAATTTGCATTTTCCAACATCGACACACTTGAATTTTTAGATATATCATCTTTGGAGTCAATCGACTCAAAGGATGTTTTTTACGGAACTGAAGGAATAGAGTTTGTTGATGCACATAATTTGAAAACGGCAAAAAGTTTACCTGACAATTCATCAATCCTTGTTTCAAGCAGATTAACACAAGCGGAATCCTTTCCTGAAAACTTAACAATTTACGGAATAAAGGGGTCGTATGCGGAAGGTTTTGCGAACGATAACAACTATACTTTTATTCCAATTCCGTATATTAATAACGATGCTATTCCCGAAGAGATTTCGATATCTGAAACTATTGAAATCGATACAATAGGGTTTGATTTAACCTATCAATGGTACAAATCAATTGACGGCACGACAGAGAACGGATTGGTGATTGACGGGGCTACTGAAAAAACGCTTGATATTTCTAATGTGGATTATGCTCCGTACTACTATTGCGTTGTAACTTGTACTGAAAATGACAAGTCATATAGTTCAAAAACAAAGATAATCAAAAATTTTGATTATGCTTTGGCGGACTTTAAAAATGTCGACGATGCATTGAGCGAAATTCCCAATGACTTGTCGGTATATACGCAAGAAAGTGTTGATGTTCTGAATAAAGTTATAGCACAAATCAACAGAAACACTGCTAATAACAATCAAGAACAGGTCGACAAATGGGCAGAAGAAATATGTAAAGCAATCGAGCAACTTGAATTAAAGAGAGCTGACTACTCTATAATTGAAACAGCTAGAGCCAAAGCTGAAGGAATAGATAGAAATCTTTATACTCCAGAAAGCCTTGCAAAGCTCGATGAAGCGCTTGCGGCTATCGATTACGAATTGACAATTGATAAACAGTCACAAGTTGAAGAAATTGCAAATGCAATAGAAAATGCGATTTCTGAACTTAAATATAAGAGTGCGAATTATACAGAACTTGAAAAAGCTCTTGCAACAATTCCCACTGATTTGTCTGTTTACACCGATGAGAGTGTTGCAGAATTAAACGAGGTTATCGATAGTATTGATAGGAGTCTTAATATTACTCAGCAAGAGCAGGTTGATAAATGGGCAGAAGAAATACTAATAGCAATTCAAAAACTCATCTTAAAACCCGCTGATTATTCGGCTCTTGAAAAAGCTATTGCTGCCATTCCATCAGATTTATCCATCTACACAGACGAGAGCGTCGCCACACTTCAGGAAATAGTCACCAGCATAGACTATTCGCTTGATATCACTCAACAAGAACAAGTTAACAAGTATGCAGAGCAATTAAGAGAAGCTGTTGAAAATCTTGAAAAAGAATGTTGGTTTATTAGAGCGTTTAAAACTGCTTTATCTTTTTGTATGGATTTGATATCGTATATAAAGAATTATATAAAAATTTCTGCATTCCTAAATCTCGATTCACAGCATGTTTTTGTTGAATTGGAAAATAATATTTAAAGGTGAAGTTTGATGAAAAAACTTAAAGCTTTTTGCTTGATTTTATTAGTTGTAATATCTTTTTCGGGATGTAATACGATCAAATCTTCTCCCGAAATAGATAGAGTGACTAATTCCAGTATTGATATTCCAGTAGGACAAGATACACCAAATTATCAAATAGTTAACGAAAATAAAGTTGTACTTTCCTCATTCAATTTTGAAATTCCCGATGATTTGGCACTACTTTCAGACACTGTTAATCCCATTGTTGAAAATAGTGATAAAACCTTTCAATTGATGATAGAAGATAAAACTGATTCTGTTACCGATTATCAAGAGTATGTTAACAGTACACATTCTAGGTATAAAACAACAGGCATTGATATATCTAATACCGAATCAATTTCTCTTGAAAATTTATCCGCAACTAGATTTACCATTAATACAAAAGATGAAGAAAATATAGATGTTACTATGATATTTTATTTCATTGAACAAGATGATTTAAAAATAGATGCAATTATCATGTTGAAGGGCAAAAAGGTAAAAGATTATTCGGAATTTGATAATTATATTGCCACAATTAAATTTTCGAAAAATTAAAAATCACCTGTATTTAAAGCCAAATCTTTTTCACAAGAGATTTGGCTTTAATTATAGATGATTGGCAAGCAGGGCAAGTGTATATACACACTCGCAAATCCAAAAGATTTTTGATTTCTTGTTGGTGAATTATCTTCCCCAATCCCCTAACAAAAGTCGGAGAGAAAATTAAAAATCTTATCTCCGAGCAGCGCCTTGAAAGGCTTATATTGATTTATCTTACAGTTGTACTTGATTTAGAAACTATTTTATTATAAAATTGTAATCAGAAAAAACATTGCAAGGAGACGAATATGTGCAATAGACTTAATGTTGATAATCCATTTTATGATGGGAATGCGTCAGCATCTGCTTTCGGTTGGCTGTTTCAAGTTGATGCTGCCATATTTTTGTTTCTACAATATATTGATGAAATAAAAGAGATAACCGTTGAAGGGAAGTTTCAAGACATCGAACTTCTGCTAAAAAATGATAAACGCATTTTTGCACAGGCGAAATCAGTACAAAACGGAAGTTTATCAAACAGAAATGCAAAGCTGGAGGATGCTGTTATCTCTTTGGTAAAGACACCATACCGTTCAAATGATGAACTGCTTTACATTTCCAATTATGAATCTCCTATTTCAAGAAAAGATTTGTTTAAAAACAGTGTTGTAAAGCTAAAAAATGTTGAAGATGAAAAGCAAGAATTTGAGCAGCAAATCAAAAGAGTAAAAAACAAATTAAAAGATTACATTGATAAATGTGCAAAAGTTCCTGACAAAAACAAATACACATTGTTGTTGGAAAGAATTGAAAAAATAGATATCGATAATTTTATGATTTCAACTATATACCCATATATTGACACCGAACAACCATTTGATAGGTTTAGAGAAATTGAAAATAAAATAAGCCACATACTAACAGTCAGATTTAATATACAATCTCAGTATTTGCAAAAGTTTGTTCGTGAACTTCTCTTGGAATGGCATCAAACATTTTTAGTTGATGCAACTATCACGCCGGATAAAAAATCAAAAACTCAAAGCAAAGAAGAATTATTGTGGCAAATGGTTGCAGTTTTATCTAACATGGATTTAAATATTGATAACTTGTTTGATGAAGAAATTGATTCTGACCAAATTGATGAGTATGAGATGTATTACACTAAACAGTCGTTCATACATCAAAGATTTGATTTTTTTAACAGGTTAATTAGTGATTTCAAAAAATTCAAAAAATGCAATGCTAAAAAAAACAAATATGATTTTATAAAATTACACTGGTCAGATTATTTGAGTGAGTTTAATGAGTATGACACTTATCCTGATTTAGCAAAAGAGTATTTGATCAAGAAAAATTTATTAAGACTTATTAACAATAAAACGAACATTAGTAAAATAATGGAAGGACAAGACTTATGATTATTAAAAAAATCATACTTGAAGAATTTTCTGAAAGTTCCTTAGATACCTTTCACAAAAACTTTAATTTAATTACTTCTTTAGATAAAAATTCTGTAGGAAAAAGTACATACTGCAGACTAATTTTCTATGGATTGGGATATACTATTCCGTCAACAGAAGGAATGAGTTTTGACAAAATAAATACAACTATTTACTTGGAAAGCAACAACAAAAACTATATCATAAAACGATCCTATCGGTTGCTTACCGTAGAATCAGAAGATAGCAGTTTAAAAAAAGATTTCACTTTACCCGAAGAACATATTTCTTTTCTTTCTTTTCTTTTTGGTGTGGAAAATTTAAGAATAACGAATAATTTGCTCGGCCTTATGTATATTGACCAAGAAAAAGGTTGGACATTATTAAACAGAGGAAAAGTAATCGGAAACAATAGATTCTCCATAGACGAATTGGTTGCAGCACTCAAAAATATTGATTGTGAAGAACTCTTTTTAGCAAGGGACACCCTAGAACGTGAAATTGAAAAATATCAAGCTCTACTTAATATGAACAGTATTAAGGAAGAATATTATGAAAACAACAACAATTTAGAAATTGTTACTTTAGGTGAGGATGTAAAGAAAAAAATTGCATCTATTCAATTGTCCATCCAAAGCATTAAGCATCAAATTGATGAAATAAACAAGGTAATAAAACAAGATAAAAGTTTCTTTGAATATATTGAAGCAATGAGTTTGTATGTTAAATCAAAAGATGGATTAATTAAAGTAACAAAAGACAATATTGAAAATAGTTGTAATATTGATTATCTGAAGGCAGAAAAAGCTTTATTAAAGAATCAACTATCAAGATTAGAAGCCGAAAAATTCAAGTTGCAAAAAGATTATGATATATTGCGGGACGGAGGAACTCTTTTTGGAAATTCTCCAATGATTGATACAGAAAAAAGCATTAACCAAGCATTAAGTTCAATAAACATTGATATTGAACAGATTAAAATTCTCCTTAATAAATCCTTGAAAGAAAAAGCGGATATTAAAGCTCAAATCAGAAGTAAAATCAGATTAAACAATGAGTACATTACTCAAATATTTGATTTGTTCTTCGAGTATGCAAAAAGGCTAAATGTAGAAAATCAAATTTCCAATAAAGTCGATTATATCTTCACAGACAATTTAAAAGGAAAAACTGGTGCGTTATTTCAAAAACTAATTATAGCCTACAAAGTCGCAACTATTAAAGTTGTTGAACAAGCTATAGGAACAAAATTGTTTTTAGTCATTGATTCTCCAAAAGCTAAAGAGTTGGACGAGAAAAACACAAAACAAATAATGGAGTTTTTAAAAAAGGAACTTTCTGAAAATCAAGTAATAATGGCAAGCATTTTTCCCGAGGATGATTTATTTATAAAGTTTGACCAAATAATCAAATTTAATAAAAAAGCCATAGAAAAAAGAACGTAAGTTTTTAAAGCTTGAAACTGTTTTTTGCTAACTGTTAATATTTTAGTGAGTTTAATCATACTTTACTATAAATTTTAGTTCAAAAATATTTTTGGTGATTTGTTTTTTGGATTTCCTACGGAATATAAAACAAAAAACATTATATAGGGGTTGAAAAACACCTAGGTTATATTGTATAATTAAGAATCTATTAGTGTATATTTTAATGAATGAAACGATGTTCTATTATTAGTTTTGAGAGGTGCTTTGTTTGAAATTAGAAATCAAAAATTTAGCTAAAATCGAAAATGCATCTATAGGTATAGATGGAATCACGGTAATTGTAGGCAAAAACAGTACAGGTAAGTCAACTGTAGGCAAAGCATTGTTTTGTTTTTTTAATTCATTGTATAACATAGACAAAAAAATCAAGAACAATAGAATGGTTAATTTTCGAAGACTTTTGAGGAACTCTTTCACAAATATTTTCAGTGTTTTTGATGATGAAGAAGTTGCTCAAGATATATATTATGATATCCAAACCTCTTTGGGAGAGTTTATTTTAGAGTCTAATGTTTCTAAAGATAAAATTTCAAATATCGTTATAGAATGTTTTGAAAATTATGAAGAAGATGTTGACGAAACTGAATGCATTGTTTTTTCTGAAAGTGTTATTGAAATAATAAATAAGGTGAACGAATCATCCAATTTACAAATGACTATGGAAATTTTAGAAAGATATTACTCTAAAGTTTTTAATAATCAAATCAACTCACTGTTGAGTGACTCTTTGTGTGAAGTTTCTGTACAGATCAAAGACAAACAAATCAGTATTAATTTTGAAGGTAACAAATGCACTAATGTAAGTGTTCCTTTTAATATTCTCCATGAAGCTTTTTTGATCGATGACTCTACGCTTATTGATAAAGTGGAATTACAGAAATCATATAGAAGAAATATATTGGATTCTTTCCAGCAACAACACTTATTATCTTCCATCTCTGTAGCAGAAAATGATATTAATGAGGGAATAATTGAATCTATCAATGCTAAAAAGAAATTAGAAAGCATCTATAAATTATTAGATCAAACAATTCCTGGAGACATATCAACACAAGGAAAAGGTGTTTCCGTGTTGTTACCAAACTATAAGAGACCAATAAATATATCAAACTTATCTACAGGTATGAAATCTTTCGCACTTATAAAACTTATGTTAGAAAAAGGAGTGTTGAAAGAAAAAGATGTTTTGATTTTAGATGAACCAGAAGTTCATTTACATCCTGAATGGCAAATGAAATATGCAGAAATTATAGTTTTACTTCAAAAACATTTTGATTTAAGTATTGTTGTTACCACACACAGTTCACATTTTCTTAGAGCTGTAGAATATTATGCAGTTTTGCACAAAATCGACAACAACTGTAATTATTATTTAAGCAAAGAACAAGAAGGACAATGTGCTTTAGTTAATGTAACTGATGATATTACCGCCATATATAAGGAACTTATTGAACCTAGCATTGTTATTGATGATATGTGGTATAGGATGGAATCGGAAGATGAATAATTTTGAACTAACAACTCAATTTTTTGAAAAATACAGTAACAAATACGGAGTTGATTTTCCAGATGATTTTGTTTCCGATTTAATAAAAACATCGAACGATTCAGAAAGCAACGTGAGTTTATACACGAACAAAACAAATAATTTGAATGTATTAGATATGGATGTTTTTGCCAAAAAAATATATTATCGAGTTTGGGGACAAAACATGCGTGATAATACATTCAACTCTCCCGATGCTTTTTTAGTAAACAGCGACAACCATTGGTTTTTTATTGAGTTTAAAAACAGTCAGATCAATGCCCAAAATACCAAAACTAAAAGTAATGTTTTGAAAAAAGCTTTTTGTATAGTATATTCAATAATTGATGTTCTATCAGACGTTAATGAATGTTATATACTTTCAGCCTATTCGAATCCCTTGAGTTTTTTCAGAACTAATGTTACTTATATTTTAGTTTGCTCTAATGACAAAAATCCGACTGTTTCACAGAGAAATGTTCAGCAACGCATAACAACAGGAAAATATCGTTATACTCCTGAATTTATGCAAAAAATAAACTCGTATTTGTTCTGTAACGCATATGTTTATACCGAAAAATATTTTGAAGAAGAATTTGTAAAAAACTTTAAATATTGATTTTATAAAACTATGTTTCTGTTTTAATTTTTATTTTTAGGATAAATATCAAATTCATTACGCTTAATGTGTGCTACATAGCCATAATGGAACTTTATTTCAACTCGGGCAGTAAAAGTATAATTAAAGAAGATCGATTGTTAATGAAAAAGAATGCATATCTATTGATTGCTCCGTTTCATTAACAATCTAAAACACCGTGCAAAACCACATGCGGCTTTCGTATGTGGTTTTATTTTTTACAAGTTTGTTCGTTTTGTTCTGTTGTTTCTAATGCGAATGTTCATGCTCTTTTTTGTTATCTTTTTCAGTAACTGTGATACTGAGAATTGAATGTATGTTTGCTGCGTGTTTCAACATTTCTCGGTGTTTTTCTTTTGATGAGTGATACTGTGAGTATAAAACCTTCTTTTTCTTCAATACTTCATCAAATTCTTTGTTGATAGATTTTATTGACGGTAATTTTTTGATGCCAAGTTCATCAAATGTTTTCTTTGCAGCTCTATGCAAAAGAATTTCTCCTTCGTGTTCAGCGAAAAAAGTTTTTGAATAACCTGATGCCTTGTATTGCTCAAAAACTTCACGAGTTTTAGCATAATTGATTATCTGAGTTTCGAGTGTAGAAAGCTCTGTCAGACGAATTTCCAAGTTCTTTATTTCACTTTTCATATCTGAGATTTCCTGCGAAAGAGCAAATATATCATCTGAAAGTTTTTCAAGATTTTCAAAATCATTCTCCTGCAAAAATATCACTGTCTTTGCCATCTGTTTAAGATTGAAAACCTTTGCCCAGTTAGCATAACCCTGTCCTTTGCCTTCATCAAGTTTCTTTTGAACATCAATGAGCAAACTTGTTTTTTCTTTTTGCTTTATTTTCGAATGACGAGTTCTTTTTTCTGCAATACTCAACCGAATGTCATCTTCCGAATAACCATCACCAAGTGAACGCAGTCTGATAAACTTTTTATGATTTTGCTTTTTAAATGCAATATGTTTGCCAACCTTTATTTCATAATCTCGTTCTTTCATCAGTTCAAGAAACTTATCAAAATCTTTTGGCATCATAGATATAACTTCATCAATATCATTTCGTAATAAATCACGATGGGAGAGATACGGTGTGTATCCCTCCCATTTTGCATACGATGTGTTCCGGTGTTGCGGATTTTCTATTGTTGATAACTGATGCTCAATGCAAATCAAATCGCTTAACCGTGCAATATCTTTGGCAGATCGTTTACGGTCACGATGCTTATGAGAACAATCAAGAGAAACCGAATTAAAATAAATGTGATTATGAATATGAGCTTTATCAATGTGAGTAGCTACAACAAAAGCAAACTTGCCTTTTAAATATCTTTCAGCTAACTCATAACCTATTGCATTTGCTTCTTCGGGTGTTACTTCTCCCGGCTTAAACGATTGACGAATCTGATAAGCAAGTACAGTGTTCTTTGGCGTTCTGCCTGTTTTAGAATAATACTTTGCTTGTGAAAATGTAAATTCAGAGGCAGCAGTATTTTTGTCACAACCATAAGTTGAAACAAGATTTGTTTCATCGGTCTTTATAGGGTTTAATCCGTACTCGATTCGTTCTTTCAATGTTACAAGTGAACCGAGCTTTGGACTGTTATGAATTTTGAGTATTCTCGTTACTGCCGTTTTCCATCTCCTTACTTTTTTCTCTCATTAGTTTTAACAACTTGTTCTTTCCTTTTTCGATTTCTTCAGGTGTAATTTTTATACCTTGAAGTGCAAGGCATAATTCAACACACTCGGCAACAAAATCTGCATCGAAATCTTTATAGCCAAGACTCAGTTCATGTTCGATTAGCATTTCCAAAATTTCAATTCTTGCTCTTTTTTCAACTTCTGTCATGTTTAGCCCCAATTAAAAGTCTGTATATATACATATGACGAAAAAACGAAAATGTTACACAAATTTTTTCGGAGTTTACAAAAAATTCAAAATTAAGACTTTAACCAATCTCGAAAAATAATGAGCCTTGATAATAACCAAGTTGCAATCATAGGCAGACCCCACGGACTTATTATCCAAGCTAAAACAAGAGCATAGATGCCATCTGTTTTCTCTCCATCAACAAAGAAGAAAATACCAACCATTAGTACAACAAATGCAATAATGGCTAATATTGTTGATGAGAAAGACAACAAAAACTTGAACACAGATATTGTAACTGTCAGGAATATGCGAATTGGCGCAAGCAATATTTTAACCATTTTCATAATAAAACCTCCGTTTCGATTTCAATATATGTGAAATCAAAAATTTTTTCAAGGATGTCATTTTATCTTTGAAAACTTTGCAATAATCTTATCAAGCATACACCAAAGTTCAGATTGACTTTTCTGAATTTCATCAATTTCATTCTTGAAAATCACACCTGTTGCATTAACCCTTTTGGCAATCTGATTTATATTATTGCTACTGTATCGAAGCAATGATATTGTTTCATCGAGTTCGGGAACGTTGAGATTTATAACATATCCGTCAAGTGCCATTTTTCGCAAATAAGCACTCATATTACTTGAACCAACGAGTTCCATCCGACTTTCAATTTGTTGCTTTTCTTCATCAGTTACCCAAAACAAAATCGGAGTTTTTCTGTAACGTTCACCCAAATCAAAGCACCTGGTCTTTCTTCTTTGGAACAGCAGAAGCAGGTGCAATATTATCTTTTGCAGATTCAAGTTTTTTCAAAACAGAAGGTTTCTTTTCGGAACGTTCTGTTTCAATTCTCTTTACTTGTCTGACAAAAATATCGGTAAGACCGGGATTAACACCGTCAACAACAAGAGATAAATCAATCTTATCTTTCACGTCATTCGGGCGAACTGTTTTTGCCCAAGCCTTATTTTCATCAGATATTCTTCCGTCATAATCTTTTACGATACAAGTAAGAGCAAGAATTTTCTTTACACGGTCAATGCCGAAATTCTCAACAACTTTTTTCGCACCTTCGGGGTCAAGTCTGCAATCTGAATAGTTGTCGCTTATAGCAGCTTCAATAGCGGTTTTACACATATTATCTGCTCTTGAAGAAAGTCTGTATGCTGATATTTCTTCTCTGTCTCTTGCTTCTGCAAAAGGCTTTTCATAAAGTGGAAATTTACTCGGATCGTTATACGGAATCGCCTGAATTTCACCGTCGAGCATAAAGAACATTTCGGGTTCTGCAAAATGTTCCGAATACTTCTCAATCTGTTCGGGAGTAAGGGAGCAGAAATCTTCTTCACCAAGACCCACAACAAGGAATGTTCCCGAAACAATATCGTAGATACTGTTTTCATCATCACGCAAAGCACGATTTAACTGCATACCGTTTATTTTGCCTTCTTCGTTACAAACAAGTCCTACGGGTTCTTCAAACGGATAAACCGCTTCGATATATCCGCCAACCTGCTGTTGTAAACTTTCAAGTCCGATAGGGATTGTTTCGACAGTCGGTTTTTCTCCCGGCGCAACAACGAGAACCGTCATTGTCTTTTCTTTTTCTGCTTCTGCTTTTTCAAATGCTCTAAATGCTGCTTCGTAAATAGAGCCGTCAATAGTCATTATGTAATCTGTTTCAACCCTTATAAATCTGTCATAAACATCCGATAACGGCGAAGGCAAATTTAACAATGCTGTTGCTAATTCATCAGACAAATCGGCATATTGTGTATGAGTCAGAATATCGTTGCGAACTGAATATTCGTAGGCGTGATTTAAGATTTCTTCGGGTGACTGTTGCATAAGCCAGTCCTTAAATTTATCTTGCTCTGCTTTCATTTTTTTGCAGAGTTCAGGATTTTTTTTATATGTTTCGCTCAAATCATCAACTCCTATTTCATTAAGATATTTTTCAAATGTTTCACGGTCATAAGCGTAAACATAAAAGTTGTAATCGCCTTTGGTGGGATTGCATCTCAAAATGTAGCTGTGTTCATCGGTATCAACTCTGAAACCGTATTCTTTGGTATAGTTACCCTCAATAACTCCATCGGGATTGTTCTGACAATAAGCAGAAAGAGAGCTTCTGTCTTTCAGAAGCTCTCCATAACCGAACCGCAAAGAATTGATAACATCATCAAATTCTCTTTTGAATTCATCTGTTTTAAAAAACTTTACTTTATCTTCCCAAGTGGTGTAAAAGCCTTTGCCGCTTGTGTCAAAATCCCCACGGAGAAAACCGATACAACCGCTTTCTATATTGTCATTTTGTGACTGAGTATATGAAAACGGTATTTCTTCGGGTTTGATTGGTCTGATTGATAAATCCATTTATAAAACTTCCTCCGTTTTCTTTTTTTCTGTTGTTTTTGGGATAGTGGTTTTGCTTTTTGCACTTGCCATCTGCAACTTATCAATAATTGACGGTCTGCTGCTTTTGGCAATAGCATTTTCCGCTGACGGAGCTTCAGGCTTATCCATATTCAGAGCAATATTCAGCTCTGTAAGTCTTGCAGACTTGATTTTCAGTTCTTCTTCTTGCGGGAAAGGCTTACCGAGTTCGGCTTTCGCATTTTCCATCTGAGTTTTAACATTATCAAGTCTTAATTGAGTATCATTCAATCTCTTTGTTATTGAATCAAGCACATTATCAATACGAATAAGATTACCTCTCGGATCTTTGCCGAGTTCTACTTTGTGGGACATTTTGCCTTTGAGAGTAAGGACATACTTTTTGCCGAAATCTTCTACCGACAATGACATATCAAATCCTCTGTAAGAACCTATCGGTGTGTCCATAAAGATTTTCACATCTTTCATTGCATCAATGAGAGCTGCACCCGCATTTTCTTTGTCGGTCAAGAAATCACCCCGAACGGTCATTCCGGCAAATCCTTCGGGCGGATGCGAATTATCTTTTGCAGTCTGAATATCGGTTTGGAATCCGTTAATGTATTCTTCGTATTGCCTTATCTGTTGCGGAAAGTTTTTGAGAATATTATCTTCAAGTCGGAATTGCTGATTCTGATAGCTTGCTTTCATAAGCTTCAGCTTTGCCACATCGACATCCAAATCCATTTTCTCCTTAATGCGTTCATCTCCCGCACAAAGTGCTTTGATTTCTGCAAAGGAAAGAGTAGTTTCGTCAACATCTTCGCAGGAACGCACGGGAGATTTTGAGGTCATAATCTGCGATATGAACTTCTGCTTTTGTTCAAGTGTCTGCCAAAGGTAAGCATCAAATGTTGACTCGGTAACATATCGGTAAATATGTACTTTCTCATTCTGATTACCTTGTCGGACAATTCTGCCGCTTCGCTGTTCCAGATCACCCGGACGCCACGGAGCATCCAAATCGTGAAGAGCTACAAGTCTGTCTTGAACATTAGTACCGGCTCCCATTTTTGATGTACTGCCCATAAGAACACGGACTTTACCGGAACGCACTTTTCCGAATAAATCTTTCTTCTTTTCTTCCGTATTTGCATCGTGAATAAAAGCGATTTCTTCGGGTTTAACACCTCTTGCAATCAGCTTATCCCGTATATCTTCATAAACCGTAAAAGACTTTTCGGGGATAGGGTCAAGATTTGTAAGTGTCGGTTCAGCTTTCGCCGCAGTTTTGGTTTTCGGAGTAGATATATCACAGAACACAAGCTGTGTCAGTTTATCCGCATTTCCTTCTTCATAAATTCTGACGATGTTATCGACACAAAGATTAACTTTTGTACTTTCTTCATCAGCGAAATCGGGATTGATAATTCTTTGGTCAAGACCGAGCTTTCTGCCGTCAGAAGTGATTTTCAGCATATTATCTTCCGAAGGGTCAACACTACCTAAATGAACGGCGGCAGCTCTTTCGGATAATTCACTAACCAAGCCTTTTTGTGTTTCTGTCGGATGAGCAACAACATTGTGATATTCAGCTTCGGGTCTCGGCAGATTTAAAGTGTCTGCCGTTTTTATGTCTGCCGCTTCCTTAAACATATTCATAAGTTCGGGCAGATTAAAGAATTTCGCAAAACGGGTTCTTGCTCTGTATCCCGTTCCTTCGGGTGCAAGTTCAATAGCCGTTGTTGTTTCGCCGAAGTTCGATGCCCAAGCATCAAAGTGGGTCAGATTCTTTTTCGAAAGCATATCGTACTGAAGATAACGCATCATCGTATAAAGTTCTGTCATTGAGTTTGAAACGGGAGTTCCCGTAGCAAAAACAACACCTTTATTGCCCGTGACTTCATCAAGATAACGGCACTTCATAAACATATCGGAAGATTTCTGTGCTTCTGATGTGGAAAGACCTGCAACGTTTCTCATCTTCGTATAAAGAAACAGGTTCTTGTAATTGTGAGCTTCGTCAACATACAGACGGTCAACACCGAGCTGTTCAAAATTTACAACATCATCTTTTCGTTCTGTTGACTGCAATTTTTCAAGTTTGGCTTCAAGACTTCTGCGTGTCTTTTCAAGCTGTTTAACAGTAAACTTTTCACCTCTGTCATATTTCATCATAGCGATATTCTCGGTTATTTCATCAATCTGCTGTTGAATGAGCCGTTCTTGTCTTTCAAGCGAAACGGGTATCTTCTCAAACTGTGAATGACCGATGATGATAGCATCATAATCACCCGTAGCAATTCTTGCACAGAATTTCTTTCTGTTTTCAGGCTGAAAGTCCTTCTTTGTAGTAACAAGAATATTTGCAGAAGGATAAAGGCGAAGAAACTCCGATGCCCATTGTTCGGTAAGATGATTGGGAACTGCAAACAACGGTTTTCGGCAAAGACCGAGCCTTTTGCTCTCCATGGCCGCCGCTACCATTTCAAATGTTTTACCTGCGCCGACTTCGTGAGCAAGCAGAGTGTTACCGCCGTAGAGAATGTGAGCCACCGCATTGAGCTGATGTTCACGCAGCTTTATTTCGGGGTTCATACCCGAAAAAACTATATGACTTCCGTCATATTCTCTCGGCTTTGTAGAGTTGAACAATACATTGTATTTTTCAACAAGATAGTTACGTCTCTCGGGATCACGGAATATCCAATCTCTGAACTCGTCTTTTATAACCTGTTGTTTCTGCTGTGCAAGAGTTGTTTCCTTTGAGTTAAGAACTCTCTTTTCCTTACCGTTTTCTATAACAGTATCATAAACTCTTACGTCACGGAGATTAAGTGAATCTTCGAGAATTTCATAAGCACTTTTTCTTGTTGTACCGTATGTAACGTGAGCATTGACGTCACTTCCCGAAACAAAGGATTTATTTTCAATTCTCCATTCAGCGGTATATTCCGAGTATTTCACTTTCATATTGAACCTTGCATAAGGCGGTGTTTTGAAAGTTTCATACATAAACTGCTCGATTATCTCTTTATCTATCCAAGTTGCACCGAGCCTTACTTCAATTTCACTTGCATCGAGTTCTTTCGGCTGAGCCTTTGTCAGAGCCTCAACATTAACATTGAAAAAGGGATTTTTTTCGGCTTCGTACTCTGCATAGACAAGTTTCTCTCTGACATTACCTGAAAGGTATTCATCGGCTGTCTGCCAACCGATATAGCTTCTGTCGGGATTGCTTTCCAAATCAAAAGGACCCGTTCTCGGGTCTTTGAAAATAATGCCTTGCAAATCTTCAACGATTTTCTGCGGTGTTGCTCCTTCACCCATAAGTGAAGCCATAAATCCGAGGTCAACGCTGGCTCGTTCACCGATTGAAACGGCAAGAGCTTCTACTGCGGTATCAACCTTCGTTACGGAAGAATGTTGTTTGATTGTTCGTTTGGTAAACATATCAGCTTTTCTTTTGAGTTTCTTTTCTTCATCAAGAACCTCCAGAGAGCATAGAAGATAATATGACGAATCGTTTGAAAAAGCACTTTTATTTACTTTATCGTTGATTAAACCGTATTTCTTCGTAAAGTTATCATACAGAGTATTGAGTTCTGCTTGTTTTTCGCTGATTTCGCTGTCGGTACTCAGCTCATCCAACTGTAAGTCAATGAGTTCATTTACACAGTCACGCAAACCAACCATGCCTTTTATGCGTTCTTTGGCGGTTGCATTGACTTCTGTTTTAACCATAATACTGTTCTGACGGTAATAAACATCACCGTCAACAACTGCATAAGAATAGTTTTTAACATTCGGGTCAGCAGGTATTGATATTTTTGAAACTTCCGTGTTTTCTTCGAGAGTGGGAAGTTCGGCAGCTTTGTATGAGCCTTGAATATTCTTCATCGCTTCGTGAAGAAGCTCACCCAAATCTGCACCCTCAATGGGTTTAACGGTAAAGGCATCTACTCCGTACTGTGTGCTTTTTGATGATTGTTCGCCTAAAATCATTTCGGGATGCTGTGCGAAATATGAGTTAATCGGGAATCCGTTTTCACTCATTCCGAGATGAACCCAATCGGGTTCAATTTCCATCGGTTCTTCTCTTTTCTGCAAGAAGATAATATCCGATACAACATCTGTTCCCGCATTAGCTTTGAAAGCATTATTCGGTAAACGGACAGCACCGAGCAAGTCGGCTCTTTGAGCAAGATATTTACGGACTTCGGGTGTTTTCGCATCCATCGTATGATGTGATGTTACAAACGCTACAATTCCGCCCGGACGAACTTGGTCGAGAGCCTTCGCAAAGAAATAGTTATGTATTGAAAAACCGAGTTTATTGTATTCACGGTCATTTACTTTGGTCTGACCGAAAGGAACGTTACCTATTGCAATATCATAGAAATCTCTGCGACTTGTTTTTTCAAAGCCTGATATGGTTATATCGGCATTGGGATAAAGCTGTTTTGCAATTCTGCCCGAAATACTGTCAATTTCAACACCGTAGAGCCTTGACGTTGACATTTCATCGGGGAGCATACCGAAGAAATTACCGATACCCATTGACGGCTCAAGAATATTACCTTCTGTAAATCCCATATTGCCGATTGCTTCATACATAGCATTTATGATTGTCGGACTTGTATAGTGAGCATCAAGAACAGATGATTTTGCTGCTCTGTATTCATCGGGCGAAAGAGTAACATAAAGTTCTCTGTATTCATCGCCCCATTTTTCATTGGTATCATCAAAAGCATCTGCAAGACCGCCCCAACCGACATAACGGGATAATATCTCTTGTTCTTCGGGTGTCGCTTGTCTGCCTTCATGTTCAAGTTCTTTCAGAAGATTTATCGCAATGATATTGTTTTTGAACTTTTCCTTTGCACCGCCGACACCGAGGTTATAGTCGGTAATGTGAAAATTTTCCGGCTTTGCTTTTTCTGCTTCTTTGGTACCGAGTGTCTGAATTGTAATATCGTAAGGAAGTCCGTAATCTTCCGCCTTGAATTCTTCAACTGTTTTTGCGGTAAACTTTGAATGTTCTTCCTGCGGATACTGGTCAAGCAGTTTCAGAAAATTCGCTCTGTTTTCGACACGGCTGATGGGATAGAGAAGTGTTGTATCTCTTATGCGAACATCGTGACTGCCTATATCTTCAATAACATACGGTATGTCATTTTCAAGATAAATAACATCGCCGACATTGTAAGGAATTTCGGGTTCTCTAATTTCGGCAATAACATCGTTCTGAGCAGAAATGCTTTCTAAATCTGCAAGTGCTTCTTCTTCTGTATCGAACCAATGTGTGAGATTATCTTCTGTAACATAGAAATCGTCTGTTTCATTGTCATAGACGGCAAATTTATCACCCTCAAAAGGAACGGAAATCTGACGGACATCAAATCTGTCTGAAGGTTCAGAAACAATTTCCGTGTCCGTATATATCTGCGATTCAAGAGTTTCATCGGGGATATACACCAAATCATCGAAATCCAAACTATAAAGTTCACCGTTAATCAATCCTTCAAGACTGTCATAGGTTCTGCTGTCATAGTGGTTATTGTCGATAAATCGGTCAATTCTGTAATCTACGAGATTTACTGAAACCTGAACGGGAATTTCTGCATCGGTTAATGTTGTGTATGCAATATCAATGTTTTTCATATCGCTGAAATCAGCATCTTCACCGTATTCATCAAGGCAAAACTTGTTAATCAATTCTTTTGCCTTTTCAATTTCGCTGTTCTCACCGATTCGGAGCATCTGAAATGATTCCCTTTCAGTTTTACCATCGGGGATAGCAGAAATTACTACGCTGTTTTCTTCACGGATTTTTTCGAGGTATGCTTCAAGTCTGTGTCTTGGGAATCCGCACATTTCAACTCTGCCGATATTCGGAAACTCTCTGCTTGTTAATACCAAATCAAGCTGTTTTGATACTTTTATCGCATCTTCACCGAACATTTCAAAGAAATCTCCGACCTGATATAGAATGATACTGTCGGGATTGTGTTCTTTCAGACCGTTATATTCATCAGCGATAATGCTGTTTCGGGATTCAACGGATGTTTTCTGTTCAGACAATGAAGGCGGAGTATATCTGTCCATAACGCCCTTATCTAATGCCATAACAACAGTTTCAATGTTGTTTTCATTAAGGCTTTTTGTTACATAACTAAGGTTAAAATCAAGCACCTGACAAAAAGGTGTAAAAACATTACCGTAAAGATTTTTGCCCTCCGCAGTATAGTTTGTGTGTTTTGAAACAATTTCAGCATCCTTGCCAAAGGCATAATAAAAGCCTCCGACGTGCATAAGAACTATACTGTCGGGGTTATCATTTTTCACTTGCTCATATTGAAGTAAGAAATCGGGTTTGTTGCTGTCGTCAATATCCGATTCAGTTTCCGTATTAACCGCAGGTCTTTCAACCTCAACTTCCACTCTCAAATGATTGTTTGCAGGATTTTCCTTAACCTTTTTCTCAAATTCATCTTTTGAGAATTCTTCGGAAAACAAAGGGAATTGAACGTTACTGAGAACAACGGTATCTTCAATCGAAAGAATGGTATATTCATCTTCGCCGAGTTTTACAGAATCACCGACGTCATATTCATATCGGTATTCTTTGGGTGTTTCCTTTTCTTTTGCGGAATTACGAAGAATATCACTTATTTCACGTTCTCTTTGCCATTCGGCTTCTTTTAACAATCTGTTTTCAAGCCACTGCGGATACATTTCTGTTTCTTTGGGATTTAAGTATCTGTCAGCTTTTATAAGTTCTGAAAGACGGCTTTCGATATAATTCCACGTTAATAAAACTCTTCTCTGTGGAACACTGTAATGGTCGGATATTTCAATGCCTTTTGCATCGTGACCTTCCCAAAATCCACTTGAAGGGATAGCATCTGAATGCCCGCCTGTTCCGTATTCGTTTTTAAGGAATTTAATATTTTCTTCCTTTGAAAGACTTTCGGTAAACTGTCTGTAAATACGCATTTTACCTTCGCTGAAATCACTTCCGCCGCAAAGTACATAATCGACAGCAGATTGCGGCAGATACAAAGGAGCTTCATTTTTTACTGCCGTGCCGATAAGTTCTTGTTTTTCGGCACCGGACAAAAGTGAAGCCTGCGGCTCTGTCCATTCCTCCATAAGCATAAGTCCGAAAACACTTCGTTCAATCTGAAACCATTTTTGCCACGCTTCACGGAGTTCTGTTCCGTCATTACGCCATAACCTTATGGCATCGGAATAGGCTTCAAAGCCTGCGTTTACACCGTTGGAGAGTGTCATTTCATACGGTGTTGAGTTAAAGAAAGACATAATAAAATCGCTACGTTCATCTCTGTCAGAATGACTTTCATAGAACATAGCGATTTCTTCTTTATGCGGAGCCAAAAATGTTTTAATCAGCTCGTTTTTTTCTTTATCTTGGTGGAAATATTCGATACCGTTCCATCGGGCATTGAAATCGTGATTGCTTAACTGTAAATCAGTTCCGTCAGAATTATCTCCTCTGCCTGAGCTTGAAGATTGTTCATCAGACCGACCCATTTCATCGGGTCGCTCGCTTTCAGTTCTTCCGTCACTCCCGCTGATTTCATCAGTTCGGGCATCATCTGTTCCAAGCGATTGTTCGCTGCTTCGTCTATCTCCAACAGATGGCTGTAAAGAGTGTCCCTCAATACCATTCTGTTCCAAAGAGCCGGACGGTGATTCTTGAGATATTCCTTCCTCATTCTGCCGTATTTCCCGAGGGGTTTCTTCTCGGTCTGAACGAGAGTTAAGTTCGGAATCAGATAATCTCCGTTCTGACTGTAAGTGATGTTGCTCATTGTTCTTGCTCCTTTCACGTTCATAATTTTTAACCGATATTTCTATCTGCCTTAACACCTGCTCACTTGTTTCGCTGACCGCAGTTGCAAGGAAATTAACAGTATCGGAAGTGTTGAAATCGAAGATACTTAAAAAATCTTCATCTTCAAAGTATTCATCAGCATTTATTCCGCAACGGGTCAAAAGAGTATATGTTGTGCTGACAACCGCCGCATTTCGGAATGCCATACCGATGTTATCTTCATCATAACCCTCAAGGAACGAATCGTCAACGATGTCAAAAATATCCCGTTTATAGTTTCCCCAATATTCATCGACAAGCTGTGCAGCTATACTTTCAAGCTGATTTGCAATACCGTTTTTAGCAGAAACGTCATATTTGCTTTCAAGAGCTGATGTAACCGTGTTTTCATGTTCATCTCTGTATTCCCATAAAAACGGAGTCTTTGAGCGTTCCGTTTTACCCGTATCGGAAACATCAAAAACATATTTAAGTGTTCTCGGTTCTGTATCAGTATCAATGAGTGCAATACCTTTTGAACCTCTGCGGATATATCTGTTCATCTGCTTATTCCATATATCATAATCGGCGCAAGCCGTCGCTTCGGGCCGTTGAGCGAAAATAAGCAACTGTTCGTTAAACGGATATTTATAGAGCCGTGCGGCAGTATGAAGGAACGAAGTCCAACTCTGTCTTGAACGGGTCAGATTTCTTTCTGTTTCTTCTGCAAGGAGAGCAATTTGCTGGACTTTTGATGTATTTTCATTTTCCATATTTTTACCTCCTAAAAATAAATGACGGGAGTGTTCTGCTGAACACCCCCGAATGGTTTAACTTGTAACCAAGTTGGTCACAAGTTAGATTTTTATGCTACTGATAAATCCATAATGAGATTTCGGATAAAGGCTATGAGATTATCGAAAAACTTCCACCATAAAAGTTCTACCTTTACCGTACATTCTTCTTCAAGGTCAGTTCCTTCGACACCTGCGGTTATAACACATTCGCCGATACCTTTTGATGTGACAACACCGTTTTCATCAACGGTTGCCACTTTCTCATTCGATGAAGTGAAATACACATCATCTGAATTTGTATAAATGGTAAGTTCAGCGGAATTGCCGTAATAAATGGTCATATAGCGGTTTGTCATACGGAAAGAAACATCTTCTTCCGTAGCAAATGCGGTTGTTACACATACCGTAAACACGGTGACGATGCTTAAAATGAGGGCGATTGCTTTCTTAAGGTTGTTTTTCATAATTCATTTCTCCTTTGTCTTAATCAATAAAATCGGGTATCAGGTCGAGCTGTGCATATTCTTCATCGGTCATTTCTTCAAGACGGGAAATTGCCGAATCGGTAATAGCTTTGAGTTCTGTTTCTTCCGCAGAAATGTATTCTCTCATTTCTTTAAGAGCCGAAACCGTTTCCGTTCTTGTTCCTGCATTGTGGATTGCGATGAGCTGCTGCTCATCATAAGTTACTGCGGTCATACTAAATGCCCCTTTCTGTCTTTTTCTTTGGTGCTGTTCTTTGCCTTTTCTGTTCAGGTGTTTTCTGCTTGAGCTTTTCAGCTATCGGTTTGCGTTCCTTTTTTTCATCATTTACAGCATTCGCAAGGTCTGAGAGCGATATGCTCTTGCCGGCTTTGACCTGTGCTTCAAACTCTGCAACTGTCGGCTTTTTATCACCGTTATTCAATATGCCGTCAATCATTCCGTAATCATCTTCGGTTGATATTTCAGCATTTTTGAGATAGTTGCTTTTGTTGAAATCGGGAAGCTCTCTGAAACCTGCGCTGTCGCAGTAATGATATGATACCTCACCGTTCTGTTTTATGGCAAGGATGTCGCTTACCGATAAACTGTGACCCGTAAAATCAAGCGGTCTGTCAACGTTATATTTCTGATATGCCGCTTCAAGTGTAGCTGATACCGTTTCTTTCGGCTCGATTGTTGCCGTGTAAACAGGTTCATAATCATCACGGCTCGGTGCTTCTGAAAGACT
The DNA here is from genome assembly GCA_045646145.1 of Acutalibacteraceae bacterium. Lineage (GTDB taxonomy): Bacteria > Bacillota > Clostridia > Oscillospirales > Acutalibacteraceae > SIG565. Next base: position 51,512 of record JAZRKE010000044.1, on the reverse strand, counting down.
GTCATATCTCATAAACATAAGATTTTTCGGGTCATCATTCGGAATCTGATAGATAAGAATGGCATTGTTGGGATTCTCATTGAATCTCTTTTCGATGTCACGGTCAGGAACATCAGCTTTTATTCGTTCCCAGTCAGCAACTTCAATACCAAAAATACCGTAATGGTCAATTATATCGCTTTCGCTTACCACCATTGCTTCGGTATTATCGGTATGCAGACAGTAAACTGTTACATCTCTGTCCATCAGATCTCTTGCTCTGTCCTTTGAAAGCGGGAGCATATTGCTGTCGGTGTAACCGTAGTTTTCCATCATCTGAACTGTTATTGTCGGGTCGGGAAGCTCTGACATTGAGTTATCTTCAACACCGGGTATTTCTGCCGTATCCTGCTGTTCGGCAATAGGCTCGTCTTTTACATACGGAGTGAGTCTGTCCAAAAGTGATTGTGCTGTTTGGCTGTATTCTGTATTGTCATTGATAATACCACTAAGCCAATCGGCAACACCTGAACAATTTCCGCTTGAAATCTCACCCACAAGGTTGTTGATATTATCTTTGGGATCACTTACACGGTCAGTATAATCGTATGTATCGTAGTCATAGGCAAAACGGTCAAGATCGGTAGCAAGTGCCGTTATGGGGTCCACTTTTGCAGTAAGGTCGATTCCTTGTTCTTTGCAGACCTCTTTGAAATTACGGTCTATCGCAGTAATAAGTTCCGATGAAGTCTTATTTATCGTTTCAAGACTTGCTTTCAGTTCCTTCAGCTCTTTATCGCTCGACCAGGAAGCAAGATAGCCGAATGAGTTTTCGCTTGTTTCAATGCCGTAATATGCACATACGGCATAGGCGATACTTTCCGCTTCAACTTCTTCCGTGTGACGGTCTTTTCTTTCAACATCTGTTTCATCCTTATTCCTTCTTGAATAATTGTGAAGTGTTGCGTGTGCCATTTCGTGAATAGCGGCACAAACCGTCTGTGTTTCGCTCATTCCTTCTCGCAGAGTAATACTCTGATTATCGTAACTGAAAAAGCCGTCAGCACCGTTTTCAATAGGCTTGAAATCAATGGGTACGGGAGAACTTCTTTTGACAGCTTCCATAAAAGCATCATAGTGTTCCACATTTCCGGTTAAATCTGATGAGAGTTCAGGCAAGGGTTTACCTTCGGTCTGCGAAACGTCAAAAACAGATACAACCTTGAATGTTGATGTACTGACCTCTGCAACTTCCTTTATCGGCTGTCCGTTTTCATCGAGCATAGGAAGTTTTGTATCAGGGTCGAGTTTTTCTTTTTCGATTTTCTTTTTGAACGGTGCGGGCGCAATAATCTTTATGCCTTTTTCACCACGTTTGACATTTCTGCCGAATGAATCCTTCCACTTGTTGAATCCTGCAACAAGGGAAGCATCAGGCTTTTGCATAAAGATAAGCATTTGGTTGTTTACACTGTATCTGTGGAAACGGCTCATTGTCTGCAAATACTGTTTGTATTTATCTGAAGCAAACAATTCTTTTATGCCGTTTTCGATACTGTCGGTAATTTCTTTCAGCTTTTCTTTATCGCTCTTGAAAGCACCTTTTGTATTGTCAGCCATAATATTCCTCCTATTCTATAATGGTTACTTCGTGATACTCACCGAACCCGTTTATCCACTCTCGAGCTTCTTTTGATGAGCCGTCATAAAAGATGTCAACAACATTTCCGTTCACTTCGTTTCCCGTGTCAACAGCTTTGAGCTGTATTCCGTTCACTTCGATTATGCTTCCGAGAGGAATTACATCTGGGTCAACGGCACAAGTTTTGAGATGTTCCGATGTTGCACCCGTAGATGTTGCGTAACCCCATTTACCGCCGTCACTTGACGGAGTGTAAACCGTTATTCTGAAATTCTTGCCGTTTGTCTTTTTACTGACTGAACGGCTTGAAGACTGTTCGGTTTTGGGTTTCTCTGTAATTCTTTCGGTGGTTATCTCTGCGGTTGTTTCGGGTATGGTAACGGTTGTTGTTTCGGTTGGTTCAACTGTTGTTATTTCAGTTGCTTCGACACTTGCATAATACGGAACTGAAAAATCTTCGGGATTTATTTCGTGTACTGCAAGTTCAACGAATATGCCAAACAATAAAGTGAATATCCCGAGTCCGATAAGATATGGGGTATATTTCTTGTTCAAAGTTGTACTCCTTTGTCTTGGAATAGTGGAAAAAGTACCGAGAAAACAGGGGTAAAGGTCAAACTACCTTTACCCCTTGATTACCGCACTCTGAATCCGTTGATATATAAGGGTTTCCGAGTGCTACTTTTTCCACTTTTCAGTTTCTTTTTCTTTGCATATACAAAGCTTTTTGTCGCCTTATTCTGATTCTTGCACAGCTTATGCAATAGAGCTGATTATGATGCTTTTTTATAAAGGGGTTATTGCAATCTTTGCATAACCCTTTTTGCTTTTGGTTTAATATTTCATCTTCCAAATCAGGACGCAACGGAAGAACGGCTCTGCGGTAATACTGACACAATAACGAATAAGTAATCAGCTGAGGACAGCAATGAGTTTCACCGTCATCGAGAAGCAGACAGTTTCCTTCGTCATAATTGCAACACTCATTTTTAACGAGAGTATTTACACTTATTCTTTGTTTTTCTGTAAGTCTTGGTAAAGGCTTATTCATTTTTCACTCTGTATCTCACTTTTTCACCGTTATCAGTAAACGTCAGCGTTATTGCCTTATTTCCGTTTTTGATTTCCGTATATCCTTTGGAAAGCAAATCAACCGCCATTTTCTTTGTAATTGAAATATCCTGCGACTGCAAGAAAGTATTGTCCTTCCAAAAAGCGAATTTGCATCCGTTCTTTTCACAATGGAAACCGTTTTTGCCTTCGGTAACATTACCGCCGCATCGGGGACACTTGCCGACAATCTCTCTGCCGGAAGGGAATAAGACATCGACATCGTGAACGGGAGCATACTCATCAATGATTTCAATAATCATTTCGCTGATTTCCTGCATAAATTCTTCGGGTTCCATTTCGCCCTTTTCGATAAGTTTGAGCTTGTGTTCCCATTCAGCAGTAAGAAGCGGAGATTGGATTTGTTCGGGAAGAACGGTTATGAGTGACTTGCCCATAAATGTGGGAACAAGAGAAACGGTCTTTTTGTTATTCTTTCGCTGAACAAATCCCGTAGCAATGAGTTTTTCAATAATCGCAGCTCTTGTTGCGGGAGTTCCGAGACCTTTTCTTTCAGCATCTTCGGGAGTTTCTTTTGCTCCTGCATTTTCCATAGCTGAAAGCAAAGTATCTTCTGTGTAATTTGATTTTGGCTTTGTGAAATTTTCTGTCAGTTCGTATTTATTAACCATAAATACATCACCTTCATTGATGTTGACTTCCACTTTATACTCATCAGTATCTTCGTTTTCATCGTCAACAAAAGATTTCCAACCATAATTTTCAATCACACGGTATGAAACGGTAAATTCTGTATCACCACAACGGATAAATGCTTTATCGAGGAAATAGTAGAAAGGTTCGGAAACTGCACATAAAAGCCTTGTTGCAATCATAGTGAGAATGTTAATCTCACCTGCATCAAGTGAAGCAAGGTCAAGATTTGCAACATTCTTTGTGGGTATGATGGCGTGATGGTCGGTCACTTTCTTGTTATTTATAACCTTCAGCTCGTCATACTTGGTTATTGTTCTGTTAATCAGACTGGCAGAAGCATTGATAAGTCCGGGAATGGATTTCTCCATATCGCTTGTGAGGTATCGTGCATCTGTACGGGGGTAAGTGCAGAGCTTCTTTTCATAAAGCGACTGAACAAGATTCAACGTCTGCTGTGCAGTATATCCGAGTTTTTTGTTTGCATCTCTCTGGAGTGTTGTCAGGTCATAGAGCAAGGGGGCTTTTTCTTCTTTTGATTGGCAAACAACCTTATAGCAGGTTGCCAACTTGTATTTTTCACAATCCGCAAGGATTTTTTCGGCATCTTCCTTGCTTTCGATTTTATCTGTTTTCGCCTTCATATTACCGCTTTCAAGCTGAATATTGTAATACGGTGTCGGCTCAAAAGCATCAATTTCTGCCTGACGTGAGATTATGAGGGCAAGAGTGGGTGTAACCACTCTGCCGACATTAAGGGTGCGATGATAAATAACCGAAAAGAATCGGGTAAGATTTATGCCTACGAGCCAGTCAGCCTTTGCTCTGCAATCGGCGGCGAAGTACAGATTATCGTAAAACTTTGAAGGTTTGAGATTTTTGAAACCTTCGATAATGGCTTCATCTTCCATTGATGAAATCCAAAGTCTTTTTACGGGTTTTCTGCATTCGGAAAGTTTAAACATGTTTCTGAATATGAGTTCACCTTCACGGCCCGCATCGCAGGCGTTTATGATTTCGGTTACATCTTTGCGATACATAAGGGATTTAAGGATTTTGAAATGGTCATATTTGATTTTATCGGCTATCTTCAATCTCCACGGTGCAGGAAGAATGGGTAAATCTTCCTTTCTCCATATCGCATATTTGCCGTCATAACTGTCGGCATTTGCGAGAGTGTCAAGATGACCGTAACACCAAGAAATGATATATTTATCATTTTCCATATAACCGTCTTTTCTGTTTTTAACGCCGAGTGCGTTTGCGATGTTGATAGCAACAGAAGGCTTTTCGGTGATAATGAGCTGTTTCAAGATTATCAAGCCTCCGTTTCATCGTCATCGGCTTCATCAACTTCGTATTCTTCTTCATAACCGCCGTCAAAATCGTCATCTGCATCGGGTTCTGAAACGGGAGTATTGGTTTTCTTGCCGTTTTTAAACTTGAAATGATAGATAGCATAACTGCCGCCTGCAAGTGCTACTACAACAAGAAGAATAATACCGTTTTTACCGTTTGATTCCTTTTCATCGGGTTCTTCTTCGGTACTTGTTGTATCTTCCGTTGTCTGCTCGGTAGTTGTTTCGGCTACTGCACACTGAGCAAGATTTACCTTGCAGAGTTCACATTCGGTATTAACCTTGCCGTCTTTACACTTATCCTTGCAGGAACAAGTTGCAACCTCTACTTCGCCGTCATTGATAAGAGCCATAAGGTCGGCTTCATCAACCAAGTTGAGCAAGTAAACGTTCTCTTTATCGCCTTCACGGTCAATTACAATGTAGAAGGTATTACCGCTTTTACTTGTTACGGTCAAAAACTGTTTGCTCTTGATTTCTTCATCCTCTTTGCCTGTTGTTATATATCCGCCCATCTGCAAGAAGTCATCAATGAGTGACATATTGCCGTTGGGAGTAAGTTCATTTGTCTTATCACCCGTATAGGGAATATCAACATCTGCTTTTGAGATCGTGATGCTGTCAATGGAAGAAGGAATAGAAGTGTTACCGTTTTCATCGGAAGCATAATAGCTTTCAGCAGCAAAAGCGGGTATAGAAAATGCCATTATGACAAGCATAACGGCTACAATGCTGAAAATTGCTTTGAGTTTACTTTTCTTCACTCGCAGCACTCCTTTCTTTTATTCTCTTTAAGAGTTCGGGTAATTCGCTGATGTCGATATTTATAGCTCTTACCATACCTACGATTTCGATGTTTTCAAGCTTTTCAATCTCGTCATCAATTACCGAATTTCTCTGTTTGAGTTTATCAATTTTTTCGTTGTTTTTTGATTTCTCATCTTTGAGTTTTTGGATTTTGGGATTCATAATACCGCCTTTCTTATGGCAGTCTGCCGTATGCATAAAAGTGTTCCTGCCAATATGATTTGGTAAGCGATTCATACTGTATAGGGTCTCCGCAATGGAGCATCATATTGTTGCCCACATAAATACCGACGTGTGTAACGGTTCTGCCTGCATCGTAAGTGTTTTTGAAGAACACCAAATCACCGGGTTTAACATTCACGGAAGAAACGGGGGTGCAAAGGTCATATAAACCTTGCGCTGTCGGTCTGCCGATGCTCCAACCGCAATGGTTATATACCCACGATACAAAGCCTGAACAGTCAAATGATGTATTCGGTGAACTGCCGCCGAAAACATACGGATAACCGAGATATTTTTCAGCTTCGGCTATGATAGCCGCAAAACGTTCATCGGTCAGAGCTGATGCAGGAATTTCATAGTCCTCATATTCCGTGTTGTAATATCTGTCAACATATTCGGAATCAGGATAAAGGTCGGGACGGTTGCCGAGAGTTGCCATATATACCGAATACAGTTCAAGTTCTTCTTCGGACATTATCTGCGAAGGAACGTGTGAAAGGTTGTTGTTCTTCAGAGTGACGTAACAAATGTAATAGTTGTACGGCACTTGAACCGTATATGATACAATCTGCGGAATGAGATTTCCTTCGTCATCTACATACCATTCAATTCTGTATCGTGTTTCTTCACGGTATCTGACTTCGGTTATGACTTGCTCGGTAAGGGTGTACTGTTTATCAAAAAGTGTCTGAATATCTCCCTCAACTTGGTCGATTGTCCATTCACCTTGATGTAAAGCTGTGAGAGCCGATAAAAGAACATACGGGTCGTGATAGATTTCATCAACCGTGAAATGATATTCGTGATACCCGTGTGTACTTTCGTAATTATCAATGGTGTGTTTCAGAGTGTTTTCAAGTGCCGAATACTGTTCTTCAGCTTGTTTCATAGCTTTATCGGTACTCGGATAACTTGTAAGACCCATTCCGCCTACACCTGATTGAACGAAAACGGTAGCTGACGAAAACATAGAAAAAATAAGCAGGACGGCGAGAACTACGCCGCCTGCTATGAGTACACCTTTCTTATGCTTAACAACAAAGTCTTTTACTTTCTTTGCCGCTTCCTTGCTTTTTTGAGCAGTTTTAGCGGATGCTGATGCAGACTGTGAAGCTGTCGCACCCTTATGTGCCGTTTTCATAGCTGCATACTCTTTCTTTATTGCCCGTTTCTGTTGCCATCTCGAATAGGGATTTGATGAAAACTGCGGATTCTGTTCCTGCGATTGCTTAAAGAGAGCATCCACATTGGCTTTATCAGCCTTTTTCTCGGCTCTTGCAGTTTCACGGTACGGTTTCAGTTTACGGCTTCTTTCAATTCGGTTTCCCGTTCTGACCGCACCTTCAACACTTTGCTCAATTTTGTGAACGCTCTCTACACCTACATTTTCATCTTCCGTTTCGGAAACCTTTTTATGAACCGTCGCAGATGCAACATTTATAGGAGCCTTTTTGACTTCGCTTGTAAGCTTCGATGAGGGTTTGGGTTTATCCACATCTTCGTGGAATATCTTTTTGGGGATTTTCTTTTCCGCTTTTTCAAGTTTTTTTACCGCCTTATCAGCTTTATCGGCAGCCTTCTTTACTTTGGGAGCTTTCAGTTCTTCATCGGTAAATTGCAGTCTTGGTACTCGTTTACTCATAAAATGCCCCCTTTATCGGGTCAAGCAACTCTGTGTCTTTCACCGCTGGGATATTCGCTGTATATACCTTCAACCGCAATAAGGATGCCGTATTTTTCCTCAAATGAACGAACCATATCGCCGATTTCGTCAAGAACCTTTTCAACATCAAAAACGGGAGCTTCGTATTCATCGGCTTCATCACAATCGAAGCATTCATCACAACTGTCACAATCACCGTCACAACAACAGTCATCATAACAATCGCAGTCATCACAGTAATCGTAATCATCGCTTTCATTGTAGCCGTCATCATCAATGAACTCGTCATTGAAATATCCGCTTTCTTCAGGAAGCAATTCGGGAACCGTCATATCCGCTTCTTTAAGAGCGATACAAATTCTTGCGAGATATGCAAGAAGGTCGTTTGCGTTTTCTTCCTTTGAATACTTATACAGATGAATGACATCCATATAGTCGATGAAATTGAGTGTCTGCATACCGCCGGATGTTTCGTGACGGTAACGGTGGATTGCTTTGCAATACTTGCTTACGCATTTGGTGGGTTCTCTGAAACCGAAAGCAGAACCAACATCTCTGGCGCTGAAATAAACCTCATTGTTGTCATAAATGACACGAATATCGCCGAAGTTCTTTGATTCAAATGTGCATCTGATAATATTTCCGTTATTCATAATTTTTAACTCCTTATAGTAAAGTATCAGTCCGCTTTTTCCTGCGGCTTTGTTGTCATAATCGAATACAGTTCCGTATCCTTCGGGAAACGGTCTGTAAACGGCAATATGGTACTGCCGTAGAAGATAAGACCTTCACCTTCGCCTGACTGAGTTACATAAGAAAGCTGATGAGGGGAAATATTGAGCTGCTTTGCAAGAATCTGTCTGTCGCCCGAAGCCTGATTGAGCATATATATGTAGTCGGAGTTTTCAAAGATATTTTCGATTTCTCTCGATGAGAGCAAATCTTTGACATTCTGCGTTATGCCCGTCGGTATGCCGCCCCATTTACGGAATCGCTTCCAAATTTCAACCGTGTATGCAGCCGTCTGTTCTTCTTTGAGCAGAAGGTGCATTTCGTCAATGTAATAACGGGTAGCTCTGTGAGCTTCACGGTTTACGGTAACACGATTCCATACCTGATCCTGAACGATAAGCATACCGATTTTTTTGAGCTGTTTTCCGAGTTCTTTAATGTCATAGCTGACAACACGGCTGCGAATATCTACATTCGTGCGGTGATTGAAAACATTGAGTGAACCCGTAACATAGATTTCAAGAGCAGTAGCAATATACTGTGCTTCTTTTTCTTCCTGCTTTCGCAGTTCGTTATACAAATCTTCAAGAATGGGCATATTTTCGGGAACGGGATTAGCAAGATACTCCGTATATACACGGCGTACACAACGGTCAATGATTGTTTTTTCAACAGGCTGTAATCCGTCTTTGCCTGCAACGATAAGTTCGCACAGCGAAAGAATGAAATCGGATTTGAGGGTCAGCGGATTTTCGTCATCAGAATAGTTAAGGTTCAAGTCCATAGGATTTATAAAGTCCTCGGATGTGGGTGAAATCTTAATAACCTGACCGTCAAGCCTTTCAACCAATGCTCCGTACTCGGATTCGGGGTCGCATATAATAATGTCGTCATCTGTTACGAAGAAAACATTTGAAATCTCTCTCTTTGCCGAGAAAGATTTACCCGAACCAGGAGTACCGAGAATAAGACCGTTGGGATTTTTAAGCAGCTTACGGTCAACCATTATCAAGTTGTTCGACAATGCGTTAAGACCGCAATAAAGAGCTTCCTTACTCGTCTGGAAAAGTTCCTGCGTTGTGAAGGGTATAAAAATAGCGACGCTTGATGTGGTCAAGCCTCGCTGAATTTCTATTTGGTTGTATGCAAGGGGTAAACTGCTCATAAGTCCTTGTTCCTGTCTGAAATCAAGTCTTACAAGCTGACAGTTGTATTTTTGAGCAATCGAACTTGCCTGAAAAACATTGTTATCGAGCTTCTGTTTGTTGTCTGCAACATTGAGAACGATAAAGGTGAGAAGAAACATTCTTTCGTTTCGGCTCTGCAAGTCCTGAAGCAGTTTCGTAGCTTCATTGTTGTATGTTGCAAGGTCAGACGGAATAATATCCATATCGTAACCCGCACGAACTGCCTTTTTCTGTTCTTCAATCTTCATTTTCTGAAGGTCGGTAATTTTTCTCTTTACCGTCTTAATCGCATTTACTTGGTCAACTGACTGAACGTGCATTGATACCACAACATTTGATTCCATATCGAGGAAATCCGCAAGCATTCGGTCATTGATTTCGGGTGCGAGAATCTGCAGAAATGAAGCGGCACCGACTTTCTTGCCGATGCCGAATGTTTTGCCGTTTGCAAACTCAAACGAGCTGGGAGCGATAAAGTCTTTTACGGAAAGTCCGGAAGAAGCAAGCCAGTCCCAAGAGAAATTGAAGGGTATCTTTTCATCGGTATGGAACATACCGTGCATAATTTTAAGTCTTTCCCTTCCGTTTACGGGAGAAGCAATAACACCTAACTTTTTAAAGTTGGTGATAATATCTGCTTCAAGTCGCTCAAGACGGGGTTTTGCCTGCTTTATTGACGGAGCTTCGATACCGAAAGAAAGATATTTTGTCTTTACAATACCATTGTTACCCTTTGCAAGCTGTTCACGGAGGAAGTTCTGATATTCGATTGCGATACCGTCAAACATATCTCCACGAACGGGAATTGTGATGTTATCGGAATAAACTTCTTTTGCCCCCGTAAGATTGATGAATGAAAGCTGAAATTTAACCGATGAATCGAAATAGTTAAGGAAATCACACCAAGAATCGAAGATGGCGTTTTTATCCTCATTGTTGTTAAGCTGATAGTTTATATCAAGAAACTTAACCGTTTTCGTGTAATAGTTATCTGTTACACGGCAGATGCCGTCTTTGAACATTCGCTGAAACGGAATACTGTCCTGAGCTGACATCTGCTTTTTATCTTTGCCTTTTGCTCTGGCAACAGCAGCATCAATCTGTTTCTGCTGTTCTTTAGTCATTTTTCTGTTTGCCGACAATCGCTTCAACCTCCTTATCTAACTTATCCTGCCTTTCGAGAACGGCATAATAGTTGTTAGTCATATAAGGTCGCTGTTTCGGTCTGATGAACAGAACCTCTGCCATATTCTTAACTACCTTTTCAAAAGGCTGTCCGTTTTTTTCGTAAACACCGAGCAAAACAAACGGCATCATAACCAATATCATTACGATTGCTGCCGCACTGATACTGAGAAATGATTTCAAAAGGAAGAAAAGGGGTATAGCGATTACAGCACCGCCGCCAAAACAGATAAGCTGTCGCTTCGTAAGATTGAACATTGCCTTTGTTTTGACTGCGTTTAAATCTTTGGGTACGGGAACGTAAGCCACGAAATCTCTCCTTTCCGTTAATGAGCGTTAAAGATAGATTTTGCAAGTGACCCGGTTTTGAAAAGGCTGAAGCAGAGAAGAACGGTGTAACCCATACAAGTCCATATTGCATAGGAAATATCATCTGTAACCGTGATGTTCTCAACAAGTGCCGCATAAATCGCAACACAAACGATGATAAGAAATGCTTGGAATGCAAGTGCAAACAGATTTCGCAGATAATTCTGTCCCATCTGTCCGCTTTCTTTGTTCATCATTGTTGCCATAGGAATGGGAGCAACGGAAGTAACGAGATATATTTCTATCATTCTTCCGAACACAACTACCAAAATACAGATTTGGAGTATGCCCATACAGATTTTCACGATACCTGACTGCATCCACAGTCCGATAAGTGCGCCTATGCTCATAGCTTCGAGTTTACCTTCGAGATCGGTTATGAAATCGGTCATATCTATTGAAGTATCACCGATAACCACACCCGCAGACTCGACTATAACTTCGTGTCCGAGGTCGAATACCGCCATTACAATATCCCAAGTGTTTGTCACTATGAGAACAGCTCCCGCCGTTTTAAATGCCCATTTGAAGAACTGAAATGTGTCAACATCGTTGTGAAAGTTATTTCTGTCAACAATCATCTGTATCAGTTCGAGGGTCATAACAATAGCGAGAATCACACCTGCAATCGGAACCATTACGTTTTCCGAAAGGTTGTGAACCATATTGAATATTGCAGTATTCCAGTTCTGCGGGGTAGAGCCGACTTGTCCTGCTATTTCGCCGACCTTTTCATTAACTTGGTCGAACAAGCCTGTAAGGTTGGTTGTAATTCCTTCGGTTAATATTTCCCGAAACCAATCCTCAATAGCCTGAATAATCGTATCCATAGCTCAAGTCACTCCTTTCGGTTGGCTCCCGTACCGAAGCACGAGAGCCGCTTGATATTACTCAATCAATTTCTGTCCGTCTTTTTATTAACCGAACAGACCCGAAAGAAGGGGTACAAGAGTGATGCCGATGAGTGCAACGCCGCCGCCAGCCATAAGCTGCTTCATACCCTGCGACTTTGCACCGGGGTTATCGTTGCCGTAGCCTTCAAGAAGGTTGATTGCACCCCAGATGCCAAGACCTGCACCGAGTGCAATAACGAGTGTCTGCAGTACATCTACTGCTGAGTTGAAAAATGCCATTAAAAAAATACGTATAGATTTTACGTGTCTTTAGTTCGCTACATAACGTTTCTCCTTTCAATTTTTATAATTTTTTGTTGATACGAACATTTTGTCTTGATATATATAAAAGCCACCGTTATTACGGTGACTGCTGTTGTTCGTCGGATACATCTATTTCATAAACTTCATAGACATCATCCGGCTTTGTTCTGAGTTTTGTTGACACGAATTTTTCAATGTCAAACTCATTTTTCTTATCATAATCGGAAAGCTGCTTGTATTTCGGGTGCTTTGTTATGTCATATTTGTTTGACATAAAGGGACGGACACCACGGAGCTGAAGAATACATTTTGAGCCATCCAAGACTGCGAGTTCATCAACTGATGCAAGTTCCTTTCCGAGTTTCTGATAGTTAAGGCTGTGCGAGGTTTCTCTGCCTCTGCTTTCGCCCGTGTTAAAGGTATCAATGGTTTCTTTGCCGAGAGCCGTTGAAAGTTCTTTCAATGTTGTCGGCTCTGAACCACCGAGGAATATTCTGCTGTCACAGTTACCGATAATTGTGTCGGCATTATCCTTATACAAGGCTTTGAGCTGTGACTGTGCCTGAAGAACAAGGCAAGCAGAAATTTCACGGCTTCGGATTGTTGCCATAAGTTTTTCAAGATTCGGTATCTGACCGATATTTGCAGCTTCGTCAATAAGACATCTGACGTGTATAGGCAATCTTCCTCCGTAAACATCGTCAGCCTTTTCGCAAAGCAGATTAAAAAGCTGAGTATAAATCATTGAGATGAGGAAATTAAATGTTGCATCCGTATCTGACATTATGAGGAAAAGAGCCGTTTTTCTGTCACCCGTCATATCAAGCTCTAATTCATCATACATAGTAATTTCTCTTACTTCTGCAATATCGAAGGGAGCAAGGCGGGCGGCACAAGAAATAAGGACTGATTTAGCCGTTTTGCCTGCGGCAAGTTTGTATTTCTTGTATTGCCTTACAGCGAAATGTTCGGGGTCTTTTGCTTCAAGTTCGTCAAACAGATAGTCAACGGGATTTTTAAAACTTTCATCATCTTCTCTGACTTCCATTGCGTTAATCATAGAAATAAGCGTTGCAAAGTTCTTTTCTTCTTCAAGACCTTCATACCACAAGTAACCGATTAAGGCACAGTAGAGCAATGTTTCTGCTTTAACCCAAAAATCATCACCTGCTTTTCCTTCGCCTTTGGTGTTGGCGATAAGAGTGGTAACGAGCTTCAATATATCCTTTTCTGAATGGATATATGAAAAGGGGTTATAGTGGAAAGACTTTTTGAAGTTGATTGTATTGAAAATCTTGATTTTGTAGCCTTCCTTTTCAAGCATCTTTCCGCACTCAATAGCAACCGTACCTTTCGGGTCAGTTACAACATAAGATGAATGGCATTGCATAAGGTTCGGTTTAATCCAAAACCTTGTTTTACCCGAACCCGAACCGCCTACGATAAGAGCATTCTTATTTCTTGCGTTTTTCGGTTCCTTCGGTCTGTTGCTCATCATCAGACTTTCGGTTTGAGTGAGAATTACATTGTTTTGAAAAACAGGGTCTTGAAACGGTGCAATATCATCGTGAGTTCCCCAACGGGCAGAGCCGTATTCTTCATTCTTACGATATTTCTTTGCGTTTTTACTCTTAACATAAACTGCAAGCCTTATGCCTGCGGCAATCGTTGCTCCTACAATAATATCGAAGATATGAAAGCTCGGTATAATATTCTCGAAGGCATAAGTTAAGCCCTCCATTATATGGAGAGCTTTGCCTTGAAAATCTGTACCCGGCGCAAGTCGGATTGCCTGACCTATTTTAGTTGACATAATTCCGATTACAACATACGGAATGTTGGGGACGATGATTTTTTTGAGATTTATATTTCTCAACGTTCACCACGTTCCTTGTTTTTGATTTTGGTGGGAAGTGATTTAATCTTTTCCGCTATATTCTTTATTTTTACTGCAATGGGTTCTTTGTTTTTCTTTTTAATTGTATTTGCGGTGTATTCCTTGAATGCCGCAGTTAAGGCATCGGCATCTCTTGCTTTAAAGAAAACAAGATATTTCGGAGGACTTACTGTTTTGTCCTTTTTTACGGCATAATCAACACCGTATTTTCTTGCAACACGGTCAAAGTCTTTTATGTTCTTATCGGTGATTTCGATATTTGTCAAACCCTGATTCTGTGCAGCAAGCTGTTTTACGGTCTGCTTTCCGTGCGGAATAACATCTTTCTTCTGATTATGCTGAGCCGCTATGTTTCTCTGATGAGCAAGGAACTTTTCCAATGCCTGCTTGAGTGTTCTTGCGGTGAGCTTTGTTGTATTAACGGATAGTGTGACCATTTTGCTTTCAACTTCTTCCTGCAAAGGCTATCACTCCTTCCAGTCAACAATATAGACGATTTCAATTACTTGTTCGTCAATGGGAGATGAAGTAGCGGAAACAACCGCATCGTAAACAACCGAAGAAGATGTATCTTTTTCGATTATCCAACTGTTATTGTATGAAAGACTGTCCGTTGTTCCGGAGCTATCTGTCTGAATACCGTTCATTTTAAAGCCGATCTTTTTAGCATCGACTTTTTCATTTGCCATATTCGTTGAATACGGCACGATATTCCAACCGTTTCGGGAATTTATATCAGCTTTCTTTACTGATACAGCCGCTGTTGAATTATTGACGATAACAACATCCGAGGGGGCATAAACTTCACCGTCTGTTCCCATTGTAAGAACCATTGTTGTGGGTACGGTTACAGAGAACTTTGTCATAAGATAACCGCAGTCATCACAATAACAATCAGAGTCCAAATCTTCGTGCCATTCTCTCGCTTCATACACATAAGAACATTTTTCACAAGGCTTTATAAACAGATGACGGTCTTTGTCGATAACTTCATACTTGTAATCTTTGGGATTGAATGTATGAGGTTCGTTCAAGTTGTATGAATAAGTACAATCCGAACATTTCGGAACACAAGAGTGCCTATCTGCATTTTGAACTGTATATTCATCAATTTGAATGTTGTGTTCGACATACTCATATTTCACATATCCGCAATCAGAGCAAGTGAGAGTTCTTTTGTGATATTTGTTACTATCATATGTTCCTGCATTGGGGTCGGAACCGTCAAGCTTTGACCATTCACCGACAACGAAATTATGTTTTGCTGTTCCGCCATCTTCTGTGCGAGTACAAGTATCACAATGTTTTGTTATACTGTGAGTTGTTGCATTAAGCGAAACATAGGTATAAAGTTCCTTGGGATAATTATGATATCTGTATGTGGATACGCCAAAAGTACACGTTTTACATCTCGTTATCTGATTATGATATTTTGCATCGCTGTCAAACCATGGTTTATCTACATACATTTCGTGAGGCTCATATTTTGAACTTTCATAATCACAATCAGAACAAGTTAAATCATACCTGTGAAACTCATCATGAGGATAAGTGATTTCGTTTTTATCTTCTGTACCATATCGCTTTGCTTCACTTGTAGTAATTTTATGTTCTGCATATTCTGTTTTTGGATAACCGCACATCGAACAAGTGGCTGTTCTTTTATGCTGGGTTGCTGAACTGTTTTCCCAAGAGCCATAAGTGAACTGGTGGTTTTCATATTCAGTATTTGAATAATCACATACAGAACAAGCTGTTATCCTTTTATGTTCCGTTTCTGATGAATTATTCCAATCGGTTGTGCTTAAAGAGTGATTTTCCGATACTTTTTTTGAATATCCGCAGTGAATACAGGTTGCAGTTCGTGAGTGATAACTGCCTCCTGCACTATACCAATCGCCATAAGTCCAAATGTGTCCCTCCAGAACGGATGTTTCTACTCCGCAACCTGTTGTTGACTGGTATTTTTCAGCGATAGCATACAAATCTTCATCGGATAGATACGCATTTTCACCTGAAAGTCCTTGATAAAAACTTCTGATTGGAGAATCATCTCTGAGATCCGGTGCATAATCGCAAATCTTATTTGCATAGTGATAAACCGAGCTGTATTGTGTATAACTTTTGGTTGTAAATCCGTGGTCAGCACACATCAGAACCATTGTGTGCCTTAATAAACTGCTGTCAGAATTATCATATTTCGGACAATAGATAACATACATATGCTCGTTCTGATAACCGTCGGATGTGTTTACATAGGGCAATTGATATGCATCTTTATATTTCATACCCCCGACATAAGGAACACTACTGTTTATTATCTCATCCGGATTTCCATATGGACCTGAAATCATAATATCCTTAAAACAAAGTGTTTTTCCGCATCCATATTCGGTGGTTAAAATTGTGTTCGCTGCAACAACATCCATTTTTATACCAACACCGCAAATAATCAAACACAACAGCAAAGTCAAAGCCTTAAAAACTTTAGAGTGCTTTTTCATTTTGCACCTCCGCCCTTAATCTGCGATTGCAATAGTAAATACCACCTTTGCGATTTCAGCATCTTTTTCCGTTGATGCGTCTTTCGATACTTTGGCGAAATATTTGAGATTCAGACTTTCCTGCGGAGCGATAACCGGGAATGCCGTTGAGCTGATAAGCATTGAGCCATCATCTTTTGTGGGAATACCGTTGATTTTGAGGGCAACTGTTTTCTTGCCCGAAAAGTTTTCATAATTGCCGATTTTGTATGAACCATCTGTAACTGTTACATCGGTAACTTTAATACTTCCGTATTTTGCATTGTTAGTGATTTTGGTATTATCGGCTGTAATAACCGTTCCGTTCACAATTTCAATCGGAAATGAAGCGGGAACAGTAACACTCACGGCTCTGTATTCATTTGATACCGTCAGCTTGACGGGTACTGAAGCCTTTGCGTAAGATGCCGCAAAAGCATTTATAGATGTGAGTGAGAAAACGAGAGCGAGGGCAAGAATAATTGCCGTTATTTTCTTATGTTTCATTGATTATCCTGCCTTTCTTAATAGTAAAGCGGCAACCGTTTTATTGGTCGCCGCTTTGTTAATTGGTTTAGCTTTGATTAAGCAGCTGTATCCCATTCAACAACGAATACAACGCTTGCGATTGTTGCTTCAGTAGCAGCAACTGAAAGAGGAGTAACGATTGCATTGTAGTTTACTGCAACGCTGTTGTTTGCTGTATCGCCAACACCGGTCATATAACAACCTTCAACGGGAGCAGAAATGAGAGTCTGTGTGTTTACATCTGACTTATCTGTTGCAACCTGAGAGCCGTTGCCGATTGTCATTGCAAAGCCGAGCTGATCGCTGTCAACCTTTTCTGAAGCAAGTGTTTCCTTTGCACCGAATGCTGTGAGTGTCCAGCCGTTTTCGCCGTTGATTGTAGCAGTCTTAACTCTTACTGCGCCGAATGAGTTGTTTGTGATTTTGCAGTTATCAGCGGTAGTAACTGTACCGTCTGTGCCGACTGCCATGGGGAGTGCGGTGGGAACTGTTACGGAAAGGGCTGTTGCTGCGGGGTCGCCGCCGAGTGTGCCGTCATCGGTTGAAGAAAGATTTACGGGTGTTGAACCGTTACCACCGTTGGAAGTGATTTCAGCTGCGAATGAGGGGATTGCCATACAGAATGCCATTGAGAGTGCAAGACCTACTGCGAGGATTTTTTTGATTGACTTTTTCATAGTAAAATTTCTCCTTTTTGTTTAAAAATATTGTTCTTTTTATTTGTGTTTGGTTCATCAGTTAAGAACCGTAATTTCGATTTCTGCACCTGCACAACCGAGTGAAGCACCCGTTTCGGGGTCAACGTTGTGGAACATAGCGGTGCATTCATAAGTACCTGCGGGAAGAACAACATCAAGCTTGGCTTTTTCGATTTTACTTCCCACGGCAATTCCGTCAGATTCATAAATCGTTTCACCGGTATCATTTCGGGTGATAATAACTATCTGCGGATAATTGTTAATTGTTTCGTTTACAATCATAAGATTGCCTTCGGCAGAGCCGCTTTCAAACTTCGGTGCGGTGTTCATCGAAATGTTTATCATTCCTGCCTGCACCTTTTCGTTAAGACCTTCTTTGATTTTTTCAATGTCAGCTTCATCCCAACCGCCGCTTACGGCCTCGCTGTCATAGACAAGACCTCTGTCAGCCGGATTTACGGGATTATCTGAACAGCCTTTGAATGCGAGAAGTATAATCACTAAAGAAATGATAACCATAAAAGCTGTTCCGATTATGCGATGTTTCTTCTCTTTTGAGTTGTCCGTTGTTTTTACTTTTGATTCTATTGAGCTTTTCATAAGAATAACCTCCGTATGTTTTGTCAACCTCTTATCTGTGAAACCGCTAAGGTGGTATCACCAAGCGATAGAGCTTGTTACCGTGCTTTTTCATTTGTTACTCCTTTCCATCAGCTTAAAAGAGGCTGATAACTCTTTCGGCTACGCCCATTACAACTTCAATGCCGAGCATAAGGTAAAGACCGCCGACAGCAATAATACCGTGAATCATTAAATCACCCCCAATTCTTTTAATTTGTCATTTTCATACTCGTCTTGTTTTTTGTTTGCACAATATAACATAGACAAGATGTAAGGCTTTCTTTTTCTTGGTTTTATGCCTTCGTTTTCAAGAAAGTCATAAACATAAGCGATGTTAAACTCATTTATTTCATCAAGTCTTGCTACAACGCTTTCTCTGGGAATACTTTTTCCTTCGATTTTGAAAAAAGGAAATGATGAACAATAGGCATCAGCCATTATTGAAAGAGCTTCATCCAAATCATCTTGGTCAATTGTGTAAATGAGTTCTTCATATTCAAACCTTTCTTTGAGATATTCTATACACTCATCTTTCGACCTGCCCGCCCAACCGCAATTGGTTGGTTGGTAATTTGTTGAATAAGTATTTTGTTGATTAGTATTTTGTATATAAGTATTTTGTAGTGTTTGATTTTCTGTGAGCGGGTTTTCCGTAAGCGGATTATCCGTTATCAGGTTTTCTGACAACGGATTTTCAGAGAACGGTTTTTCATAGACAAAGTATTCATTTTTTGAAAATTGTCCTTTGGAACTGGTGGTTTGCCTTCGCCTAATGTATCCTGCCTTTTCAAGTTGATGTATACAAGAACGGATTGCAGTAATTCCGTCAGGGTGTTTTGCTGCTAACCCGGTCATTTTATAGTCCCAATCTTCCGGTAGACTTAATATGTAACAAAGCAAACCTTTTGCTTTCAATGTCAACCGTTCATCCTGCAAATGATGATTTGACATTACTGTGTAATTGCTCTTTTTTTCAATCCTGAACACTTCTGACATTTCCGATCTCCTCCTTATACAGACTGTTCACTGATTAATCAGTTATCTTGCTTCTCTGCTATTTCTTTTAACTGTTCGTTCTTTCAGCACTTTTTCAAGACCTTCTTTTGCCCAATCAGAGAGCTTGTCTTTTTCGAGAGTGCCGATAACATCCTGACGTTTGAACTGTGCGGCTTCTCCGGTATAAAGATTTGTGCAGAAACAAGCAGTACCTCTTGAATTTTCGGATGAACCGAAACCACCCGTACAGAGATATATCTGATTAACAGACATTCTGTATTCGGGTTTGAATACATCTGCGTTAATTACTACAACCTTATCTTTGATTGACTGGCTGTAATCAACAGGCTCGCAATCTTTGGCGGTAAGCGGTGTTTTATCAACGGAAATCTTTGCGTTTTCTTCCATAACTCTGTCGGCTTCTGCTGCAATTCTTTCTGCAAAAATCTTTGCAAGTTCGGCAAAATCATCACCGATGAGAACATCGTTATATCTTGTGAAAATGCCGTTGTTTTCACAGTTTGCAATAAGATAATTCATATTGTCGGGTGCGTTTGGCTTTTCGCCGAGTACAATCTCGGTTTTACCGATTTCAAATGTTTGGGTTATTTCATAACCCTCAACAATTCGTTTTTCACTCAACATTTTCAACTCCTTACTTTTCAAATACTTTTATGCCCATTCGCATAATGAGGTGGGCATTCATAATCAATCTGAATACATCATCATCAATGATTTCGGGGTTTCCCAAATCGTTTTGGAAAATATATCTTTTCCCGGTGTAAATCTGCCTTGCTGCCATAAGCAAGTCATAGTTTTGAACTGATATTCCTTTAATATGGACTTTTGAAAAATCAATACCGTCACGAGTAAAACAATATGCAGTTCTTTCAATAAGGTCATCGTTGACCGTCATCAGGTACATCGCAGCATAATAATGACGAGTGTTTCTGCTAAGATGAAAACCGAGAAGGTAATCAAGCTCACTCATATTTCTGCGGTGTTTTTCAGAATTCCATAATGATGCAGGGAATGTGCGAATCATATATTTAATGCGGTTCTGTATTTTGTCGTTCTCAAAAAATCCAAGAGCCGCTTCAACATTCTCCTTGTATCTTGTGTAACTGTGTTTCTTTCGGGTGATAAAAACACCCAAAAGTTCATTGTCTTCCTGAAAGTACCTGTTATTACTGTTAAGCATTACATCGAACTCCTCCTTTCATCTGTGTTTTGGATATAAAAAAAGACGAACCTTAATTTGCATTAAAAGTTCGTCTGATTTATCTGTTTTGATTCTGTTGTTTATGTTTTTGCCAAACATCGAGCAATTTGAAAATAGTCGCTTCAATCTGCTCGTTTGTATATGACTTCGGAAAGTATTTATTTAATTTATCTGCATTGAGTACAACGTTGCGGGTTGGTGGTTTCTTTTGTTCTATCATAATATTAAGCATCCTATCATCGTTTAATTTGCCGAGTTTACTCAAATCTCGCATACGTTTCGCCTGTGATAGCGACGGCGTAGCTTGTTCGCTTTCTATCGTTTCGACAAGCAGAGCTTGTTCTTCAGGTTTCAAATACGATATTTCTACCGCCGGAGTAAGCCCCATTTTTTGTTCATCAACCAATTTTTGAAGTGGAGGAGAAAGTTCATTTAGCCGTATGTATCGTTGTACTTGTCTGCCACTTTCTGTTTCTGATATTTTATCGGCACTTTCCAACTTCCCGACAACTTGTCGGGAAGTTAAATCGGTTCTTGCACCTTGTCGCTTTATGGCTTCAAGTTTCATTTTATATGCCTTTGCTTTTTCGCTAGGCAAGATATTTTCACGTTGCAAATTGCTGTCAACCATCATTATGATCGCAGTATCTCTGTCAACATCTCTGACTATTGCGGGAATGGTATCAATACCGGCAAGCTCACAAGCTCGCATTCGTCTGTGTCCACTTATCATTTCATAACCACCTTCATCAGCTTGCCGAACAATTACAGGCAAAATGACACCAAATTCTTTTATGCTTTGGACTGTTTCTTTCATAGCATCATCGTCATGGACTTCAAACGGGTGATTAGGGAAAGAGCGAATATCTTTAACAGAAATAATGTCTATGGTTTCATTTGCAATATTGAATTAATTACACATCCTTTCTAATTATCTATCAAAACAACAAATTTTTTGCTTGGAATTTGTGCGTTTTGACAAAATTATTATTTTTTTTGTAATCTTCGCTATGTTTTAGTTATATGTATTATAGATAAATAAATTATAAATATGTTTCGAATAACTTTTGTTGTTCGTAGAAGGGGTTTATAAAATTGCGACGTTTAACCATTTTGTTTTTGACTGTTTTTTTGATATTTATTTTTTGTCCTGAAACATTTGCATCTGAAAAATATGACTCTGATTATGTTCAAATTGAAATGACTAAATCAGAAGAGAGTGAAGAAACAGTGCCTATTACTCAAAAAGATGAATCTTTTTCTCTTTGGAACATCTGTATTGAATCGCTAAAATCAATAACTACATACATTGGTATAGGAGGTTTTCTCCTTGTTGGTGCTTATATGTTGTTCTTTAAAAAAGAAATACCCAAAACCATTTCAGCACTTACCTCTTTTATACTTTTAATACTTATATTCTTTGCAAGAATATGTGTATATTTACCTAATCCAGATATATCAATAACACTATATATGATAATCATATATGTTGTTTCAATAATATCATTAACACATTTTTCAGGAAAAATGGACGGCTTAAAACAAGGACAGGCATCAACTAAAACAGCTGCTGAAAAAAGAGCGTGCAATGAAATCAATAGGATTGTAAAAAATGGACATAGTTCTATAAAATGCATTCAGCTTTATTCTGTATCAGAAGAAAAATCTGAAGAAAACACAGAATACAACATAAACTTTTTGGGCGGTTGCGCTAGGCCAAAATTTAATGTTAATGCAATGTTTGCATCGACATTAAGTATTCCTAACACTTATGTAGATGATTTAAAAACTATTCGGAGTTTTTATACAACAAAAGTAACACCTGATGGTAACCTTTCCAGCTCTGCACAAACCATAATTTCGCATCTTATAGAAGAGAATATAGAGAAACTACAAAAAGAATTAAATGAAATACCATCAATTGATAAAGTTACCGAAAAAGAATGTTATATAGCAAGAATTCTTTTGCTTTATTTATCGCTTTATGCAGCAATAAATGAGCATGATGCATATATCGGATTAGGTAGAAACTCATTAAAGTTATCAGATCCTAACTTGGAAACGCAGCTTTTCAACTACGAACGAACCGGAATCCTTGGTGCAATCTTATTTGAAAAAATGTCGTATGTTTTTTCATATATGAAAACAAACAATAAAAACGGTAGATTCTATTACTCATTTTCTTTTGGTTCTAAAAGAAAGTATGTTGTAGTTATTACTCTGGAAAACAAAAATCATGGAGCATATATAAATGATTCACTTTCGAACACCTTAAACAGCATAAGAGACAAGTTAAGAAATTTACTTGAAACTAATGACAATAAGGAGGCGAAATAAACTATGACAAAAAAAAGAACAGAAGGACCATTAAAAAAAGTTTTCGTAGAAGAACCTTTGAAAAAATCACCTACAGAAGAACCTTTGAAAAAAATATCAATAAGAATAACTATTAACAACTCTGATTGTGATAAGGCTATGATAAAAATGTTAAAAGGTTCTTCATCGTTTACCATTGTTTCCGAAACGGACAGTGAGTTAGTGGTTTGTCCATTAAGACCTCGTGAAACATTTGAAAGTATTGCTCCAGAAGTTAAACTGCTTAATATTTCGCCTCAAAAAAACATTCGAAAAACCATCGTAAGTTTTTTTACACCAAAACCCAAAAGAAAAAAGCATGACTTTGGGAAAATAATTAGCATTAGTGGCGTTTTATTAAACAAATAAAACATTATTGATTTAACAAAAATACATAAGGAGACACAAAATGCAGGAAAGACTTGTTCAAAAAAAATCAGCAAAAAAGAAAGCACGAATTCAATCTCAAACACGAATTATAGAACCAGCTATAGCATATGATGTTTCTGGTTTTTCAACGGCTGATGTGATTGTTGTGCGCAAAAATGATGAATCCTCTACATGTATCGAAGCTGCTTCGGAAAAAGCTTTATTAATAGAAAATATCATGGACAGAGAACGAGTACATACGCCGCCTAGACCACAAGCTAAAAGACCGATTCATCCTCCTCGTCCACCAAAACCC
Source organism: Acutalibacteraceae bacterium (assembly GCA_045646145.1). Taxonomy (GTDB): domain Bacteria; phylum Bacillota; class Clostridia; order Oscillospirales; family Acutalibacteraceae; genus SIG565. The sequence continues at coordinate 27,923 of JAZRKE010000044.1, read as the reverse complement.
ACCTCAACCCCAAACCCCAACAAAACCAAAAAGAGTCCTAAAAAATAATTAAAAAGGAGAGTTTTTATGCAAGAAATGTTGGAAATGATCCCCCAAATAATGAGTCACTTTGTTCCCGGTTTTATATTTCTTTTGTTTTATAGATATTTGATAGACAACGAAAAAGAGGAATATGAGTATACGGTTATTAAAAGTATCGCTATAAGTTATTGTATAAATTTAGTTTTTTCTTTCGTTGACAGTCAATTCCTAAAGATGATTTTATGCTTGATATTATCTGTTGTTCTTCCACTAATATTTTACTTCGCAATCAAAAAAACAGGTTTATTGGATCGTTTTTTGCGTTTCTTTACTAATACATCAGACACACAAAACATTTGGGAGGATTCAATTAGTGTAAAAGAAGGCTCTTTTGTGTCTTTTTATTTAGAACACAATCAAAAAAACTATAAAATATCAGGCTATGTAAGTGCCTTTAATGCGCTTGAGGATAGTTGCGACATTGCTGTAAAAGAATATGACATATATCTGTATTTAGATGAAAAAAGCCCCCAAAAGATTTATACAGAACAAGAAAAAACTCTTGTAGTGAATTCTAAAGATGTTAGTTTTATAGAGTTCAAATGATACAAATGATTAGCGAGATGTTATCTATGTAGATTAACATCTCGCTAATTTTTATATAAACTTTGAATTTTAAAATTATTATTCGCTATTTTTTAAATATGTTTTTACCAACGAGAAGACTTTTGGCGACTTTTCAATCAAACAAAAGCCACTGACAGAAGTAAGATACTCAATTAAGCTTATTTTGGGTATTAGCCTTTTTCCATCAATCAAGAAGCTGAAAATTTCACCCTTAGTGCATTTCTTTGATATTGTTTTACATGACAAATTTAGGACATTTGATATTTCCTTTACCGTCAATATATCATTTAACGAATTAAACTCATTAGTCAGATAAAAATGGAACTGGGACATTTCATTTTCATTTAATGAACACATTTTAGTGTGTAAATATAAAGGAAAGGATGATTCTTTTTTGCCTGAGCATCTAGGAATATAATATTCATGTCGCAGTTCTCGATCCATCAAGTACATAACAATATCCGTAACTTTAATTTTGTATTTCCGTGTTTTTTTACCACTTTCTATACAAGGAACCTTTTTGCTTTGTAGCAGATATTGTGCTGTTTTTTTGCTTATGTGTGCAATTCTGTAGAACTGTTCTTTATTGACATATTCAGGATATTCATTTATAATATTTTGGTAATAATCATTGTTAATACTCATATATAATTCACCTTTTCAGCATATTTAAACATCAATAACAATGTGCTGTCTGATGAAACGCTCTAATATTATTTCGAGAGTAATTATGACGGATTTGTTCTCTCGAAATTCTCTTTGTTCTCTCGGAGTTCTCTCCAAAATTCACATTTTCATGACATTTTGGCAAAGCATTCGAACCCTTTATATATCAAGACATTTGCGGCTTCGAGTTATAAAAAACGTAGATTTTCTTAGAGTTTCAAGTTCCACTTGGTTCCATTTGGTACCTTTTAATTCCACTACGTTCCATTTGACCTAAAAATCTCGAAATGCTGTGTGGGGAAACTCACCTAGGGTTCGAATCCCTAACTCTCCGCCAGACCAAATCCCTTGAAAACATTAGGTTTTTGAGGGATTTATTTTTTTAAGAAAACCTTGAAAAATCACTCATTTTATTGAGTTCTCTCCTACAGTTCTCTCCACTTTCTCAAGCTCAACATATTGAACTTCCTGTTTTTTCAATACCAAGACCCGAAAGCATCGCATCTGCAGACAATAATTTTGAACTGAAATCAAGATGCGCATAGTAATTGGCAGTTGTTGAGTAATCACTATGACCCAACCATTCCTGAATCTGTTTCATAGGAACTCCGTTTGCAAGAAGCATACTGGCACAGCTGTGTCTCAAATCGTGAAAACGAATTTCTTTAAGGTTATTCCTTCTCAGAAGCTGTTTAAACGCTTTTGATACATAATCAGGAGAAATTATATCACCGATTTCATTCACGCATAAATAGCCGTCGTATTCATTGTTATAGCATCTTCCACAAAGATATCGGTTTCTTTCTTGTTCTTGCTGTAACAATAAAAGCCTTTGTTTGACAAAATCAACAAGCGGCAAACTTCTTCTGCTTGACTTGGTTTTTGTTGTGTCAGATATAATTGTTTCTCGTTTACCATCTATGATAGCTTTCGTTACTGTGTGTTTTATGACAATGGTGTTGTTTTCAAAATCAATCGCATCCCATTTCAGTCCGATAACTTCACTTCTTCTCAATCCATAAAATGCTGCAAGCAACACGGGGATTTCAAGGTGTGTACCTTTTGAAACTTCAAGAAGCTTATTAATATCTTCCGATTTGTAGTAATTTGCTACAAATTTTTCTTTTTTGGGACGTTCAACTTTATCTGCAGGATTTGAATCTATCAGGTCAATTTTCACAGCATATTTCAAAGCCTTGTGAATATTAGCATGGTAATGAATTACCGACGTTGCTTTCACTCGTTCAAGTTGTTGTAAATAAAACTCTTGAATATCCTTAGCTTTAAGATCCTGCAGTGTGATATTTTTTTCTTTGAAGAATGGCGCAATAATATTTCTTACCATACTGCAATATGATGAATATGTTGTAACTGCTACAGTAGATTTTACAATTGTAAGCCATACTTCAAGATAATCCGAAAAAAGCATATCATCATTCAATTCGTTCCCTTTGGGAATTTTGAAATTACACCTGATGTCAGTAAGCATTGCTTCTGCTTTCTTTTTATTACCTTTCACAGGAAGACCGGTTGAATACCATTTTGTCTTTCGTTTTCCTTGGATATCGTTAAAACTAATTACCGCATAATAATAACCTTTCTTTTCAGAAAGATGTCCTGCTACCAATCTGTTTAACCTCCTTTTTTATGTAGCACATTGTTATTGAATGTTTATGTAACCATTATAGTAAGGTTTAAAACAAAACACAACGATGTCACATATTGCAATTTAAATAAGCATAAATATGAATTTTAGAAATTCTATATATCCTGCCAATTCGTAGGCTTTTTATTTTTTCTTCTCTTAAAAGTTTATACCCGGTTTTTTTGCTAATCTTCAAAAAAGAACACATCTCTTCAACACTCATTACATCCGAATACACTCTTGATGAATTGTTGGAAAGTTGCTTATCAAACAAACTGTTCATAAAATCACTCCACATAAGTAATCAAATTGTATAGAACAAAAGCACAAAAATATGTCCCAATACCACTGACATATTTTTCTGCCTTTGTTCTAATTATTCAAGCTGCAGTTTTGCTTCTGCACTCGTTTTACACCCCCGATTTACTTACGAGGTCACGCACCCTGTATCTTGCGACGGTTGTTATCACGCTCGAAATACAGCCGATGGAGAGTTTTCTATCCAAGGATATCATCGCCAAATCAGTTGCAAATTGATTCTTTTGAATAAGATATTTCTCGCTCGCTAATGGTCATGGCGTATCTTTCAAAAAGGCTCATCTCTTGAATTTGTTGCAAGAATAATTTTTTATTTTATTGTCAATGTTCAAATAATCTAGTTAGCAGGAATTAAACTGTTACCTGCTAAAAAGATAAAAATTATATCATTTCTCCTTTGGGTTGAGATGAAAAGAACTTCTTTTTTCATGTTCAATGGAGGAGAAAGCAGATATCTATTTAGGTCTAGCAAAATCAATTAATATACTATGTAATTCCGAAATATTAGGAGGTAAACCTTCAATTATATCTCGAATGGTTTTCTCTTGCTTGTCCGACAAATATCTATTTGCTGCATATTCACTTTTTGTGTAAAAACAATCTTTTTCAAAATAAACACCGCCAGCCGGGCCTCTCACAGTATAAATAGGAGAATATTCAATCAAGATTCTAATATCTCTCATTATGGTGTATCGACTAACTCCAAACTCATCAGCCAGATTAGCAATCGTATCAAAACGCCGAATGCTTAAAATCTCAAGGATCTTCTCTTGTCGTTTTGATGAATTCGAAATAGCCATACACCTCCTCTCCTGGATTCTGTAAAAGAAACATAAACTTTATTAGTTGCAAACTTTTCAACAATTGCTAAAAAGTTAATACTCTGTTCATAGATTGTTTACACTTGTTAAAAAGAAAAAGCCAACAACAGATAATCTTCTACTTAAGAAGTCATCCATTGCTGACTTGTTTATTAATACATATACTATTTAATCAACATCTATTGAAATATACCTCATATTTTCTTCGCCATTAATCGCTTTATCAACTTTCACTTTCATAGTTTCAGCAATTTGCTTTCTTTCGGAAGAAAAACTTACAATATGGTTAAAATACAATTCCAGATATTGTGATATGTATAAAAGAACAATATCATTAAATTTAATTGTTTTTTCCGATTTTTCATCATTACTATCACTATTAATCAAGTGCAATCTATAATAATTCAAGTAAGAAATATGAGAAAAGATAATTCTTTCAATATGTAACTGACTATTTTTTTTGTTTGTTTTAGGGTGGAAATCAAGCTGCATATACTTTTCAATATCAATACCATATTTATCAATGTAATCGTTTATAAAGTCCTTTTGATTTGAGGCACAATTGCTAATCTGACAAAAAACCGTAGATAAAACTGTTTCCAAATCTTCATAAGCATCAATACAATAAAGTGAAGGTTGCATCGATGTTAATCTTGCAGAATAAAATTCAAAATGAGGAACAATTTTTTCAATAAATGTTTTTCCACTTTCGCAAATGGCGAACTCAACTAGTGAGTTTGTTTCACCTTTATCTGATAAACAGTGTTGATTTAAAAGATCATCAAATATCTGACTTTCATTGACGAAAGAATTTTTTGAGTAATATATAGGTCTTCTCCATATTTCATCAGGAGCTCTTGTCAGCATCTGTCCCATAACTTTACAAATATATTTATAATCAAAAACTTTCTCAAATTTTTCAAAAACATATGAAATAGGTATAGATATGTTTTCGTTATTGGAGAGAAGGGTAAGTATAAGTCTTGAAAGAGATGTTTTTTGAGCAGATGCTTCTCTTGTATGATTTACAAGATCAAGATGATCAGGATCCCAAATTCTTTCTTCACATAAAACTTTACATATAACATTCAAAAAAACCGAACTTGCTCCATAATAACATGATTTTGTGTCATTAAATCCATCAGATTTCGCTTTTATCAAATCTTTGCATTTTTGAACATCATCATCATATTTTTCAATTATTCTAGACAGAACATTACTACAAGAACGGAAATTGTTATTCCACAATTTAGAATAACCTTTAGAAAAGAAATCCACAGTCAATAATTCTTCAATATCAAGCATTTGAGACATTAAAACATTTGTCATTTCACCGCCTATATTATCAGAATCAAGTTTTTTTCTAAAATGGTTTATACGTCTCTTAACAATTTCCTGATAATTATATAAATTAGAAATTTCAATGTTTTTTACAAATCTTTTATCGTTTTTTGTGTCATCTACCATTTCCAAATTTGAACTTCTAGTTCGACTTTCGGTTATTTTGCGATATGTTGTAAAAATAATAAAAGGAGGAATTTTAAATCTGCAATATTTAATTTCGTTTAAAGCATTAATAAATATTGATAAATTATATCTGAAAATAATCAGCTTATCTCTGAATTCACATAATATATTGTTGTTATAGATTGCATCTAAATTATCATAACAAACATATAAATTGTTTCTGTACTTGTTAGGATTAACAATATATTGAGCTAATCTCCACAAATAATCCAAACATAAAAGTCTGTAAATGTTGAATTCTTCATTCTGAAGTTGTGTATAAATAGAAATAAAAAAATCTGTAAATGCCGATTTCAGATTTTCCGGATGTTCACAAAGCTTTTCAACACTTGTATTAACAGATTCAGTGTTTGAAAAAGACATCCAAAGACCCCTATTAACATCAAGACCTTCAAGTTTCGGATTAATGGTTAAATCTTTAAATATTTTAAAGATTTCTTCGCCATCTTTAGTAAGCAACACATTAGCCATCTGTTCAATTAATCCATTTAATATAAATTCTTTAATAGGATTTGTTTTGTCACATTCACTATAATGTGTTCCAACATCATAATTATAATAACTGTATTTGTAGTTTTCGTTACCAAAGTGGTTATACAAAAATGACTGGACCCATGTTGATTTGCCACAACCTGCGTAACCTTCAACAATCAATAAAAGGCTATTATTTGATTGCTCAACTTCTTTTCGCATCCAATCATCAATTTTCTTACCAAAATAATTCTCACCGTTTATCGTTAGATAATGTTGCTTACCTTCATATATATGTTCAAAAAAAACTTGGTTATTCTCTATTAATTTTCGATCATTATCAGCAGACATAGTGTCCACGACTGTATAATCTTGGGTAAAAGAATCAGCTTTTAACAGATTATTTATTGTTATCTTTATTATATTTTCCGACATAAAATATATAACATCCTTTCAATTTATTTTATATACATTTTTTGAATCAGTTTTTCCTAAAATTTTCTCTGAAACGAACAGAGAGATTAAAAAATCTATACAGTCAGGAAAAATTGTTTTACCATAATCAGATTGATGATTTTTAGTAATTCTTTTTAAAGCACCCTCTGTCAATGCATAGCTTTTGTTGGTCTTTAAATTTTTTATACTTTCTAAATATTTGTCATATATTGATTTGTCCAATATACCCGCATATGCACAAAACAGTTTTTCCAAAACATCGTATGCTATTTTAGCAGTATAGGCTTGGATTCTATCTTTCAAATTATCAGGATATTCATATTCTATAAAGTCATCTATGTTTTTGGCTACACCCCAGTCACAAATGGACTTCAAGGTTAAACATGGTAATGAAAAAGAAAAACCTTGACATTCTTTAAATAAGCCATAACTTTCCATTTCTCCACCCAGTATTGGTTGGTTAGTCGCAGCTTTCGTAAATATTTCTTTGACAATCGCATTGTTTATTACAGCTTCACCAGTTATTATATTGCCATAAAAAACATGATCTGACTCAAAATAGTTTTGTCCTTCAAGAAACTTTAGACGTGAATCTAATTTATCGTTAATCTTAAAAATATTGTTATCAGCTATTGTTAATCCCAAGTCGTTAACTTTAGCAGAAATAAAATATGGGTAAACTTTCCTAGAAATAATTGTATCACCCAATGATTGCTTTTTATAATCATTTCCAAAACAAATTCCAAAAGAAATGATACAAGAAGGGTAACAAAAAGGATTGCCAATAACATATCTAACCAAATCCGCTGAACCACCAATAGAATAGGAACCAGTTTGAGCTCCTTCTAAATGCATAACATTGAACTCACCAATTGAAAAGAAATAGATGTTTATATGCAACGGACAAGATTCGTTATTAGAACAATTTACCTGAATGTGTTTAATTTTATTTTTCCCTTTAGCAATCATATGTAAAATATTCTTTTCAAATGGGTTTGCAGTAAGAATAACTACTGAAGATTTAACTAAATATTCTTTATACTCTTTTTCACATTTAATCTCTGTATATATTCCTTTAGTTGAACGAGCTATTTCATAATATTGGTCACAGTTTTCTTTGTTTTGATTATAAAAATCAGTAATGTTTTTTACAAGCTCTTTTTTTTCTTTCTCGTCAATGTCTTTAATAAAGTCCATAATTTTTACCTCATTTTTTATTATTTAAAAGTCTCCCTAAAAACATATACTAAAAAACAACAAAAGATTACATAATTTTTTAAAAAAAGGAAAGCAATAATAAATTGCTTTCCTTTTCAATATGATTTATTTATGGACAACAACGTTTACATGGTATGTATCCATCCGAAACCAATTCATCTCGTGTTCCATTGAATAACATCTTGTTTTCCTCTTTCATATCGTCAACAGATGAACAGCTTGGGTAATGGAATTTACCTGTGTTAGTGTTTGCCACATAATCTGCCTTTTCTACCGAACTATTAGATGTAGGTTTTTGAGTTGTTGATTTACTGACTTTTTCTGTGATTTTTGGAGTGGTATTTTCAGAAGTGTCATTTATCAACTTGCTGTTTCCCGAAGAATAGTCAATAGTTATACCCGGTTGGGCATTGTAGCAAAAAACATTAAAGCAAATACCTGCGCCATCATCTTCAACGGAATAAGCTTCTATCTGTACTCCGTGTGCCAAAAGATTGTTTTTTTCAAAGCAAGGTGTTACACGATATAATACATGATTTTCAGTTTCTTTTATATAGTCCGCAACCATGTTTTCAAATGGCAGCATTCCTTGAATGTTCAAGTACCGTGTTCCAGTTATTAAATTCCTTTCATTTGAAGTTTCGCCTGTAAGTTGCCAACCTATCAAGTGACAACGGTTATACAAAAACTTTCCATCAACAATATCGTACTTTACAGTATGCCATCCTGTAGGTTTTATTTGACCAGTTTCGCCTCGTTCTCCGGTTGGCATTATATCTTTTCCTATACAAGCGTACACAACACCGCAACGACCTTGATTATCAAGTGAACTGTAATATTCAAACGAATCAGTAGTATAATCCGAAGACTCAAAATAAGGTTGATTGTTATTTAAAACAACATATGGTTTATCCTTAAAAGAAGGGATATCAGATAATGCATTCTTACCAATAGCAGCTAATTGAGTGTGATTTTCTTTTGTGTAGTATGAGCTTGGTATATCTGCAGAGGTGCTTAATATTATCTCCAAACTATTATTAATTTCTGATTGTATATCTGTAACAGTAGATTGCTCATCAGATGAAGTTTCATATAAGTGTTTTTGAGATTCAATAACTGTTTCCATTAAACTGGTTGTTGTATAATCTTCAGGATTTCTAATCACTTCAATCATTGCCCAATCAAAAATCAAAGAGCTAACTAAAAGACAAGAAAAAACTGTAGTTATAATGAATTTAGGATACTTTTTAAGAGTTTTATATTTTTCAAACAACTTTTTGACAAAACTAATCATTTCTAGTGTATATCTCCTCTGTAATTCTTTCGTGAGAACTTCCTGCAAAATCTGTTGACCTTACACACTTCCATTCACTTAAGTCAATATCAAAAAACATATCTGAAGGATAGGATTTATTCCATTTGTAAAGAATTATAATTTCAATAGAAGATTCATATTTTTTCACTCGCTTATCCTCTACAAAGCAAAATTCACCGCTAACAACTTCATTCAAAAAGTAATCTGAAATATTAATGTGTGATTCATTGTTTTCTTTGAACTGTGTTTCAGAATATCGGTTCATCCAAAGTTTAGATTTGGATGAAATCTGAACTATTCTTTCACGCAAAGCACTATCTTGGCTTTGTCTTCTACCGTTAAACATAATGCCCATATGCTCATCAACACAAGAAATCAAAATCATTTATATCATCCTTTTTATTTTCATAAAACAACAGTCCACCCGAAGGTGGACCGCTAGATTATTAATGGCAATAAATATACTCACTACCAATCAGTGTGTATTCTGAATAGTCGCAACGAGTACAAATCTCATAATCAAAAGTTTCTCTTAAGCATCGAGGCGCAGATGATCTAACATTATGAGTAACAACAGATGTTGTTCCTGTATCAAGTTTATGACCAAAAAGTGTACATGTAATACCTCTTGATGAAATTATGTTTTCATCTTCGCCATAAAAATGAGCAATTATACGTTCTTTTGTTTCGTCTGACACTTCATTATGAAATTCAAATGTAACATTCTCGCAATTATTAGTATTGCTTTCTGCAAAAGCTATTGTTTGAAATGAACAAATGGCAAAAACAGCTGCCAAAATAAATGAAATAATTTTTTTGAAACTCATGATAAATTCTCCTTTAAATTCTCAAGCACACATTCTAAATCCGAACGATTTGGTGCTTTTATTATGTAAGTAATGTTTTGATTAACCAAGGTGCACTGTATTGTTGAATCTTCAACAAAAAAGTAACAAGTATATCCACAAATTTCTTCCTTGTTCAAAGATGGTTCATTCATAAATCCTTTGGGATAATCCGGATTTGTATGTACAATAATACTTGTTTGAGGATTGTTTGTAACAAAAAATATTGAATGATAGTTAGGAATATAATTATTATTCATATCATACGAGCCGGTAATTTTTACTTTTTCAAGTTTTGTCCCTTCAGGAAATACTGTGGGAACAAGAATTTCAAAATTTGTGTTCTTTTTAAAATCACCTAAAGAGTCAAAAGATATGCTTTCGTTCTCCTTAATAATTGTTATTTCACCAACCTCTTCTTTTTCGCCTTCAAACATTTCAACAATGTTATGCCCCCACTCTTTAAGAATGGAAATTGTATCAATGCCACATGCCAAGGCAACGAAATTAGCTAAAAGCATTATAACAACCAAACATGCAGCAATTAATAACCCTTTAAGCTTGATCTTCTTTTGAGTTTTTTCCTTTTTGTCAAGCAACATATAAATTTGTTCCTTGCCGTTTTTTAGTTCCTCATCAGATAACTCTATACCGTTTTCTAATTCCATGAGATAATCGACGCACTCATCAATGAGGTCAATATCTTGTTCCGAAATCGGTTTTGAAGTTTCAATTTCTATAATTGCTCTTAACTTTTTGAGGAGAGCCTGATTCGACTCGTCATTGTTAATGCGTTCGATTGACACGGTTTATTCATCTCCTTTCTTTTGTTATAGTTTTGCTAACTTTTAACCTCCCTTCATATGACATATACAAAGAAATATTAAAAGATTACATTACATTAATAGTAAAAATATAAAGCAAAAATCAAAAATGCTTTTTACAATTGCTCTTACCTTGTTTCTAAGCCTAAATGTTTGGACATTTATAGTCTTATCACTTACACCTTTTTCTCTTGCTATATCCTTATACTTTTTCTTTTTAACATAAGCTTCTTCATACAATTCTCGTTCGCTTTCGCTTAGTGAATTAAGTATTTTTTGTTTTTCATCTTGAATTCTTTCTGCATCATATATGTGTTGGGAGATTATATCTTCAATAGTGTACATCTCGTCTTCGTCATACAACAACCAACTATCTTTGTCATCAAAAGATATATATTGATTGTTTGCAGATTGATTTGTATTATGTTGTTTGATTTTTATTAAAGCAACTGAATAAAGCCATGCTTTTATGTTTTTGTCTTGAAGTTCGAAAGATTTCTCGATTAATAACTTAAATGTATCCTGTGCTATATCTTGAGAATCATCAACATTTTTGACAAAAGAAAAACAGTAGCGATATACGTCTTTGTAGTACAAATCGCATATTTCTTTAATACGATTTTCACTTATCAACGCATATCACCACCTTTACAAAAAACTATGTGAATTTATTTTTCGAGAAATGTATCAACAACTGCTTCAGCCGCATTAATTGCTGCTTTTTGTTCCAAAATTGTTAGTTTGTTCATCTTTTCCATAAAGTCATCAGAAAAAATACTTTTTCCGATATTTTCTGATTTAAAAATTAAAGCATCAAGGGAAAATTCCAACACCCTTGCAAGTTCAAAAACCATATCTCTTCCAGGAACTGTTTCACCTCGTTCATATCGACCAACCATTCCAGTTGCAACATTAATCATTTCGGCTAACTCTGCTTGTGTAAGGCCCTTTTTAATTCTGTAAACTTTTATATAACGTCCAAGTAATTTGTTATCCACATAAAGACCTCCCACCAAACATAGTTTCTTTATATTATATTAAAAATAATATGAGTATAAAATAACCCACAAGATTATATTGGTGTCATAATAGGTTGTTTTATGCAATAAAATTTAATATTATATAATTTTATTGCAACCAAAATAAAACCTCGGATAAATCTCTTTCGAGATTTATCCGAGGCAAACTTAATAAGTTGCAATTCACTTCTTTTTTCTATGTAATATTGTTTTCATTTTGTCACTTCTTTTCATGTAAACATCTTTTATCGAAATTTCACTATAAAAGGGCAAAATAAAAATTATTACTATTGCACCTAACAAGATTAGTCTTTCTGTATTTAACGAATACACATCAAAAGCATCCAAAATCAGTAAAATAATGCTAATAGGCAAAATTAACAGCCAGCATATCAAAGCCAAGCTATCCATTTTTTCTTGTAATTTATCAGCTTTCCTTAACAATTTTTTAGTTTCATATGAAGTGTTGATTGTTTTGTAAGCTATTGGTTTGTAAAGTTTATCCGTGTTTAATAAATCTGCTGTATTATAATCTTCGTTTCCATAAACAATACCTGAAACATCAAGAACTTGAAAATAAGGAGCTTGGTCTATCTCGAACACCAAACTCATAGAAACCGTTAAGGGTAACGTTTCTGCTACTTTTTTCATATGTTCAATGCCTCTTTTGAAAGAGTGGATGTTTTTTTTACCTTTAATCTCATATGCAGCAATGGGAGTTTTTAGGTCATCGGCAAGCACCACAACATCAACAGCAAGTTTGTTTTTTGTTGCATACTCCAAAACAATACTATTTTGAGGATAACCGTGATGAACTAAATATTCAATAAAATTATCTGCTGTATTTTTATAAAGTTCCATAATACACCTCTGTTATTAAATTCTATAATATTTTAAAATTTCAAACTATAATTCTTATAGTCTGCCGCCAACTTGAAACAGCTGACGGTAGACTTTCTTTGTTTACGCTTTCAGATAATCAATCGCATCAAGGATTTTGTCAATTTCGTTTTGGTTTTCTGAATCGCAATGCGCATATACAGCAGTGTTACCAACATATATAGCTACATTATATTTGCCCAAAGAATCAAGGAGATATATTGAATAATTGGCTATTTGAGTATCAATTTCTATACTGTGTGCTGCATTGTATTTATAGCTTATTTCTTGATATGCTTGACTGTAAATGTTAACCGCACTACTGTCATTATTAAAATCAAAAAACTCAAAATGTATATCGTCTTTATCGAATGATATACATTTATTAAGTGTGTTTTTAAAACCTGGATCGCTTTCATAATATAGTTCTGTTATATCCGTGGGCTCATAACCTTGTGCAGTTATTACCGACTTAACTTGTTCGGTAGTAGCAGGTGTTTTGGGAACCGCAATAAAGCTAAAAAACACAATTGCTAAAACGATGAAGAAAAAAATGATAAGTGCAAGTTTAAGATACCCTTTCCAATCGGGTTTTACATAAGAACCCGCAGGTTCGGTTCTATGTGGTCTTGATGACAGATTTGCCAAAATTAATTCCTCCTTAAATCAAGCCTTGCTTTGATAATATTATACATAAAAGATATTTGCATATCAACAACTAACAAGAAGATTATGGAACTACCCAAAACGGCAGCATTATAGCACCGATGCCTGTGAAAATTAAGAATATTTGCCACCAAGTAAAGCCAACTTCAACTTCCCAAGAAAGTTTCGCTCCGCCTGCAGTAACAGCGGTTATGGTTGTAGTTCCAACTCTCTTGCCGGTTACAACACCATTACCGTTAACAGAAGCAACTCTTTCATCACTCGAATACCAATAGTTGATTTTTAATTCATCAGGTATCTTTGATGAAAGATCTAAAGGCTTGTCTACTGTGATTTTATAAAGCGATTTTATCCTTATCGTTTTCTCATATGTAGCAATATTTCCTGAAGAATCTTTTACTTTAAAAATAAAGGTATAGTTTCCTTCTTTTTCAGGCTTGTACTTAAATGTGTTATCTGTTGAATCTAATTTAGATGAAACTGACTTGCCATTATACGAAACAAAATAAGACCAACTGTACGGCATAGTTCCGCCATTTGCCGTGACCGTAAACTCTATATTCTTTCCTGTTTTTAGTTCACCCGATATTGATACTTTTGAAATTCCAAGATCAGTTTTCACAAATTTTGCTTCAAGTGTACGGTTTCGATTAACAGCCAACTCGCAGTTTTGAGGTAATCCTGCAATAAGCACTCCGTCTTCATACCAACCTTCAAATTGATATCCCGATGAAGGAATTGCACTTATCGAGGCATATGAATCGTTTGCATATATTCCCGAACCTGACACACTGCCACCAATTCCGGCTGTAACCGAGACTAAATAATCCGGATACATTTCGAATGACATACTGTTGTTACTATACTCATTTTCTTGGCATTCAGATTCAATAAGAAGATAAAACGGCTGAGCATCTTCCGAAACACTCGAATCCAATAAACCATTTTCAATGGCAAAGATAAATTCTGTGCTTGCTTCACTTTCTAACTGTGTTATAGTTTCGGTAGCCAGCACTTCTCCGTCTTTATTATTGAGGAACAAAGTTAAAGTTGCATTGGACACAGCATCTGAACCTTGGTTATTAACAGTAACAACTATTTGTCGCTCATTGTTTGTTTTTTCTTCTCTAACTTCTCCAATTACTAAATCAGCATATCCAAAAGAAAATGTAGCTTCGTTATCTGTCAACTTTATGTCGTTACCATCAATAGGTAAAATAACCACACTGTAACTGGTGGATTCAATCTCGCTTGGTACTACAAAAGGAATTTCTAAATCAATTGTTTCTCCAACAGATAACTCCTGCTCAATTACAGAGGAACTATACAGATTCCCTTCGGCATCAGAAATAGTTACTTCAAACTGTGTTATAGGTTTTGAACCACTATTGTAAATACTCGCAAATAATGATATTTCTTCTCCTGCGTTGAACTCATTTTCATATGCTACCGTAGGTTCAACATAAATATCATAAATTTCGCTTGAGGTTTTCTGTATTAAATTTAATGCTCCATAGGTAATAGTACTGCTTCTTGCCGAAGTTTGATATTCTCCGTAACAGTAAACCATCTCTATCTTTCCGCTGTCATTCAGGCAAGCATCCCATCCACGAACAACACCATATTTCTTTTCTGTAGGTGCTATTTCTCCGAACAAACCGGTTTCGCTATTATAGCTTGAGCTATAGAAAACCATACCTGAATCATCTTCGCATTCCCATACAACAGCTTTATCTCCGTTATTATTTCCTGTCACCTTGATTTCAGATACATTCATTCCCAAATCATCAATTATGGTTACTGGTGAAGAAAGATTGTTTGATGACACGGAAATCACTGAATTGTTTCTAATCCAATAAAGACTATCTTCATAAAAACACACCGAGTAGTCTGCGATATCATTATTCGTAAGTTTAATAGTCTGAGCATCATCTATATAGTAGATTTCCAAATCAGAAATAGTGGTTGTGTCTGTTCCGCTCTTTGCAACATAGGCAATCACATTTTCACCGTTGCAATACGATGTGTCTATTGTAGGTACAACAGATAAACCAGACTTAACAAGTTCAACTTCGCTCCAAGAACCTGAAATAAATTGTTTTCTGTAGATTGAATTGGTTCCTGTTAATCCAAACACATCATTATCTGAATTTTCTTTCCATACAACAGATATATTGTCACCATAAGACACTATTTTATGATTCATTTCCAAATCTTGATTGTTACTCGTTATTGAAACTTTTTCTTCAAAAGAACTGCCATTCCAATGGACATAGGATAAATCAACTTTTGCCGCCATTTCCTCTAATGTAACGCCTTCATTGAAAACTTCAGTAGCATCTTGCCATAAGATATGTACACCACCGTTTCCGTCAGAACATATTGAAGGCTCAAAATCAGCAGTAAGATTATCAAAAATCTTTTGAGGTTGAGTCCAAGAAATTCCGTTGTAAACTGTATACATAAGCACAGAACTGTTTTCTGCTGTTCTGTCTGAAGCATCATCGATATATGCCATAAACATTTTACCGTTGCCTAAATTAATGATTTGAGGTTTTGCATAAAGTTGAATATTGGATTTAAAAACATCATAATCGTACGTTGCTGTCATTTCTTCTTGTGAATAAGGTTCTATAAGTTTCAGGTCTTCTTTTGAAATAGATAGTGTTTGAGTTGAACTCTTATGTGGATAAATGGGATATCGGAAAAATGTCCATTCGTATCGTTCCCCCCATTTTAGAGCATTATATTCATAATAACCAGCTATATTAAGTTCTATTTCCAAACTCTGCTCCAAAGAGATAACCGGAAATTCAAGATTGCAATCTACTGTACCGGTAGCACCCGCATAAACTCCTGCAATAATTGCATCTACGCCAACCCCTAATCCGAACTTAGGACTAAATCCAATGTTACCCATTAGATCCGTTTCACCGGATTCTCTCAAAGCCATTTTCAAGCCAGCATTTACACTGCCACTTAACTCAATTCTAAAAACAACGGCAGAAATAATAGGATATACCCAACTCTGATAAACTTGTCCTATTAGTCCTATTTCACCTTCTTTTAAAACCAATTTGTTGTTTACTACACCAATTGTCATATACCCAACAAACGTAACATCACTATCAAGTCCAAACTTTGCCCCTTTATCGAACTTGCAACTTCCTTTAAGTGACTGATATCTGTTTCTAAAGACTTGATCATCTTTTCCAATTGCTGAAACCATTGATTTAACTTCAGTATATGCTTGCGTACGCTTTTCACCTTCTGGCTTTTCTCTTATTCCATATTTTCGCCATGAATATTCATATAAATCAAGACCCACAATCACGTTTATTTCTTTCTTTTTTGCATTATATTCAGCATCAACTGTTATATTGTCAGGTAATGTAAAAGTAGCATTGAAAGAAAACAGAGGAACTTGATGACCTAAAATATCTACAGTTGGACCGGTTACATTATCGCTATCTGTATTTCCGGCATTAAATTTAATGTCTGCTGAAATAACCGGATCCAATTCACCAACACCAGTATCTCTTCCTGAAAAACCATCCTTATCAATACTTATCGAATTGGAACCTTCTATGACATTAACAGTTGCGAATTGGTCGAACGCCCAGTTTTCTGGCATGGGAAACCCAAGATTACCGCTAAAGCCCGATGATAAATTGCTTACGAAACTACTGCAAGCATAGCCTTTATTTGAAACACGAGTACAAGCATTTCTTACACCATAAATACCGGTTTTATATATGCTTTTTTCCATTATCTCGTGAACCTTTGCAAAATACGGAATAACATAGTTTGTTATATGCTCATCATTTGCATCAAAATCAACAGCAAAGTAAATGATTGTTCCATTTGGAATTCCGAGTTTGCGAGCAGCTTCAATAGCTGCATTCGCATCCGAAGCACCTTGCTCAGCAGTGAAATATTCTTTTTTAGTTCCGACAGTTTGATATATTGGGAAAAAGTTTAGTCCTGCATTAAGAATTATCTGTGCTTCTTCAAGTGTGATATCTTTATCAAGACCGCCGGGAACTTTTGTTAGATATCTACCAACATACCTATAACCGTTGTTATATAGCATTTTTGCTGTAGTCGCAGTTAATTTTGTAGCACAATCACAAGCTAAAGCAGAACGACTTTTGTCACCATAGCTTACAAATAATGATAACCAAGTTGTAAGATCTACTTTTCCGGTAACTGGCAATGCGAACTTTTTTTGAAATTCCGTGACAAATTGTTGGGTTTTAGTATCAAAAACTCCATTTATTGTTCCGTCTCCGATACCGTTAACATACATACCGAACTGTAACAATTCAATGAAATCAGATATTTGAGAATCTGTATAATACGACCCTGAATAACTTTTAGCTGCAGATGAATTTCTTGTATACGGAATATTCGGGCAACTCGCTTGTGTTTTAGAACCGAAAGTTCCGGTAGCAACACCCACAGGCATTCCTTCAACAGCTTGAAGTACATAGACTACTGCTTTGTTTGTGTTTCTGCCATAAACACCATCACATGGCATTAATCCTATATATTCTTCGTATTCCCTGTTAAATTTTTGTTGCATTTTTCGAATCGTTTCTTTGCCTCCGGCTGATGTTATAAGTTTAAAAGCATCCATAGATAACAGAGCTTTCATAGTATTGAGTGTTACAACTCCATCCGGATTAATTAAACCTGCATCCGTTTTCATTTGAATTACTGCATTTTCGACCTTTTCATCAAAAACAGCATCAACCGTTACTGTATCGGTAATCTGATTGTAATGAAATTTTTCATATCCTACCCCATACCCTTTACACCACAAAGCACCCTGCAAGATAGCATACATATTATCTGTTACTCCATCTTGTCTTGAAAGAATATTCTCCTTATATTTTGCTTGAGTTTGAGGTCCAAAATTATCTGCTAGACTCGTTATGCCAAGTTCGTGCTGTAAAGCACGGATTAATCCTTTAATTGTATCAGATTTGGTTTTGCCATCTACTTCGACAGAACCAAATCCAGGTACATCTCCATATTCTTGATTCAACCATTTTTGCGTGAGATATACCATGTCATCATTTGGCAAATCTATACCAAGTGGCATGGGTTCGTTTGCGACTGCGTATGCATAAAGTTCACTGAAATAGTCACAATCTGTTTGAATGTTGCAAAGTTCATCCCAATTGACATCACTTGTCCCATCAGAACTGTCGTCTTCCTCATCAAGAACAATCTGAGCATTGCTGAGAGCTTCTGCAATCTGCTCATTGGTTATCGGTGATGTTTCTTCGATGGTGGTTGCCAACGCAGGGGAATTGGCTGTGTCTAAAAATATGATAATCAGACACAACGAAAATGCGATGAACCTCATGAAATGTTTCTTCATCTTTGTCATAGTTTTCTACTTCCTTTCATTATTTTCAAGGAGTTTAACTCCTTTTAGACAATAGAATGAAAATAATTAAAAAATATTTCTATATACATATGACAAAAAATTCAAAATGTTACGCAAAAATTTTTTGTTTTTCCAAAATTCTTCCTTTTGCACAAACAAAAAGTGTATGTTTTGTTACAATTAACAACAAATAAAACTTAATATGACACTTGAACGATTCCAATAAATAAAATATAATTTTTTTGTAATCTTTATTATGTTTTTGATATATGTTTTTAGGAGGGTTGTTACTCCTGGTAATGTACTTATTTGTCCTGCTGTATGCGTAGTATTATAGTAGGATGCAGAAGGAGAAGAAATGTTAGCATTCTATTTGAGTTTAATTGATGGCGAGATTGAAAAAAATCGGTTTGAAGAAGTTTATCAAACCTATAGAAAGCAAATGTTTGCACTTGCCCGTACTATTTTGAAAAGTAACCACGATGCAGAAGATGTAGTTCATGATATTTTTTGTTCTATTGCTATTTCGCACATGGATATTGTATGTAATATCAAAAACGAATCTGATATAAGAAACTATTTGCTTAAATCAGTTAAGAATGCTTCGGTAAGCGTGATCAGAAAAAGAAATGTAAGAACCAATTATTTAAAAGAAAAACAAGAAAAAGACCTTATTATAACCGACGACGAATTTATCGAATCTGTTTGTTCAAAATTGGATTATCAGGATATAATAGAAACAATTGATTGCTTGGACGATAAATACCGTGAAGTGTTGTATTATCATTTCGTTTTAGGCTTGACAATACCTGAAACAGCTCAAGTGTTAGACCGAAACTTCAACACAGTACAAAAGCAGTTAGTAAGAGGTAAAAGTTTGCTTTTAGATAAAATCTCTTGTAAAGGAGGTTCTCAAGATGTCGGTAAGTAAAAACGAATTTTTTGATATTCTCAGAGAGTATGCCTCCAAAGAATTTGAACACATACCTAAAAGTGACGATGAAATTGATTATGAGTTTTCCGAAGAATTTGAAAAGAAAATGGAAAAACTGATTGACAGTATCGGGAATAATAAGAAGCCACGCAAATTAAATCACCGAAAAGCAATAGCTATTTTAATAGCAGCAATGATTGTAATTTTTGCAGGCGCAATGAGCGTTGGTGCCATAAGAGAACCGATTGTTGAGTTTATCTATAAAGTTTATGATGGGTTTACAGATTTACTGTTTGAGGGCGATACGACAGACAACATTACTTATATATACTCACTTTCCGAAATACCCGAAGGTTTTGTTGAAACAGATAGATTAATTAACGATAACATTAACTATGTTTCATACGAAAACATACAAACAAATAGTAAAATAGAACTTGTTCAACAACCCACAAAAGATGTTTTTATTTCTTTAGATAATGAAAATGGACACGTTGAAAAATATGGGATTAACGGAACTGAAATAAACCTTTACATCAGTGACCACAATGATTGTCATATAGCTTTTTGGAGTGTAGGTTTAAATTATATTGAATTGACTTATCACGGCACAACCACTATTGATGAAATATTAAATTTAATTAAATCTATCCACTAAAACTAATTACAGCTTCTTACAAAATGTAAGAGGCTGTAATTTTTTTGCGATATTTCAAGATTATTGTACTTGCCTTTGTCTTCTTATGCGTAGTAATTGTATGAAGGGATATATAAGTTTTTATGGAAAGGGGTGAAATTATGAGAAAGACTTTCTTCAAAAGGATGATATCTGTTTTTATAGCTTGGGTTTTATTAGTTTCAGGTTTTTCCTTTGTTGCTAAAGCTGATGAGGCCGTACCATTTTACAACAATGTCAATTCTACGAATAGCAGTGCTTCAATATCAAGTTCTGGTGTTCTGACTGTCACTAACCGTTATGTGGGAAGTAGCTCGGTAACAACAAAAGCAATAATAACAACTTATGTTGAGAAAAAAGTGTTGGGACTTTTCTGGAGCCGAGTTGATATTGGACAGACAAATGACGAATGGGTTGACACTATATACAACTATACATATACCGGTTCGCATTCCGTTCAGTTATCATCTACAGGAACATATCGTGTGACTGTTGAGTATGTCATTTACGGTTCAGGTGGCTCAGCAGACACGATAACCAAGGAAATCGAAAAATCTTATTCGTAAAATATTTTACGAATAAAAATCACAAAGAAAGGAATATGAAAATGAAGCATTCAAAATTGTTAAAGTTCACTTCTATAGTTTTATCTTTAATTATGTTATTTGAAATCATCCCTACTGGTGTTTTTGCAATCGAAGCAAGCCCTGATTACGATGCTATATCACAATACGCAAGCTCTCGTCTTAATCAGAAAAACTGTTTTAATATTGTTGATGAAATCACGACTGAAAGAGATGCCTTTACGAAAGTCTACATTCTTGAAGATGGCTCATATTATAGTGTTTCATCATCAACTCCAATCCATGAATATGTGAACGGAGAATGGGTAGATATTTATCCAATAGAAACAACACCCCAAGATACTAATGAGGCAACAAGCTTTATTAGCAGCTTAAGTGCCTTGCCTTCTACAAACAATATGGCTAGGGGTGGCACCAATGTTTCAGCGGAATATGATAGTGACGACTTTGATATGGTTTTCACAAATGGTGCAACAAACAATACTATTACAGGTTACACGTCAATGTGGATAAGGTCTAAAAAAATTCCTACAACCGCACATGATAGCATAATATCTACTGTATCAGCCAATCTTATTGTAACTTGTCAAAACACAAACGCAAGTGCCAACAACCCATTACCAATAAGAGCTTATGAGGTTTTAACCGATTGGAATGAAACAACAAAGACCTATGTGGTTAGTGGTCAAAGTTTTAAAACATCAACCCCCGATAAAACCCTAAAAGTAAAAAACAAAGTGTTGGCTGTCAATAAAATATCTGCTGTTGGTGACTATACATGGGATATTAGTGATATCTATAACAAATGGGAAAGAGGGGCCTCCGAAAATAATGGTATAATTTTAACTTGTAAAAACAATAGTAAATATGCAACAATTGGCGGTTTTTCATTAACCAGACATTATAGAATCATTGGAGAAACCGATGATAGTTATTCCTATAAAAGTATTGAAATGGGACGAGCCGGAACCGTTTATGTTAATGAATATACAAACACATTAAAACTTGAAAGGTCAGAAATTGGAGTGGACGGTGGAAATTTGTCTGCTCACATATATAGAGTTTTTGACTTCGGAAAAACTTATAGCCACAACGATTTTTCCGGAATAGCATCGAGATGGAATTTTGAGAGTTCCCTTGCAGAGATAACATCTGATACTATTGTTTGGAAAACATTTGAGGGAAGACTGATTAAATTCAAATCACCCAATAACAATGACCTTGTTGTTGTAGATGATAGGCAAAAATGGACTTCTGAAGATGGTGAATATGCACTTTGGGTATATCGTTCAGATGAGAACGAAAATGTTTTTGGTGAAAGTTTTATTGAGGAAACCAACAAAGTAAATTCGACATTTTTAAAATATACCTTCAATTCATACGACAAAGTATGTGAAGTTTCCTTGAACAAGGACGAAAACGGAACAACAACAAAGCTAGATTGTTTGCAAATTATATATGATGATACAGGGTCAATTCTTCAAAAGGTTATTGATGGCGCCGGAAGATGCTATCAGTTTCATATAAATACTCCCAAAGATCCGACAAAAAGTGCGTTTATCGAAAACATCACTTTATATAAAAACAGAAACTATGCAGAAATAGCTGAAGAAAAAATCTTTGATGGGGAAGCTGTTCCTGAAGATTATATTGTAAAAATTGGTGATGTAAATTATACAGTTAATTATCAGTATACAACTGTGCCTGGTTCTAACGGTTTTACTTTTATTGCTTTAAGCGGAGCTTCTTATCCCGATGGTCAAACAGTAAATTACACATATGATTATTCTCTTTCAGAAGAGTTTTATAATGGATACTATAATGAAGATGAACCTCAATATAAAGACACAGGTCGTTTAATTCAGATAACTGACAATGATGGATATGTATTAACAATCAAATATGCAGACTCATTTTCCGGAAGAGTCAAATCTTTGATAAAGTCAAAAAATGGTACAGTTATTGAAAAAATTGATTTTGATTCGCACCACACATATCAAAGAACAATTACAACAAACGACACATTAGTAGAAACCATTCAATACAACACAAATCTCGATGTCATATTCCGACGTGATAACAATGGAACCGAATATTATTTGACATATAATTCAGATAATGAGGTTGTTCAAATAACCATTCCTGAGGATGCAGAAAACCTCATTGCGAATGGTAACTTTGATAATGATGCGGATTATAATTGGCAGTGTATTTCAGACAATGGTGAAACTGAAATACTCGCAGATGACGAAGGCAATAATAGAATGTGGATAGAAGCGGATGAAGATGATGTTTGTGGTGTAACTAAAAAAGTTACCATAAATGGTCAGTGTGGCGAGACATTTGCAATATCGGCAACGGGAGAAGTAGGAGATATTATACCTTTAAGTGATTTAGGTGTCGGAGTAGAAATATACGAATTAAACTCTGCTGGTAATATTCCGAGCAATAGTGTACCTCTGTATTCATGGTATTTTGATAACACAATAACAAATGAAAAGCAATATAGATTAGGTTCGTTTGTTTTGGAAAAAGATGTCGAAGAGGTTGCCGTGTGTTTAGTGTCCGCATATCAAAGCGACGATGTTTACTTTGATGATGTGAAGTTCTACAGAGCGTTAGAAGGAGCAACTCATATCGACAATATGGAAGACAGTTCAAATTCGACTGGTTGTGGAACAAATTGTCCGAATGGAGAAAATTGTAGTTGTAATTGTGAAAGCATTGAAAGTTGTTCTTGTTCTTGCTGTAACTCATTTTCAAATGAAATATTAAACTATAGAGATGATAACACCCTGTCATCGATAGAATATCAAAATTCTGATGGTAATAAAACTATGATAACCAAGGAGTATTATGATTCTAATGGTAATTATTTAACGAGTAAAGTCGACGAAAATGAAAATGTTACACAGTACAATTATGATCCGTATAATGGCTTACTGATGTCGGAAACTATTGGTAATAGCACTGTAAATTATAGTTACACACCAGTTGGAATGCTTTCAAAGATAAGTCAGGAAATAACTCCTATAACTTCAAATGCTGAAGCATCAAAAATCACAATATCTAATGAGTATGCCTATGCAGGCGATAAAGTATCAAGTATTACACATAACGGGTTTACATACAACTTTATTTATAACGATTATGGTGAATGTCAGGTTGTTAAAGTTGGAGAGCAACTGTTGGTTTCTTACACATATAACGACAACCAGTCACTTAATAAGATTACATACGGAAATGGTGACATTGTAAATTATGAATATTCCAATGGTCAAATCTCAAAAATTTACAACAACGACAATTTCGAAGTCGTTTTGTATGAATATGAATATAATGATGATGGTTCTCTGAAAAAAATCACAGATAATATTAACGGATTTATAACCGAGTATGATTGTACTTTTGCTGTTCCGCTGCGATATGGTAAACACGCAGGAGAAAACCAGTTTGATATAATTATATATCGCAAAGAAAATTCGCGAGATATTAGATATGTTCAGATTTCAGAGAATGATGGAGTATATGAGTATTACGCCGAAGAAGAATATACTATTTATGATACCGTCACAAACTATGACTGTGAAACGGGAATTACAACAAGTTCTACCCGTACAGATTATTCTTACGACAGTAGTCTTATAACAATTTCTTCAAAGGATGCTTTTGGAAGAAGAATAAATCCTGAAAACAGTGTTTGGGTTAACGATGGTTCTTGGAATGAACCAATATCCGCCTCAAACACGATCTTGGAAAAATACGGTTCAGGGTTACCTGCCGCCAAAAGCGAAACCTATTATTATTACGACGATACTGATACACAGGCTTTTTCAGAAGTTACCGGATATTTAAATACAGTATCCGGGTTTAGATATTATACTACTTACAGAAACTTGGACTATCTTTATGATTTGAGTTTAAAATGGAGCGATGATTATCAATTTATATATGAGAATGATAATAAGATTGTAAAGGTATATTCTGTTTCTGATAGTGAAACCTTGGTTGCGCAGTATGAATATAATGATGCTGGTCAAATTGTAAGAGAAGACTATAAATTCAACGAACGAAACAATCCAGAAGAGTTTTATTTATATTCATATGATGTTCGTGGTAAAGTGAATTCCGTTAATCCTCATGGATATCACTATGATACTGACAAAGAAACTATTTTAACAGAATATAATTATTCCACAGTAGGAATCGTGTTTAATGAATCGAGTCAAACTTACTACTCATTTTATACATCAACTTGGAGTAAAGAATATAGTTATGAATACGATGACCACGGAAATATAACATCTGTATATAGTGGACTTGATGAGTCCACAAGAACTCTTGTTGTCAGATATCAATACGACGAAGCAAATCAGCTCATAAGAGAAGATAATAAATCTTTAAACAAAACCTTCACAATGACCTATGATGCTGGTGGAAATCTTTCCTCCAAAACAGAATATGATTACACTACAGATGCACAGATTTTATTGTCGGCAAAAAACACAATTAATTATTCATATGACACCATTTGGAAAGATAAACTTATTAGCTATAACAATAAAGCAATAACATATGATGAACTTGGTAATCCGTTAACCTATGGAGATAAGAACAGTGTATCAGAAGAATACCGAGAATATGAATGGCAAGGGAAACAATTGTTATCGTGTACAATATTAAACAAAAATAACGATCCTGATGTTGATGTGAAATATGAGTATACATATGATGCTGAAGGATTGCGTAGTTCAAGGATTTCGTATGATTGTGACAATGAAGGTAATGTAGACATCAATTCTGCAATAAAAACAGAATATTATTGGGAAGACGGAAAACTCAGTTATTTGTGGTTAGGTCCAGACGAAATATCGACCACATCTCCAGATGAGGATGAACTCCAATCTTCTGAGAAAGAACAGCATGCATCACTTACAATCAAATATCTCTATGATGAAAACGGCGAACCTTACGGAATGAGAACCAACGATGATGGTATGTTTTATTTTGTCAAGAATCTGCAAGGTGATGTTGAGCAAATAGTAGCTGCAAGTGATGGCGCTCGAATGATTACATATAAGTATGATGCCTGGGGCAATATGACCTATACATTAAACTTAGGTTCAATTGAAACCGCTTTAGCTTCATTGATTATGCTGGGTAATAATGTAATAACTTATAGAGGATATAATTACGATTACGAAACAAACCTTTATTATCTCCAGTCAAGATATTATTCTCCTGAATGGGGAAGATTTTTAAATGCGGATTCATTTTGTGATACAAATTCCGGTGTGTTAGGAACTAATATGTTTGCTTACGGACTCAATAATCCGGTAAACAATATTGATCCTACCGGATATGCTGCTGCAGCAATAACGGTTGGAGGAATAACAATTTCTTACGGAGCGATAATTGCTGTTGCTGCGACATTGTTATATCTTGTTGATCCCAATATCAGAAATGCAGTTAATCAAACCGTTTATCTGATATTATTTACTGCACCATCAACCGTTTTTAACGCTGTTAAAAGAGTAGCTCAGAGCATTTCTGATGCTCGAAAAAAGCCAAAAACAAAACAGACAAACAACCATCATATTGTTGCACAAGCCGATAGAAGAGCTGCAACCTCTCGAAGTTATTTATCAAAAGTAGGCCTTACAACCTCTCATAAAACAAACATAGTTGCTCTAAATAAAAATTTCCATCAACATCTTCACACTAATGCATACCATAGCGGGGTTGAATCTTTGGTGAAAACAGGATATAATAAAGGTGGTAAATCCGGTGTTTTGGCTTCGTTAATTATTATGAATGCAATATTAAAGATTTCCAACTCTATGTTCTTTTAGAGGTGAATGATGGTGTTCGAAACAGAAAAGGTGTTTAAAAGAAGTTGTTATGTGCTTAAGAAATGTGATGTAGGATTCGTGTGTATAAACTCATCATCTCTCTTGGTGATGGATTTTGAAGGCAAAATAATAAAAACATATCATATTCCACATCCTTCACATTTCTGTTTTTGCGAAAATGAATACAGCAACCTGATTGCATTGCTTAACACATCCGGTCAGTTATTTATCGTTGACATGCAAACGGATTTATTTACCGAAATTAAAATTCAAAACACTGGAGAAGGATGCACACCGGTATTCTTTAACAATTGTGTATATTGGGCAGATTGGAATGGAAAGATTTTTCAGTACGACCTGTCAACACAAGCCTTGAATGTTATTGAAGATATAACTGAATGTGATGTTATGTTGGGAACACTTGATATTGATAAAGACAATCAAGAGCTTTACGTTACTTTGCTTGACAGGAAAGACAACAAACATTATTTGATGTGTAGTAACCTTAATACAATAGATTTTCAAAAAATCGAATTGCCAGTCAAAAAAGGAACTATTGTTTTGGGTGTAAAATGCGAAAACAAAAATCTTTTCTTCGTTGACAGCAAAAAATCTATTGTTTATGTTCTTCAAAAAAACAGCAAAGAATTTCTTGTCAAACAAAAAATTGAGATTCCTAAAAAATATGGAATATTTGATGAGAGTTTATTTGTAAAAAACAATTTGCTGGCATTGCAAAACAGGAACAACACTTTGATTTTAGATATCAATACCGAAAACGTTATCTTTTCTTTAACGGATAGCTATGTGAGCAGTATTTATATCAATCAAAACAGTTTGCAAATTGGTTGTTGGGACAAGGGATATTCCTTTAAATATGATCAGACATATTAATCGATTTTATAAGTAGTCAATCTGATTTGTCATTGTATAGTGGAGGCTTTATGATGAAGCGGTTATTGAGTTTGTTGATTTCAATATCGTTGACAATTGGTGCGTGCTTTTGGAGTGGGAACATATCATTTGTTAGCGCAAACACTTCAATAAATGCAGATGATTTTGCAATTCAAGTAAGCGAAATGATTAGTGAATATGATATTCCCTTAAAAACCACATCAAAAAATTCATCTGTTCAAACTCTTTCAGCGGAAACAAGTAATA